>JAMPHU010000050.1 GCA_023663225.1 Candidatus Gastranaerophilales bacterium
CGCCTAAGTGGACTTTCACCACAGAACACGGGCATGCCCGTCATACTAAAAAAACTGCCTACAGATTCCTCTGTAGACAGTTTTCCCATCCGCTTTTTTTCTATTCATCCGACGAGGCATGTTTCTCAAAGCAGTCCCGATCACTCCACGTAATCCGCCTTGACATATCCCACCTGGCCGTTGTAATTGATCTTGCACCAACCGTTCTCGTTGGCGAGCAGATCCGCCGTCTCGCCTCCTGCCAACACGCCCAGCCTGTCGGCCGTCTCGCTCGCCGAAGCGCGCACATTGATATTGGTGGTCGCCGTCACGGTTCCGATCACTTCGGCATTGTCCGCGCTCTCCACCAGCTCCAGATACTCTGACTTGATAAAACCCTCGCTGCCTTCATACAAAACTTTGGTCCAACCGTTGACGCGCTGCTCCAACACCTGTATCTTCGTGCCGCCCGTGATCTTGCCCAGACGATTCGCGTTCTCACTGTCAGAACTGCGCACATTTACCGTAGTGGTAGCCGTTGCATACAAAATAACAGGTTCCGTCGGCGCGCTTGTCTCCGGATTCTCCGTATTGCCGCCCTCGCCATTCTCAAGCACATCCTCCCCAGACTCCTCCTGACCGGTCTCGCCCTCTTCCGTATTCAGTTCGGCAATGCGCTCTCCCACGGCAGTACTCACCCAGGAATCCAACTGACTCAGATACTCAAAAATCTCCGGTTTCGCATACATCAGATCATTGTACTCTGTGTTGACGCGGTTATTGAACACCACCACGTCATCCTGCGCACTGACTCTCTCGATATAACTCTGAACCTCGGCGGAGAACTCTCCGCGGTTGATATAATACTGTCCCTGCTCATCCTTACAGATCATCATTGTCTGATAACCCGATATCTCATCCTCGAACGCATTGAGGATCACGCGGGAATATACATAGGCGATCTTGGTGCCTTCTTCCAATCCCGGCTTCGTGTAGATCTCAACAACGGGATAACTCTGGATATAGCTGGCAGTCTCACCAAACCGGAGCAAATCCTGCTGTGATATCCCATGACACAGAGTGGATAACGCATCCGTATCCCCCTCCGCAAGCGCATCATAATAAGAACGGATCAGCGTCCCGATCCCCTCGTCGGTATTCTCCTCCATGGGGATGTCCTGATACTCGTCGCCCGGCACACCGTCCGTATTCTCCATAGAACCTTCCTGGCTGGGCAACGTAGAATCGTCCTCTGTCGAACCTCCCGCACTGAGAGCGATCGTCACAGTCACCGCAACTGCTGCGATCACGATCACCGGAAACAGAATCTTGCTGTGCTCCAGGATATAAGCGCCCGCCTCTCTTGCCTTATCTTTTAACATATAATAACCTTTCTGTTTTATCTCCTACCCGACAGCCGCCGGATAACGCTAACCGAAAATGTCTGTAAATATCAAATCAGGGTGATGTAAAATGCATCCGACAGGAATCGAACCTGCATTAAAGGCGTCGGAGGCCTCCGTTCTATCCATTAGACTACGGATGCAAATGTTACAAATTTATTACATCACCCTAGATATGATATCACAAAATCAATAGAATGTCTACCTTATTTTTGGAAAACGTCAGAGAATCCTGACAGTTTTCTTTTTTCTGTCATAATAATAGAGACTGTCCGACAGAACCTCCTCCGGTTCCACCTGCGTGTGGTTTACATCATAGATCATCTCTTTTAAAAATTCCGGGGTTTCCCTGCCGTTGTCCGCCACCAGTATCACCTCATGGATGGAGCTCGGCAAAATATAGAAATTTACGCCCGCCTGTGCGGAAAGTTCTTCCAGCACGTCCGGATACAGAATACAGGCCGCGCCCTGGACGCAGCTTTGATTGGTCAGCACTTTCATGGCCACGTCCGCAATGCCCTCACGCCATTCTCTCTCCGCCTCCGCGCTCTCTGCCGTCCCTGACATCTTCTTCTCCTGCCCTTGCAGAATCTCCGCCACGATCTCCCCCAGAGAAGTACATTTCCAGGGAAACAGCCTGGGCGTGTTTTTCTGGGCAAGCGCCAACAGCTCCTTCTTATCGGTATCCCACAGTTTTACATGCGCATTGTGTATCAAGATGGAACCCTCTCCTATGGCGTCCCCTCTGTAGGCATAGAAAAAACAAATGGCAAGATCCAGAAATTCTATGTGGGGAATACCCGCCAAAAACGCCTCGTTCTTCTCTCGGTGTACCAGACGGTAACAGATCCGATCCCTCACCTTCTCAAAGTCCTTAAAAAAATCCAAATCGATATTTTGCACGGGAGTGTCCTCCCTGTAAATCTGCAAAATCTTTTCCACGATCACCTCCATGCTCGCTCCGCCCTCGTAAGCTTCCCAAAAGGAATCCAGATAGATGGTCGGAGAAACATTTTTCTCCTCTGACAAAATCAGGAGTCCCTGCATCGTGACATGATTCAATTTGGTCACCTCCTGTAGCTTTACCTGATATCCCCTGCCAAGTTCACTCGCAACTTTTTTCTGCACGTTCTGTGCAAATAAATTCATTTCCATATTTACCTTCTTTCTATCATATTGTCTCTTGTTAATTGTGAAATAATCGGGAGAAACCCCAAAAAGATGTGAAAAAGGCAACAAGCCTGTCCCAAACGGGACTGTGCCTACTGCCTTACAGATTCCGAAAATGATATGATAACCGTACCGATACAGCCTGACCTATACGCGGGACATATACTCGCCCGTCCTGGTGTCGATCTTGATGACCTCACCCTGATCCACGAACAGAGGTACTGCAACCTGCGCGCCAGTCTCCACGGTAGCGGGCTTGGTAGCGCCGGTAGCGGTATCGCCCTTGAAACCAGGCTCCGTGTCAGTGATCTTAAGTTCCACAAACAGAGGGGGTTCTACGGAAAATACATTGCCGTTGTGGGAACAGACTTTACACATCTCGTTCTCCTTCACAAACTTCAACGCATCTCCCACCGTCTCCTGGTTCAGCGCGATCTGGTCATAGCTCTCTGTATCCATAAAGTAATACAGATCGCCGTCGCTGTACAAATACTGCATATCTTTTCTATCAATGCGTGCCTGTGGACACTTCTCAGTAGGGCGGAATGTCTTCTCGACTACACCGCCGTTCTTGATATTTTTCAGCTTGGTTCTGACAAATGCCGCACCCTTTCCAGGCTTTACATGCTGGAACTCAATAATCTGATACACATTGTTCTCCAGTTCAATGGTAATGCCATTCCTGAAATCACCTGCAGAAATCATAGTGTGCTCCTCCTAATATTTTCACGTTACAATTCTTTACCAGTTTAATATAAAAAAAGGCATTTTTCAACTGTTTTTGTAAAATAATTTAAAAAATGTAATAATTCCGCCATAAAGAGATTGTGGTTTCGGCGCTGGGACGGAGCAAAGGTTACAGAGAAGGCTTTGCTCCTGTATCCCACAATTCCAAAAAGTATACCATCCCCCCAATTCGGCTCACAACAATCGGCAAATTTGTATGTCATTGCCGGATACTAAGCTCCAACGGGGTAATTGTTCCCATGAGGAACCGTTGAAACACGTCGGTACTTAGATGCCGTACTTTGGCATCTTATGTACCGTTACGTGTTTCATCGAGCGCAAGCGTGTCCGAATGGGAATGATTGCCCCGCTGGAGCGTAACTTGCCGCAATCCTTTTATGTCTGACCCGCCAACAAAAAATCGATCGCCTGCAAATACCCGTCCAAACCTTGCCCGTAGATCTGTCTGTCGCAGACGGGCGCGGTCACAGAGACCTTGCGAAATTCCTCCCGCTTGGTAATGTCGGAGATATGGATCTCCACCTTGGGAACGGTGATGCTCGCTAAGGCGTCGCGTATGGCGTAGCTGTAGTGCGTGTACGCGCCCGGATTGATCACGATCCCTTCTGTCCCGTCGAAATAAGCCTCCTGAATCCGGTCTATGATAGCGCCCTCGTGGTTGCTCTGGAAAACCGTGATCTCACAGCCGGTCTCCTCGCCCTTTTTGGCGATCAGATCCAACAGATATTGATAATTTTGCGTCCCGTACACACTTTTCTCCCGTATCCCCAGGAAATTGATATTGGGGCCGTTGATGACCAAAAGCTTCATGGCGTCCTTCTTCCTCTCTTTCTTTTGCCTTTCCGGCAGTTGTCTCACGATCCTGGTCAGGATCTCCTCCGTGGACAGATCATCCACGTCCACCACCAGATCCGCACATTCCTCGTAGGCGTCCTCACGCTGTGAAAGCAGCTCTCTGATCCGCGCCAACGGATCGGCGCACTGTAACAGGGGGCGGGTGGTATCGTCTTTCAAACGCGCGTAGACCGTCTCCGGCCTGACGCGCAGATACACCACCGTTCCGCACCTTTTGAGCAGCGCGCGGTTTTCCGGCCGCACGGGCGTGCCCCCGCCCACGGACACGATCCGTCCATAGCCGCGCCTTTCGATCTCCGCGAGCAGCGCAGTCTCCTTCTCCCGAAAAGCCTCCTCGCCTTCCTCGGCAAAAATTTCCGGAATACTCCGGCCTTCCCTGCGCTCGATCAACTTGTCCGTGTCCTCCACGGGGATCCGCAATCTGTAGGAAAGTTTCAGACCGATGGTGGTCTTACCGCTCCCCATAAAACCGATCAGCACGATATTCTTCTTTTGTCCCATCTAATCCTCCTTGTCAGAGCAGTTTACCGCCATGGCACGCTGCATCTTTTCGTACACCGCTCCTGCCAGCGTGTCGTCCACCTGTTTTCCCGTCCACAGTTCATAAGCGATGACGCCCTGATAGAGCAGCATCCGGTAACCGTTGAACGCTCTGCCGCCATGTGCCTGCACCAGCTCCATAAAGCGCGTCTTTAGCGGATTGAAGATCAGATCGTACCCTGTGTGGATCTTGTCGTAAAAGCGATCGTCCTCTATAATCACATCCTCCGTATGCGGGAACATTCCCACGCTGGTGGCCTGAACCGCCAGATATTTGCGTGTGTCGGAAAGCTCTCTGTAACCCTCCAGCGGAAGCGCTCTTGCAAAGTCTCGTCCGGTCAGGACATTCACTTCCTCCGCGATCTTGTCAGCGCGATCCACCGTCCGGTTTAAGATCGTGACCGTGGCGGCGCCTTTTTTTGCCAAGAGGATCGCCACCGCCCGCGCCACACCGCCCGCGCCCAGTATCAGCACGTCCTCGTTTTCCAAACGCACGCCGTCTCCACACATCGCCCGATATAGTCCCGGCATGTCGGTGTTGTACCCTTTGAAACCGCCTTCCGTGCGCACCAGCGTGTTTACCGCCCCAATCTGCTTTGCCAGAGGATCCAGTTCGCATAGAAAAGGAATGACCTCACTCTTGTAGGGCACCGTCACATTGACGCCCAAGACATTCAGTGCCCAGGCTCCCTTCACCGCTTCCTCCACATGTCCCTGCGGCACATGAAAGGGCACGTATACCAGGTTTTCCCCCGTGGCAGCGGCCAGTGTATTATGTATCACCGGCGACATCGTATGCTCCACCGGATTGCCGATCAATCCGCATGTGCGGGTGTATCCGTCTATCCTCATCTTTTTCTCTCCCTTGCGTCTTTTGCTGCCTGACCCCTCTTTTTTCTATGATAAAAAAACAAGACGATCTTCTCCAAAACGCGCTTTAATACGATCTGAATCTCCTCCTTGGGATGAATCGGCTTTGTCAGATAAGTCAGGATCCCCGCCTTTTTGGCTCCCCACACATCCGTAAAAAGCTGATCGCCCACAAACAATGTATTCTCCGGCACAGTGCCCAGCTTTTCCATGGCCTGTAGATACCCTCTGCGGGCAGGCTTGCCCGCCTTAAAAATGTACAAAGAACCCACACTGTCGCCAAATGACTTCACCCTGGGTTCCTTGTTATTGGACAGAAGAAGCGTCCCGTAACCGATCCGGCGCAGCCTTTCAAAAAGAGCCTTGGCCCGATCGTCCGCGGGAGCGCCATGGGGCACCAACGTATTGTCCACATCATAAATAATGCCCCGATACCCCTCCCTGTACAATGTCTCGTAATCGATATCGTAAGCGGAATCCTGCTCATGATCAGGATAAAATCTCTCCAGCATAAAACGGCTCCTCGCTATCTGATCTGCTATCTTGTGCCTGTCAACCGGCATCAATACTATAGCATCATTCCGCAAAAAAAACAACTGCTTTCGGTCTTATTTCCCCGTGATCCTCACTCTGTCCCCCAGCCGGCACAACAGCTCATTGGTGATACTCTCCGCCCGTCCGGCCACATCAGAAGCCGCGATCTCCTCTTCCCCGTCTCTGCCGATCAGCGTAGCTGTCATGCCTGCGCGCACGTCAGGCAGATGGGTGACATCCGCCATCATCTGATCCATACAGATCTTTCCCACAATGGGCGCTCTCTTTCCGCCTATGAGCGCTTCTCCCCTGCCGCCTGAGAGATTGCGCGGAAAGCCGTCTCCGTAGCCGATAGAGATTAAGGCGATCTTGCTGTCCTGTTTTGCCACAAAAGCTCTGCCGTATCCCACGCTCTCACCCTGCTTCACCTCTCTGACCAAAACCACTCTGGCCTTTAAGGACAGCGCCGGACGCAGATCGGGCCAAAGTTTCGTCCGATGTTCAGGAGCGCTCAGACAGCCATACAGAGCGATCCCCACCCGCACATAGTCACATTGCAACTCGGGATAATTCAAGAGTCCATAGCTGCTCTGTATATGCACGGGAGGAAGCGCGGCCCCCGCCTCTTCCAGCTCATGCAAAAGCCGATAGAAGCGATCAATCTGTCGTTGGGTAAAAGCAACGTCCTCCCCGGCCTGACTGTCCGCCACACACAGATGGGTGTAGATTCCACATATCTGTAGATATCTCTTGCCAAAGAGGGAAAGCACCTTTTCCGAATCTTCCGAATCCAATCCCAGTCGATGCATCCCCGTGTCGATCTTGATATGCGTTTTCACGCGACAACCCTGTCTGTTCAACTGCACCGCATACTCGTAATCCACCAAAGTCTGGGTCAGATCGTATCTGTGAAGTTCCCTTGCCCGACCAGGGTGCGTATATCCCAAGATCAAAATCTCCCCCGTGATGCCGCTGCGGCGCAGGGCAATGCCCTCCTCTATGGTCGCCACCGCAAAGTCCTTCACACCCATCCTGTTGGCGCAGGCAGCCACCTCCAACATGCCATGTCCATAGCCTTCCGCCTTTACCACCGCCATCAGACGACAGTCCTTTGGCAGAATATTTTGCAGCTCCTTAATATTGTGTCTCAGCCTGCCTTGATCCACCTCGATCCAGGCCCGCTGCGTATCTGTGTAAGAAAGCGCCTCCGTTCCCTTTCCCTGTCTCCACATCGCATACAACCATGCGCCTAAAAGAGAACATCCGGCCGATAAGACACTGACTGCCAGATAATGCATCAAGCTGTTTTCAACCAGAAATTCCCGCAGATGCGTGACCTTAGCAAAGCCTCGCACCGCCACGATCACCATGGGATGCATAATGTAAAGAAAAAGCGCCGAGGTACGAAGCAACGGCTTCCTGTTTCCTCGAAAGAAAGTGAGCGTCACAAAGAGAAAATACACGCAGGGCGGCAGGAACAGATACATACTGTCATGTCTCTGCAACCCAAGCGTATGCAGCGACATTCCCTCCCCGAGCAAGCACAAAAAAGACACGCCAAAACAGATCAGATTGCCCCGCAGAGCCATCTTGGATCTCAGACTGATCCTGTCCTTTATGAACCCCCCCAAAACAAAAAAGAGGGGTGTGAAGAAAAACCCGTTTCTGGTATAGTCCGACACGGTAAAAAGTTGTCCGTACAAGATTTCCAGCAGAGGAACACGCTCACTCAACCCATAATAACTGTCTCCAAAAAGTCCTGCCACATAGAGCAGTCCGGTTATCACAAGCGCTTTCCGATACCCCTTCCTTCTCACAAGAAACCAGGCGATCGCCGCGCCCAGCATGGAGGCGGGCAAATACCACAGATGGTACATGGTGCCGTCAAAGAAAAGATCCTTGAGCAGATCGAGCAGAAAATATTCCCCTATGGAAAGATTGCCTTGATACGCTCCGCTGCTGTAAAGATTTAAGGGCAGATAGAGGACAATGGAAAGGCCATAGATCATCGCCGTTTTTTTGAGATATCGCTTCAGCCGCTCCCCGTCCCGGGCATATTCGGTGATCAAAAAGAAACCTGACGTCATCAGAAAAAAAGGGACCGCCACGCGGGCGACGATCCGTGTCAAAATAAAATCTCCCGTCTCGCTGTAAGTAGTCAGGGGAGAAGTGTGAATGGCGACCACAAGAAGCGCCGCCACAAACCGAAAATAGTCGATCCCCGTATAGGCATTTCTACTCTTACCATTCTTCATCCCGATCCCTCCAATATGTCACGATAAAACCGTCCCGATTGTTCCCAGATACCTGATAGGAGACTCCGTCCGGCAGCGCGACCTCCATTTTTCCCTGCGCCTGCCTTGCTCCGGTCTCTCCTTCCGCCTGCATCACTTCGGCTTCTCCTTCCGCTTTCCTCGCCGGAGACTCTCTTTCCGCCTGCATCACTTCGGCTTCCCCTGCAATTTCGGCGGCCACATAAAAGATGACATAGCGCTTTCCGTTTTCCTCCCACCGCAAAGGCAATCCGCCTACCGGATAATCCTTGACAAAATCTACATATTCCTCCAGCGTCAGTCCCTTCGCAGCCATGATCCTGGCGTGAGGGTGCCCCACATAACGGAAATGCCAGGGTTCATGGGCGATCCCGGTGATATGCTCCTTCCCTTTCGGATAACGCTCCACAAAACCATAATTTCCCGCCACCTGACGGAACGCCCCACAGATTCCGTCGTAAGGAAAATCCGGACGGATAAAATCAATCACATCCTTTTTCAACCCCAGGTCTATGGCAAGTCCTGTCTGGTGCTCACTGTGATAAGGCAGCGCCACATATTTGCGAGTGAACGCCGCGCCGTTATCCCGCAGAGAATCCTTATAAATCTTTGCCTGCTCCGCCGCGGAACGATATCCGCTCACAGGCACGATCTCTCCCGCGCAGTCCGCCTTCTCAAAAGCCTCCCGCAATCTCATTACCGCCTCCCGCCGCATCAGAATCTCAGGATAGGTTATCGTAGTCGGAATCAAATCTGCCTCATCCCCGCGCCGCAGTGAAAACGCTTCATTCACCAAGATCAGACTACCGGCATAGACCTGTTCTCTCTCCAACCAAATTTTCATCACAGATACAACCCGATCAACTTCTTAAGCACGTCGCCAAAAGAAAGACCGATTCCTTTCATCATATTGGGATAACGGCTGTGGGAGGTAAAGCCGGGGATCGTGTTGACTTCATTGAACACGACCTCGCCGGAAGGCCGCAGAAACATATCCACCCTGGCAAAACCCGAACACCCCAAAGTGCGATAAATCTTCCTGGCAGTCTCGCGCACCCGCTCCTCGCACGCCTCGTCAATCCTGGCCGGCATGTGTATCTTGGAACTTTGCAGCGTATATTTCTCCGTATAATCAAAAAACCCTTCCGACAACTCAATCTCGTCCACTCTGCCCACCAAAAGCTCCTCCGTCCCCAAAACGGCGCACCCCACCTCAAAACCATCCACATTTTCCTCCACCACGACCTTATCATCATGGGAAAAAGCAAGCTCGACCGCCGCTTCCATTTGTTCCGGCCCTGCAACCTTGCTGACGCCAAAAGACGACCCTGCTCTGGCAGGCTTTACAAACAGAGGATATTGCAAACCCGCAAGTGCATCAAAAAGCCTTCCCCGCTCTGCCCGCAAAAGAACGACCGACCTCGGCACAGCGACTCCCGCGGCCGCCACCAAGCGATGAGCCATATCCTTGTCCATACACAGAGCGGAAGAAAGCGTGCCGCAACCCACCACCGGAATCCCCGCGAGCTCCATGAGACCCTGCACCGTCCCGTCCTCGCCAAACTTTCCATGCAGCACCGGAAACGCCAGATCCAGCCTGACCGGCCGAAAACTCCCCTCCACAAATTCCAACATACCATGCAATCCCCTGCTCTGAGAAATCACCACCGGAACGAGCAAAGAAGCATCCTCCATCCACCTGCCGTCCCGTATCCGATCATAACTGCCCTGATAGCGATACCACTCCCCCTCTCTCGTGATCCCCACAGGAACCACCTCATACTGCTCCCCGTCCAAATTTTCCAACACAGCGGCCGCCGACTGCAGCGACACCTCATACTCCGTCGAATACCCGCCAAACACCACCGCGATCCTCTTTCTCTCCATCCTCACACACTCCTCACCTTTCTATCATCCCCATCCTACCAAAAACTTCTTTAAGAAAAAACCACGCAACTCATTAAGATTTCTTTAATAAACAACGGGCAGCACGCTCCGCGAACTGCCCTTATGTTAAACCAAAGACCGCGCCTTTGAATATCCTATCAAAGACGCGGTCTTTCTTTCTCCGCACATTTTTACGATTTTCCTACGATTTTATCCTGAAATTCTTACGATTTTCCTACGATACCGGAAGGGTCACGCGAAACTCTACCGTCTCGTCTGCGCTTGCGGCTTCTATGGTTCCCGCGTGGAGTTCCACGATCTCCTTCGCGATGGCCAGTCCCAGACCGGCCCCGCCTCGCCCCGAACCTCTCGCCGTATCCAGCCTGTAAAACTGTTCAAAAATGCGATCCAGCTTTTCGGCGGGAATGGTGTTGCCGTGGTTGCGAAAGAAAATGTTCAGCCGATCCGCCTCTTTCGTTACCGCAATCAGAATCTCGCTGCCATCAAAGCTGTAATTCACGGCGTTTCTGAGCAGATTGTCAAACACTCTCTGCATCTTGTCCACATCGCATCGAAACATGATATCCGGCTCCGCCTCCAGCGTGCAGCTCAAATTTTTCTCCCGAAACATGGGGCCAAACTCATAAGTCAACTGTTCCAACATCCTCGTCAGATTGACCCTGCTATACTCCAGCGCGGCGCCCAGGAGATTGAATCGTGTGATCTCAAAAAACTCGTTGATCAACTCCTCCAGCCGCTCCGCCTTTTCCAGAGACACAGAGAGATATTTTTGCTGTAGCTCCTCCGAGATCTGCCTCTCGTCTCTCAGCAAGGTCAGATACCCGATGACGGAAGTGAGGGGCGTCTTAAGGTCATGCGCCAGATAGACCACCAGATCATTCTTTCTCTGCTCCGCCGCCTGCGCCGCCAGCGTTCTCTGCTCCAACGTATGCTTGATGTAATTGATCTTTTTCTCTGTGGCCACCAGTTCCGGAGACAGCGCCACCACGTCGGCTCCCTCCTCGATCAGCGCATCGATGCCACGGTTGATCTCATTGAAATACTTGGTAAAGCTTCTCAAATAGAGCCGCAAAATAATCAAAAATACAACGATGATCGCCAATCCATAAATATAAACGAAATTGTTCCTGATGTAGACTTGATAGAACTTGAGTGCCTGCTCATAAGAGTCGTCAGAACCCCTGTAGACAAAAAACACTAAGAGACTCACCACCCAGTTGGCAAAACGTCCCCAAAAAAAGAAGCGGTAAAGCGCCACAATAATCCCCACAGCCGCCGCCAACATGATCATCGTGCGCACAAAGATCTTGGTCTTTAACTGCGTATACCCACTGTCCAGTTTGCCGCCGCCCCGTTCGGACGTTCTCTCGCCACGCCTATTCAATCGTATATCCCACTCCCCATACAGTCTTGATAAATTTCGGTTTTCTGGCCGGTTCCTTCAGCTTTTCCCGAAGCCGCCCGATATGCGCCATCACCGTATTGTTATTGTCCAGATATCTCTCGCCCCAGACATTTTCAAACAATTCCTCGGAGGAAATCACTTTTCCTCTGTGCTCCGCCAAATACCAGAGAATCGAAAATTCCAAAGGCGTCAGGGCAATCTCCTCGCCGTACAGACTGCACTTGTGGGCGTCCCGATTGATCACAAGACCTCTGATGTCAAACTCCGTAAGGTTTCCATCCTCTCCCTCCCTATCCCCTCCATTGTTATATCTCGTATAGCGGCGCAGTTGGGTCTTCACCCTCGCCACTACCTCCAGAGGATTGAAAGGTTTGGTGATGTAATCGTCGGCTCCGATGGTAAGTCCCATGATCTTATCCGCATCCTCCACCTTCGCCGTCAGCATGATGACAGGATAGAAATAGTTCTCCCTGATTTTCTGACAGAGACGGAAACCGTCTATATCCGGCAGCATCACATCCAGTACCGCCAGATCCAGCCTTGTGGACGCAATACATTCAAGAGCCTGCATCCCGTTATAACACTTATATACGGTATACCCTTCATTTTTCAGATAAACTTCGATCAGATCCGCGATCTCCTTCTCGTCGTCAACGATCAAAATACTTTCCATCATTTCTGCTTTCTCACAAACATCAGACCGAAGATCCCCACCCCGCAGTTGCTCGACACGGTGGCGGAAGCCTTCTGCAAAATCACTCGTTCAAACTTCACATACTTTTCTACTTCTTCCATCAGTTCATCCAACTGGCGGACACTACAACCCGCATAGGTCAAAAACAGCAGACTGGTGTCAATCTGTTTGCTGTTGTGGAAGAGGGCCCGCACATATCTCCGGCTCGCCCATTGAACCTTGCCGATCTCAATCTTCCATACCTTGAGTTTATTTTTGGACATACTCAAAACAGGGCGCAGAGCCAGCGCGCTGCAGATCTTATGAACGACGCCGCTGACCTTTCCGTTTCGACTCAGCGTGGCCGTGCTGGGCACAAAGAAATTGGAGCACACATTGTCCCTAAATTCCTCCAGTGCCTCGCAGATCTCCTGCACGCTCTTTCCCTCTTCCGCCAGGGACGCCGCGTAGAGTACCATGATCCCATGACCGCTGCTGATATGGCCGGAGTCCACCACCGTCACATTGTCAAAGCTCTTACTTGCCTGAGACGCATAAGGGTACGCGCCGCTCAAGTCCACGGTAGCCGTAATGTGTATCACCTGTTCCGCCGTCTCCAGCGTGTCCGCAAAGAAATACTCATACTCTTCCGGCGGAGCCGTGGAGGAATGTGCATAGTTCCCCTCGATACTCAGGTAATTTAACAGACTGTCCGAGGAGACCTCCGAAAGATCGCAGAATCTCCCTTCTTTTGTATGAACATAACAATACATCAGCCGAATTTGCAGCTTGTCAAGCAGCTCCCTGGGCAGATCACAGATACAGTCCGCAGTGATCGCAATCTTTCTCTTTCTTGCGCCGGTAAACTGGCTGACCATATTACTGTCATCCGGATTCTCGTCCTCCTCCCCGGCGACATAATCGATCAGCTCCGGCGGCAGATATTTGAGCAGAGTCGCCTCTAAAAGAGGCGCGCTGATGGGCTTGGCCAGATAACCGTCGAAACCCATCTCCCGATAAACCTGTTCCGCGTTTGACATGACGTTTGCGGTCAGAGCGATGATCGGCGTCTTCTGGCAGAAACCCTTCGCCTGGGAACGCACGGCCTTCATAGTCTCCTCGCCGTCCATATCCGGCATCATATGATCCATCAAAATGACATGATAATTTTCCTCCGCCGTCTTGCGCAGACATTCCTTGCCGCTCTCCACAGTCACCACCTTCACTTCGGTTCCCCGAAGCAGCTTGGTGACCACCATGCGGTTCATATCATTGTCGTCCACGACCAAAATCTTAGCGTCCGGCGCGATAAAACTCTGTCTGTAAATCGTGCGGTTGCTCAACTGCTTCTGCGCCGCAAAATTGATCACACCGATCGGCCGCGCATTGACAATGCGCTGGCGCAGCTCGATGGTAAACACGGATCCTTTGTGATACACACTGTCCACAGAAATCTTGCCGCCCATCATCTCGATCAACTGCTTGGAGATCGTCAGTCCCAGACCGGTGCCTTCAATATGGCGGTTGGCCTTCTCGTCCACCCGCTTGAACGAACTGAACAAATCGTCCAGATTTTCCTTGCGGATCCCCTTTCCGGTGTCTTCCACAGAGATGCGCAGCAGGATCGCATCCGCCGCAATGCGCTCTCCCTTTGCGGTCAAAGTGACCGAACCGCTCTCCGTGTACTTCACGGCGTTGGTCAGCATATTAGTGACCACCTGCTTGATCCTCACCTCGTCGCCGTAAAGCATGGAGGGCAGCTCTTGATCAATGTCCACCTTAAACTCCAGCTCCTTTTGGTGGGCGCGGATCCAGATCAGATTCACCAGATCGCTGAACATCGAACTGACCTCATATTGAGCCGACACAATATCCATCTTGCCGGATTCCAGCTTTGAGAGATCCAGAATGTCATTGATGGTAGTCAAAAGCATCTTACTTGCATTTTGTATATTGATAGCATTTTCGGCGATCTCATCGGAGATATTCTCCCGCAGCGTCATCTCGTTTAAGCCGATGATGGTGTTGATCGGCGTCCGGATCTCGTGGCTCATATTGGCAAAGAAAGTATCCTTTGAGCGCGCAAGCTGCTCGATCTCCTCTCTCTGCTGCTCCGCCAGCTTCTTCTCCTTGTCGTAGGTCCTGCTCTGCGCTTTCAGGAGAATCCCTACAATACAGCTCACCGAGATCAAGGTCGCAAAGGAATCCCCAAAAATATAAAATCTTCCGGGGGCCGGAGGCATGATGTCGGGATAGCAAAACGTAACATAATAAGTGACAAAAAAGGCCGCCATCGACACAAACAGCGCGATAAAAAATTCCTTTCCCTCAAACAGTAAAAAAGTGTAGATCAACCCCAGCACAAACCAAACCGGCGTGCCGCTCTCCGTTCCGCTGCTCATGATAAATACCATCGGAAACAGGATCACATTGGTCACAAGGATTAACAGCCAGGACGCTTCCCTGGTCTTGTGATGCTTGACGGCCATCCAAAGGGCAATACCGGCCACAAGGCACATGGGCACCAAGGCGATCAGCACCTTCGGATCCGCGCCGAGCGAGACCCGCCCCGTGCCGATGATGGAAGCGATGAGAGCCGACGACAAGACCATACGGACGATCCTCTCATGGAGCTCCAGTTTCCTGTCAAACAGGGATTGCAACATTGTTTTGATTCTCGTTATCATGATTACCTCCAGAGCGCTCTCTTTTCGTCTATCAGATCGGATACTCTTCCTTCCAGGCGCTCAGTATCTCCGCTGCGCCAAGGAAATCAAAGTCATTGACCCTATCTCTTATCTTCTCCACAAGCTCCGCCAACACAATCTCCCTCCGGGAGGCGTCATGGCACCGGCACTTCGCCAGCCTGCCGAGTATGTCTTCCAACCCCTCACTCTCAAAGCTATCCAGCTTCTCCGCAAGCAGCGTCAGCTCTTTTTTGACCGCCTCGATATCAGTTTCCCCTGCCTGCTCGTCTGAACTTTGAGGCTGTTCATTCGAGTTTTGAGGCTGCGTGCCCGGGTCTGCGGAAGACTCCGCCTTGTCAGACTGTCCTTCCGCGCCCTCGGGCACCTCATCGGTCAGTCCGTTCGGATATAAAAAGGCATTGGAAGCAAAGACTTCCAGAAGAGCGTCATGCTTCTCGATCAATTCCTCGTGGTTCTCCAAAATATAGTCGATCCGGTTTTCCTTCCCCGCCATCTCCAGATTCAGGGCAAGCTCGGAGAGCTCGATGGCGCCGATCCCCTTGGAATTGCTCTTGAGCGCATGTACCGTGATCACATAATTTTTCCAGTCATGCTCCTTGAAAAACTGCTCGAGCTGCGCTTTGCGCTTGGGCCCTTCCTTGTGATAAATAGAAGCGATATCCCGCAGTCCTTCCTTATCTCCGCAGTACGCCATCCCCTGTTGAATGTCGATTCCGGCGTTGCTCAACTCCGCAAGCGCCTTGGCTTCCGCATCCTCCCCGCCTTGGTCGTTGCCTTTTTCATCGGTTCTCACGATTTCTCTTATCCCCTTAAAAGTGGGCACATTCTTGCCGCTCGCTATTTCTCTTTCGCTCTCTGTCACGATGATCTGCTTCTGGGCCGGAATATAACGGCGCAACATTCTCTCCAACACGCTCAACTCGATCGGCTTGGCGATAAAGTCCGTAAAACCTTCCGAGAGAAACATCTCTCTGGCTCCTCCTATGGCATTCGCCGTGAAAGCGATCACGGGAAGAGACTGAAAATAGGTGCCCGGCTTTTGTCTGATCTTGTGTAGAGTCTCCACACCATCCATCTCCGGCATCATATGATCCAAAAATACGCAGTCGAAATCCATGGTGTCCAGTTTTTCCAAGGCTTCCAATCCGCCGCTGGCCATGGTGACCTTGATCTGATAGGGCAAGAGAAGCCTCGCCATGACCTTCAGATTCATGGCATTGTCGTCCACTACCAGCATCTTGGCCTGCGGCGCCACAAAACGGTACTTCGCTCCGATATGTTTCTCATCATTCTGCACGATCTTCTGTCCATTGAACACCGCCGCGATGGAAAGTACCGTAAACGGCTTGTAAATGCGGAGCATATTGCTTCCCACCCGGGTCTCCTGCCCGTATTCCAGAATCAGCACGACCGTCGTCTCCTTGGCAAGCTCCTCAAAGAATTTCCTGTCCTCACAGTACTCGTCCCAACCGATAAATACATGCGTAAATTTGTCATACTCTATGCGGCGCTTTAACTCCAACAGATTCTTACAGATGCGGAACATGATCCCAAACTGCTCCGCAATATGACGGATACTGCTCTCATAACCCTCTCTCACCACGGAGAAATTATACTTGTCCGTATTGATGTAGCAAGTGGCATAAATCTGCTTTTTGTTGCGTATGGAGACGATCGGCGTCTCGTCCAGCACCTTTTGGGGAATCGTAAAGGAAAACTCGCTTCCTATCCCGGGCCGGCTTTCCACTGTGATGAACCCGCCCATGCTGTTGACCAAAGCCTGAGAGATGGCAAGTCCCAGTCCGACGCCGCCTTCTTCCCTGTTGCGCTTGGAATTGATCTGGCTGAAACTGGTGAATATCTTCTCCATGTCGGCCCGCTTGATCCCAATGCCGGAGTCTTTGATGCTGACATGCAGATTGATCCCGTACTCTTCCTTCCGTCCCTTGATCCGCAAGATCACGCCTCCCTCTCGGGTGAATTTGATGGCGTTCTCCAACAGATTCATAACCACGCGGCGGAATTTCTGCTCATCTCCCAACAGATTGCTGGGCAAGTTGGCGTCGCAGTCCACGATCAGTTCCAGATGCTTTCCGTTTTCCATGGTCAGCGCCATATTGATGATATCTGTGATGGTGGAAGTGATATTGTAGCTCTCCTCCGCCAGCTCCAATTTGCCGCTCTCCAACTCCGAAAAGTCCAGGATATTGCTGACGGTGGCCAAAAGATTCCGCCCCGCAGTCTGGATATCTATGACATCCTTCCTCACATCGATCGGCAGTTCCTCCTGCAAGATCGCCTCGCTCATGCCGCACACCGCATTGATGGGAGTGCGAATCTCATGGGAGACATTCACCATAAAATCATCCTTACTCTGCTCCGCCAGCTCCAGCTCACGGATATTCTCGATCAACTGCTCACTGGTCTCCTGCTGGGTGCGGATCAGGATCCATGTGACCCCCGATACCGTGTAAATAGAAAGAATCTGCAAAACCATGCCGATGACTCCGTTGGTGGTATCCAGATTGATCGTGTGCATGACAAAGACATGATAAAGCATCACAAAAGTGGAGACCGCCATTCCCATATAAATGATATGGGGATCACAAAAAATGCCCAAGAGGACGATCAGTCCCGCCATGGTAGATAGAATGGAAGAAAGATTCTCGATATGCACGGAAAAAATGACCAGATTGATCCACGACATAACCGCAAGAAATTTGGCTCGAAATTCATAGCTTTTGTATTGTCTGAGATGTACCAGCCAACCGGCAGCCAGGGCGACAAGAACAATCTCCTTCGTGATCAGTCCCCATCCCGACAACTGCGCCACCACAAAGGTCGCTCCGGAATAAATGCTGAACACCCCCAGCACGATACGCTCCAATTTTTTATGTGTTTTTTGATCTATATTACGGTTCTTGTCCAAAGTAGATTACCGTCCCTTTCGTATCACTCACTATCCTGTTATGCCTAATATCTCTTTCAGCCTCGGCAACATTCCCACAAAAACATCGATGATCACCGGATCAAACTGTGTCCCTCTGCCCTCGATCATAATCTGCATGATCCGCTCGATCGGCCGAATCGGCGGCTTGTAGACCCGCTCCTCATACAGCGCGTCAAACACATCCGCCACAGACATGATCCGCGCCGCCAGAGGGATATCGTCTCCCGCAAGACCTGTGGGATATCCCGTGCCGTCCCACCGCTCATGGTGGTACATGGCAATGTCCTCCACGATCTGCACATAGCTGGCATCCTCCACATCGCCTATAATCGTCTTAATGATCTTGCGACTGTAAGTGGTGTGGAGCTTCATGGTCTCAAATTCCTCCGGCGTGAGCTTGCCGGGTTTTTGCAGCACGGCATCCGGCACCTTGATCTTCCCCACATCGTGGAGCGGCGCGGCCTTGCACACATTCTCCATATATTCCGGCGTCAGTTGATCCGCGTACAATCCCTGTCTGTGCAGCTCATTGACGATCATCTCCACATACATCTGGGTGTTCTTGACATGTTTGCCGGTGCTGCCGTCCCTGCTCTCGATCAGATTCGCCATCCCCATGATGACGGAATCCTGAATCAGGCTTAAGCGCCTGGCCCCCTCGGTCAGCTTTTCCGCCTGCTCCTGCACCATCCGCTCCAGATTGTGCCTGTATTGCTCCAGCTCTATGGTCTTACTCACGCGGCTCAGCAAAATATCCGGCACAAAGGGTTTACTGACAAAATCCACCGCCCCCATCCGAAAACATTTCAGCTCCGTCTCCGTCGTGTTGTCCGCCGTCAGAAACATGACCGGTATCGTCATGGTATGATCCTGTTTGCGCAGTTTCTCCATGACTTCAAACCCATCCATCTCAGGCATATTAATATCCAGTAATATCAAGTCGGGACAATTATTTTCCAAATATTTCAAAGCCGCCATGCCGGAATTGCACGCCGCAATACGATACTGCGGCAAAAGAATCTTCTGGGCAAGCGTCAGATTGGTCTTGTCATCGTCCACGACCAGAATAATACTTTTCATTCGTCTGTTCCCTTCCTCGTAGAATTTCAATACATTCCATTCTATTTTAACTCTTTTTAAGCAAGTATGCTACAACTTTTTATAGAAATTGTAAAACCATGGTTTCAGTGCAGTCATAAATGTAGTTACTTTTTAGCCAAGGTCGTAGCAAGTGTCATTGTGCGGATGGTATATTCCAACGCAGACACGCTTTCGCTGCACCTCGCTCGTAACGGTACATAAGCTGCCAAAGTACGGCAGCTAAGTACCGACGGCTCGCTAGCGTCTGCTTTTGGAGTATACCATCCACACAATTCGGATTACGACATTCGGCAAGAGCACATGATATTGCCGGTTACTTAGCTCCAGTGGGGTAATTGTTCCCATGAGGAACCGTTGAAACACGTCGGCACTTAGCTGATGTACTTTGTCAGCTTATGTGCCGTTACGTGTTTCACCGAGCGGAAGCGTGTCCGAATGGGAATGATTACCCCGCCGGAGCGTAACATGCTGGTAATCTGAAAAGGCTGAATAGTTACAAACCATGGTTTCAGTGCAGTCCATCTTTCCAAAAAGACTGCATCTGACAATACCGCTCCACAGTCTCCTGATAGCGCTCCCTGACAGTCTGCACCTGATCCACCTCGTATTCCCACACCCTGTCGGCCTCCGCTATGGTCTCCTCCGTATAGGGGCGGCCCTCCTCGTCATAAAACAGCTTGGCGTGCTCTTTCAGTTCTTCTTCTGTATAGTTGGAAGCAATTTGGTTGACGCGCGAGAAAGAGGCAACGTTTACGGCCTCCCCCGAGCGGCAATCATAAATTTGGCCGGTGTCGGAATAGCCGCCAAAACCGCCATAGCTTCCGCAGCTCCCCGGCATCGCCCGACCGCTTTTAGTGTCATACCAGAGGCAGACCCGATCTCCCCCCATAGAACCGCCGCACTCATATCCTGTGAACAGTTCCACTAATCGTCCGTCGCGAACCGTAAAAAAACCGCTGTGAGATAAGGCAAACCCCACATTTACATAGGGTTCCGCATAGAAATACAACATCGGACTGCCCGATCGGTCGGGATCGAACAGCTTGTATATCTTGCGATATCCGCTTAAAGTCTCAATCTCCGTCACATGAGCGTTCTCTATGCTCACCGAACCGCTCCTTACAAAATCCAGATACAAACCGATCCTGGGGGTGATTTCATTGGACAAGACCACCTGCGACACATCTCCCTGCCCGAAGGCTTCCAGCTTTACGATCCTGTCTCTGTTTTCTCCACTGTAATCAGAGGCAAGTAAAACGCCTGAAGAGCCGTAAACTCTGGTATCCGAGATATCGTCGTAAATCAGCGGGAGTATTTCCTCCCCCTGTCCGTCGATCAGGCCCTCCCTGCCGCCTCTGATCACCTGATAACAATTCTCTCCTATCTGCATGACGCCGTCATAATATTCTGACCTGATCACTTCTCCCTTTTCATTTAACAGCAGCGAAGACGCGCCTTGCTGCAGCCAGAGCGCCCCATCGGTAAATATCCTGACCTGATCATATTCCGCAGGCCACACCAGATTCCCCTCACGGTCCGCCACTCCGTACCTTCCATTCAGACGCACCACCGCTTTTTCATCCTGAACCCACCTGACGCTGTCGTAGATACAAGGGAGAACCTCTGTCAGATCAGACGCGTCCAAACTTCCGTATCTGCCCTCTTCATCGGCGCAGACAAACAACCCGCTCTGATAGGAAAGCCACTGATAGAAAAAAGGCAGTGCGATCTCCCCGTCCAGATTCAGGATACCGTAGCGCTCTTCAAGCCGCGCTATGATCAAATTCTGCTCCGACACCACGGACAGATATTGATAGACCGGCTCCAAAAGCAGATTTCCGCTTTGGTCCGCCAGGCCATAGCTTTCTCCTTTTTGCAGATATAAAAAATCGCCATCCACAGAGATATGATCGTAGGAATCTTCAAGCAGTTTTTGACCCATGTGGTCAAAACAGTCATATTTTCCGCCCGCGCGCGCTATGATAAAGGAGCCGTCCGCATAAACCGTGTCATACATCGGCGCGATGACAGGATCGCCGTCCCTGTCTATGACACCGTATCGGCCGTCCTGCATGACCTGAGCCAACCCTCCCTCAAAATATCCGGCGTCTTCATAAATCGGTTCTATCGCAACTTGGCCTGTTTGATCTACATATCCATATCGACCGTCCACCGAAAAAAAGGCAAGTCCCTCTCTGAAAGAGCTGACGCTGTCGCACTCCAGATCAAAGAGAGGCTTTCCCGTCCGATCCATAAAACCATAGATATCCCCCTTGGCATAATAGGCAAGTCCCTCCGAGAAGGACGCGGCGCGGTCATAGACAAAGGGAATCACCGTCTCCCCGTTTCCGTCGATAAAACCATATTTCCCGTCCAGACAGACACATGCCAGTCCCTCACAAAAAGGATAGGCATATTCATAGACACAGGGCGTGATCTCCGCGCCATCCTCCGCCAAAAAACCATACTGTTCTCCGTTATAAACGCAGTAATATCCTTCTGAGGCGAACAAAGTATCGACTGCGCCTTCATAGGGCACAGACGCAAGCAACGGGCAAAACATACCCTTTTCGGGCGCGATCAAAGTCACGCCGGTGTCCCCGAAACTTGTGCCCTCCCCCGCTTCTATTGCTGCTTCCCGCGCTGCCTTGGACAAGACCGTCTCGGATGATATCCCCCGAAACGCGCTTCCTTGTGCACAGCCTGACAGTATCGCCGCCAAACAAAACAGCTTTGCCGACAGGGAGAGACGCCGCAGCATCCTACTCTGATTTACTATATATTTCGCATAATCTTTTGGCTTGTTGTGCATATTGTTCCCTCTCTTTGCGGTATTGGCGCGGTGGTGTTGATGATGTGCTTCAAGTATCTATTCTACATGTATTTGGGGGAAAAGTATAGATTTAAATTGCTAAATTCTTGTCACAAAAGCCATGACATGATAATATGAAAAAAAACAAAACAAAAAGATGGTAAACCGATGGCAACATTGAAAAATTTAATTCACCGGACAAAACTATGGATTCAGCAGATCGATTTTATATATCATGGAAAAATTAAAATCGAACTATTGGTTGATAAAGAATATTTCCTAAGATACCTCATAGAAACAAAACATTATTTGGCAGAACTTGTGATAGAACCTGATGGTTTCCATCCGCACCACCATGTAAGTTTTATGGCATATGACTTAGAGGGAAAAGATACATCGTCATACGCATACTGCTATTATGACGACAAAGAGAGTACGGAAGACGATATTTTCAACTGCCTTGATGAAGCGATCTCATCAATGTTGTTACGGGATCTAAGTTAAGCTATCCCGAAGGGAAAGGAGCGGTGAATATGTGTTTGGCGATTCAACAAATGCGGGAAGAAAGTAAGATAGAGGGTGCAATTTTAATGTGCAAAAACCTGGGAGTATCTTTGACAGATACCATAAAACAGATTGCTGAGATGTTCCATTTATCTGAAAGTGAATCTGATGAAGCAGTAAGGCAATATTGGTAAAAAAGACAGTGGATACATTCTCGAACGGGAACTGTATCCACTTTTTATTATCACTTTTCAGTTCGTACCGTTCGGTACACAGCGTTTCCTTAGTTTCCACAGACTATCAGATAATAGCTGAGTTCCCTGATTTTAGGTGTACACAGAGCCGAGTTCCTTATCCAATTCATTCAGCGTGATGTGATCCGCCTTAAAAACAATACAACACTAACTCTGTTGGCATAGTCGAATGAGGCCGCACATAAAATTTGTAATGTGGATGAAGCGTTCTTATATATTGCGGTATTTTAATCAAATCCTCCTGCTTATGATAAATACATATTCCCAACCTTGGTTTGTCCCTCACAATATGCTGTTCAGCTCCTTTTAGAGCGTTCAATTCAGAACCTTCAATATCCATCTTTATATAAGTTATTTTTTCATCACGTGGTACTATATTATCAATACAATCTACATTTATCAATACATCCCCATCTGGTGAAACCGCTCCTGTTTCTATTCCACCTGCAAACTTTAAAGTTGTCTTTTCACACCATGCCCCCCGTCATAAATGATAATATTATCATCAAAACGATATTTCTTTTTTAAATAACCCACATTCTCTGAATCTGGCTCAATACAGTAATATTTATAATTCTTCAAATTTGATAAGGCAGTAGATTCTTTAAATTCTTCGTAAGTATCACCAATGTATGCCCCACAGTCAACTATGCACTCTGATTCAAGCCATGGCGAAACTTCCTTTCTTATAAATTCTTTCAAAAAATAACTCGGGTCAGTCCATGGCATTTTTTCGTATGGAACACTTTTTCCGGTTATTCTTCCGTTTAAATGCGCAGTCAACATGTCTCGCGATTTATCATCTTCAAGCATTTCATACAATTCTGTCATCTCTTTTTCATGTTCAAACAAAAAAGAACGCTTTATTATATAATCCTTCCTGACACCCATGTTAATATCAACAACATCGCATACATTTGGAAAAGCAGAAAAATTCTCCTGCAATAAATATTTGGGAAGTCCTAATATAATCACGACATTCTTGGTATAAGACAATAAATAATCTTCAAAACAAACGACCTCTATATCCGTTCCCCGCATTTTCATTCCATTTTTCCAATATTTCCTCGATATCACAACAGCACTTATATGAATAGAATGGTCTGTCAGATAGTCATATAAAAATTTCGCACGATCACCGGCACCATATAATATTATCTTATTACTCTTCATATAGTTATTTATTTTTTGTAGAAAACTTTCTTCATTGAATTCTTCCTTGCTGATTTTATCCATCCACATATTGACACCACCCTTGTACCTTAAATAATGTTATTTTATACTTGTGTTTCTTTCAGAATCTCTCTTTCAAAAATAAGCAAATCTTTTTTCGTTCTCTGATTTTCCGACACGGAATCCCTGCATACATGTTCCAGCCTTCTAATGAGTGATTGACAAGTGACATTGCTCCGACAGCAACACCATCCTTTAATGTAACATTTGGCAAAATTGTACACCCACTTCCTATAATAACGTGTCTGCCAAAAGTCACTAAGCCACCTACAATATTTCTAAATTCATCCGAAACCGTTGGATTAGTAATTGCAGTCCCTGAGTAATCATCACTATCCGCATACACCGCGCTTCGTGAAGATATTGCAGAAAAATCATTCATTACAATTCCAGATTTACCGCCAAAAAGATACGTTCCCGCAGCTATATGAATATAACTTTCTATTGTAATATTTCCGCTCAAGATGCAAAAGTCATCAATGCGTACATTATCACCTATTGCTATAAAGTTATGCAGAACTTCCTTGGAACCACAGCCATCATAATATCCATCCTCCAACACGGGAGCCGTGGCACAGGAGGTTCCCAAGACATCATCATAGATATTCATCTGACATACAGCAATCTGCGCTTGTGACGCTTTCAACCCATGATACAATTCGCAATACATATATCCACCAGTAAAACCTCCAGGTTTGTATAGTTCTGCCTTTGGATGCTGTCCAGACACTTCTCAAGATAAGGTTCTACATTGTACACAGGGACAACAATACTGATCAGATCCTCCATCGCCAATCTCCTTTTCC
The DNA here is from genome assembly GCA_023663225.1 of Candidatus Gastranaerophilales bacterium. Classification (GTDB taxonomy): domain Bacteria; phylum Bacillota; class Clostridia; order Lachnospirales; family Lachnospiraceae; genus Acetatifactor. The sequence goes on from JAMPHU010000050.1 coordinate 24,726, forward strand.
CATAATGCAGCTCATTCTACTTCTCTAAAAAGAACGCCTCCCCGCTTTTCATAACCGGATGCGCAAGCACTTCTGCCAATTCCGGTTTGGGCGTCACTCCGTCAGACTTCATCATACTGATTTCCGCAAATTCCTCCGGCGTGTATGTCCCCCAGTTCAAAATCTTAACGCAGCGGCAAACTTCATATTTTCCTTTAACTGATCAAAATTCCCATTCCTTCGGATATTCTCATATGTCTGCTTGGTCGCCGCGTCCACGGACATCGTCAGCATAATAGAGATCTGTTATTTACGGCAATAAAAAACTGATATAAGTTTTCCGCTTTCACTTTCCATACTTATATCAGTTTCATTTACTAAATTTATCCTGTTTTATAATTGCTTAATCTATATCTCTTACTTTATAACAGCAAACCGCTCAAAATACTCTTCCGCTCTCTTCCTGTCCAACTGAAAGTGCCGTTGAAGTTTATCCATGATCCGGTCTCTTGGAACTCGTTCCTCCAGATTATCCAAGACCATCGCCTGGATCCCTTGCGCTATCCCTTGTTCCAAACCTTCTTCTAAAATGCTCTGCCCCAATCCGCTCATACG
>JAMPHU010000051.1 GCA_023663225.1 Candidatus Gastranaerophilales bacterium
CGATAAATGTGAAATAGCAGGTTTTTCCTTCATATAGTTTATCTTCTGTATCCACTATACGAAGCCGCTTGTCATTGGAATGGTTGTGCAAATAATTCCGAAAACCGTCATTCATTCTATCAGCTAAGTATAATCTTACTTCCTGTTCGTCCAAATATGCGGTTGCGAACCCTGGAATTCTGTTATTGGCTAAAGCCTGCCGTATGTATTGTAATTCCTCTCCAAACATCGAAATTTCTATTTCCCTTTTAGATTGTGGATTGGCAAGAATCGTTCCGTTTCGGACGATGACAGGCAGATAAAAGGAAATATCCTTTGTGATTCTGGAGGCAGAGCTAAGCGACCTTGCAGTTGCATAAGTAATACACATACCTTGGGAAAGCAACAACTCCATTCATTTCATCTTTTCCGCAATTACAATATCCATACAGTGCTGATGGGGGATGCCGCCACTATTACAGTCAAAGATAATTTCTTCTGTTTTATGCAATTTCCAGTCGTGGTAATGCATGAAGAGTTCCCCTGATTTCCAGCGAAAACGATTGCTGTCCTTATCAGGAGGAACTTCTACAAAGGGTTTTTCCACAAATACATTCATTGTATGAATCCCATTTTTATTTGTGTGTTCCTTTAGATTGGAGATGAGCTTCTCTCGGATTTCAAACCGGATAAAATGAAATACGCCGCTGCTAAAAACGATATCATACATTTCAGTCGCACGGAAATCAGTTATGTCAGCCTTGAAAAAGTCAACATATGTATTACATCTGTCTGCAAGTCTTTTCCCTTTTTCTATTCCTGTTTCCGATAGATCAAAAGCAGTTACGATATAGCCGTTTCTGGCAAAAAATACGGCATCTTTTCCTTCTCCACAGCCAATATCCAATACTTTTAATGGTTTTACCGGCGGACGTAATTTCATAACTTCATAACAAAGACTGTTAGGAGTAATCCCCCAATAATAATCTTCCATATCATATCGTTTATCGTAATCGGAATGTATCAAGGATTTATATCCCAAAAGAGAATCAATGCTTGTATCTAATACCTTCGCAATCATGGGAAGCATATCCACTTCCGGATAATTTGTTCCGTTTTCCCATTTTGATACTGCTTGGAATGAAACATTCAGCTTATCTGCTAAAGTTTGTTGTGTGTAGCCCAAAGCCTTTCTTTTATTCATAATCACTTCTCCGACGTTCATAGATGCATCTCCTTTTCTGCTTTTGAATATATTTTACTATAAAGGCATGTAAGAATCTATAACGGCATCGGATAGTTTGTTATATAAATTCAACCAGAGGTAGAAATAATATGACGGCTTTTGAAATCATTTCGATTTTCATAAGGTGTGCCTTGCACACTTTTCTCCTGGCCGGTATAAAAGAAAACATCGCCGCTTGTGTATTTTATACTGTTTGAAATCAGATTTTGGATTACAGCGCTGCCTGAATCCGCAAGTTGAGACAGATCCGTATGCTGTTCGTCTTTTGCGCTGCTTACTGTTGCGCCTTAATATACTTTGCTGCTCTCGATACACCAATCCGCTTAATAGAGCCGCTTTTGACCATTACACCTAATACTGCTTCAACAGTTGTTGGGCTGACATCAGGAAGAAGCTTACAGATTTCTGCCTTGGATATTGGCGTCAAGCTGTTGAGTACAGTTGCTTCAACACGGGCTTTCTTTGTAACTTTCTTTCCTTGAACCACTGCAAAACGTTTATCCAGCTCTTTGTAACACATATATAACATAGAGAGAAAGTTTTCAATGAACGGGAAGTAATCATTATTACCGGTTTCCCAACCAGTGGAAGATTGTCGCAATGCCTCGTAATAATATGCCTTATAATTGTTGATCTGTTCCTCAAAAGACACATATTTTCCAGCGTCATATCCGTTTTTATAGAGCAGTAAGAGGGAAAGCAGACGGGACATTCTTCCGTTGCCATCCCTAAACGGATGAATACAGAGAAAATCCAATATCACGCATGGAATAAGAAGAAGTTGATTGATATTCGCGTCATCTCTAGCCGCAAGGTAGGCAAGCTCCAACTGTTCCATCGCTTTCGGTGTTTCTCTGGCGGGCGTTGGCTGAAATCGTACATGACGGTTTCCATCTGCATCAATTTCTAAAATCACATTATCATCCGTCTTATATTGTCCACTATACTCATAACCAGCCATGGACATCATTATATCATGCAGGTGCAGAATATCCCGTTGCCGGAAGTCAATGTTGGAAAATCCTAAATGGATCTCATTCAACGCATCTCTATATCCTGCGATTTCTGCCTCATTATGGTTTAACGGCGCACTGTTCTGATTAACGATGGCAGCGATACGCTCATCGCTGGTAACAATACCCTCAATGGCGTTAGAACTTTTGATCGACTGTACTTTTGCTACCGCTTCAAGTTCCGTAAAAATCTGCTCATATTTCTCTTTACGCACACCAACCATTGTCTTTAAGGACGCAATATTGGATGTTAGGTTGATCAATTTTGCAGGGAGCAGACCATTATTTAAAAAAGAATAGTCTAGTCTTCTCATATTTTAACCTCCATTTTTGCATATAATTTTATATGTTTATATGCAGAAAATCAAGAGGAAAGGAGAATTATCTGCATATATTTTTATTATATATGTGCAGAAATATGATAGTATATGCAGCAGATTGTTGGAGTGGGACTTCCCTATGGCTCATACCCATTCAATATATCGATTATACTCTTCTGATATACATTTCCGTTCAGCACATCTCCGTTTGGTGAAAAACTAATCGTTCTGACATCTCTCGGGTCTTCTTCATAGGGACTTGCATACTTCATGTTTCCATCAAAATACTCTCCCAAAAACTTGACAGCGTTTCCACTCGGAAATATGATATTGCCTGAACCGACAGGAATCCCTAAACAGTCAAACTCTCCGATGATCTCTCTTGTTTTCATATTATACGGATTATTATCCTTTTCATCGACAAGCCAAGCCGGATTTAATTTTATGGAAATACCGGTTTCCCTGACACACTCTGCAAAATACTTGACAGGTTCTAACGGTATTGCCTCCTGATGGAAAGCATCAACAGACAGAAGGAGCTTACACACACCGTTTTCGGCAAGCGCCTCGGACACTTCTTTTATTCGTTCGCGATCCTTCGTGAAAAACCCGTTTGTGATGAGATCTCTTTTTGGTATGTTCATCTCTGAGGCTGCTTTATGGATTTTGCAGACCACTTCGGGATAAAGCAAAGGTTCTCCTCCAAACGTCATCAAAGACGCAATCTTATAAACTTTGCAGATCTCGTAAATGGCATTTATCGCAATATCGGCATCGATATGTCCTGTATACAGATGATGATCCCCTTCTGAACAATGTTTACATTTTCCGGTACAAGCCATAGTGACGACAAATTCAATTCGATTGATGTTTTTTACATAAGGGTTCATGGCGGCCTATACTCCTTCAAATTTTTCATGGTCTTAAAATGTAACGCAATGTTAAGCAACAGTAAAAATACCTGTCTCATATCATAATATACCAATCTTGACCGGAAAACAACCGTGTTTACTGTCTTGTATTTTATTGTAATGTATGCTGTAATAAGCTACAGGGGGTGTTTACCATGAGAGTTACCACTTCAAAATCAAAAACCTGCCGTAAGCTAACCCTAAGTTTTTTCCAAAATGGCACTGGCAGCCTCCGCTTGGGCAAGTGCCACTTTCACAGACAGGCGTCTCCCCTCCATCTCCGCTCTGATGTTTCCTCCCATCGCTTCTATGAATTGCCTGCACAAATAAAGTCCAATGCCGCTTCCCCTGTTTCTCGATTGATCCTGCATGTAAAATCTGTCAAATATCCGAGCTGTGTCGATATCAGTGTCCACAGGATTTGACACAGTTATGATTACCTGTCCGTTCTCCTGGCCGGTATAAAAGAAAACATCGCCGCTTGTATATTTTATACTGTTTGAAATCAGATTTTGGATTATCCTGTTTAACAGTTCCGGATCAGCCAGAACCATAACCGTCTTATCCTGATCTTCAAAATGCGGCGTTATGCCTTTTTCCTCAAAAACAGGATGGCTGGCAAGTATCTGCTCACAGAGCAGTCCTGCCGCATCTACCCTTTCTAACTTTGGATTACAACCCTGCGATTCAAATACCGACAACTCAAAAAAATCATTAATCAAGGCATTACAATAGCGTGTCCGCTCCAAACATATCTTTATGATTTCTTCCTCTTTTTCATCCTTACATTCTTTCTCCATCATCTGTAGATAACCAATTACAGATGTGAGCGGGGTTTTCATGTCATGGGAAATATCCGCTATAGAAGATTTCAGTGCGGCGGATGCGGCATTGTTTTTAATGATTACCTGCTGCATCTTTTCAAGCAGTTCATTGATTTCCAATGCGACCGCTTCCATATCGTTGTCTGTAAACGCAACCGTCACAAGAGGGTTTGCTTCATCCCTTAGCTGTACGGAAACAGCCTTTAACTGTCTCTTCAGTCCATAATATTTTCCTGCCCAAAATACGGCAGCGACAAAAAGTATGAAGATAATCAGATATTCCACCGCAGCACCATCTCCTTATTTTATCTCGGCTTTTCTGAAAACAAAGTGTGTTGCTGTCAGCGAAATAACGATCACCGCCGCTGCAAGCGCCGCCGACAATGCAAGTGTTTCCTTATCATTCGTTTGTGCAAGGCTAAAACAGGTCAGCCTGAAAACGCTGTCACTGATGAAGTTTCTTAGAATATTGCAAGACACAAAACTGAAAACAACCGTCACAGCGATTCCCGATGTGACCTTTTTGAGGGCAAAAACTATAAACATAACGATGCAGACGTTGGCACATATCTGCAACATGACTACCAGCATCCAGACAAAGTCTATAATAGAAAATATACTGCTGTCAAACCTATATTTAACAGCAAAGCCGAGAACCGTTGCGAAAACATAGATCAAATGAAGCAGCACTGCCATGATAATGGTTGTAATCGTTCGTGCCATGAACACGGAAAAACGGCTGTATCCTATTTTTATTTCATTATGTATTGTCCGGTTTTGAAAATCATTCCCTGCAAACCAGGCTACAACCAGTGAAATAAGAAACATAAAAGATGTATCGCAAATTGATAAAGAAAACACATATGCCGTATCCATATATTCGGGGAGTTTCAGCAATCCGAGGAAAAATCCTGCTGCTGCAAGAACAGCCGCCGCAAGATACATGATCATAAATCTTTTCGCTTTATAGGTTTCGATCATTAGCTGATTATGCATTGCTGTCACCTCCCGTGATGCCAAGGAAGTATTCTTCAAGGCTTTGCTCCGTAACTGAGAATTCCTTCGTGACAATGTGATTCTCCATGAGAAGCTTTGCTATGCTCTCTGCCCTGCCAGTGTGTGAAAACAAATGCAACGTTTCATCATCGATGACGGTATATTCTGCGTCATTAAATTTACTCTCAATGACGGTGATACATCTCGGCAGCTCGGATGTCTTTATCTTGATATACTGTCTGCATTTTTCGTCAAGTTCATCATGGGTGAGCGATTCGATGATCTTTCCCTTGTGGATAAAATAATAATCAGTGGCAAGCAGATAAAGCTCGTTAAGGATATGGCTTGATAGAAACAGCGTTACATTATTTTCCTCATTCAGCCTTTTGAGCAGGCTGCGCAGTTCGGATATGTTTTTCGGGTCAAGACCGTTGATCGGTTCATCGAGTATCAGCAATCTCGGCTTACCGACAAGAGCCATTGCTATGCCAAGCCTCTGCTTCATGCCCATAGAGAACTTTTTTACTTGTCTTTCCTTAACCTCGGTCAACCCCACCATTTTGAGCAGCTTATCGCATATTTCCTTGTCAGGATTGCCGATCAGGATACGCTGTAATTCAAGATTACGGTAAGCGGAGTATTCCGGATAAAGGGCAGGAGCTTCAATGATGCTGCCAATATATCGGCGCATTTTCAGAATGTCGGACGGGTCGCTTGTCCCAAACAGCGAAAAGTCGCCGCTTGTCGGGTAAAGCAGCCCCGTCAGCACTCTCATCAGCGTGGTCTTGCCTGCGCCGTTCTCTCCAATAAAACCGTAAATATGCCCTGCTTTCAATGTGATGGAAACATCATCCAAAGCCTTGAAATGATGGTAAAATTTTGAAATGTTTCTCGTTTGCAGTATCACATTTTCCATAATTCTGTCACCTCCAAGAACAATATTACAAGGTAACATTAAGGCAATTCTTCACAAAACCTAAAGAAAATCTAAAGATGTATTTTTCCTATTTAATTAGCCTGTACCCCATGCCATATACCGTTTCAATGTATTTTCGTTTTGTATGCTCTGCGATTTTTCGGCGTAAATTGCTTATATGGACATTCATGGTATTATCCTCCTGCAAATAATCCTCGCCCATTACAATCTCATAAAGGGTACGTTTTGAAAATATTCTGTCAGGGTTCTTTACCAGCAATTCCAGTATCGCATATTCTGTCACCGTACAGGCAATTTCCTCATTGTTTACAAAAACACGTTTGGAATCTGTCTTTATCATGAGCTCATGAAAAACAATTTCACGGCTTTCCTGCTGTGCGGTTCTGCGCAGCACTGCCTGAATCCGCAAAAGGACTTCGTCAATATCAAAGGGTTTCGTTATATAATCATCCGCACCGAGCTTTAAAAGTTCTATCCTGTCATGGGTTTCGCCCTTTGCGGATAATATGATGACCGGTGTAGAATTTACCCTGCGCAGCTCTTTAATCATTTCCTCACCAGATTTTTCCGGCAGCATTAAATCTAATAATATAAGGGCATAATCCTCGTGCAGTCCCATACTAAGTCCATCTGCGCCATTGTATGCGCAGTCGGCTGCATATCCGCTTTTTTCAATAATGTTCCTCAACATTCCATTGATCGTCATATCATCTTCAATGATCAGGATTTTGTTCACGCCTGTATTTCCTTTCTGTACAAAAGGATTGATAAAAACTCCTGTCTCATATCATAATATACCGATCTTAACCGGAAAACAATAGAAAAGTGTTTCAGGTTGCAAAAATCTATTGCAAAAAATTGCATTTTTGATTTTGATATGCTATTCTATAATAGAAAATTGTATTTAGTTGCAAAAATCTATTGCAAGAGGAATCATTATCATGGAAATTAAGCGTGATTTTTATCTGAACAAACTGATCAAACGCCAAAATAATGGTCTGGTCAAAGTGATAACAGGAATCAGAAGGTGTGGTAAATCCTATCTTCTGAATACGATTTTTTACCATTATCTTCTGGAGAGCGGTGTGCCGCAAGACCATATTATCCGCTTTGCCTTCGATTCCGCAGACGATCTGTATTTGATCGGAGAAAATCTGATCGCTCTCGAAAAGAAAAACAAAAAAGTCAATCCTGAAAAGTTCATGGCATATATCCGTTCAAAGACGACAAATTCTGATATTTACTATCTCCTTCTTGACGAAGTGCAGATGCTCGATTGTTTTGAAACAGTTCTGAATGGTTACCTGCGCAAGGATAACATGGATGTATACGTTACCGGAAGCAACGCTAAATTTCTTTCCAGTGATATTATTACGGAATTTGCCGGCAGAGGGGACGAGATCCATATGTATCCTCTAAGTTTCTCTGAATTTATGTCTGTTTATCAAGGCGACAAGTACGAGGGACTCTCTCAATATATGCTGTACGGCGGGATTCCTATGGTTGTGCTGAGGGACGAAGACACGGATAAGGCCGCTGTTTTAAACAATCTGTTTGATGAAATTTATATACGTGATATTTTCAAACGAAACAAGATTAAAAACCCGGGAGAACTGGAGGATTTACTCAATATTTTATCATCTTCCGTCGGCTCGCTGACCAATCCTGAAAAATTAAAAAATACCTTTCACACCGTCAAAAAATCCAGGATCACAGCGGCAACCATTAAGAAATATTTGGACTATTTTGAAGATTCCTTCTTAATGGAGGCTGCACAGAGATATGACATACGGGGAAAGGCATATATTGAAACTCCTAAAAAATATTACTTTTCCGACCTGGGTCTGCGAAATTCCCGTATCAATTTCCGACAATTTGAGCAGACGCATGTGATGGAAAATATACTCTACAATGAACTTCGTATGAGAGGCTACAACGTGGACGTTGGAGTCGTGACAATCGCGCAAAAAGATTCCGGCAAAAAGGTGATACGAAAGCAGCTTGAAGTTGATTTTGTCTGCAATGCCGGCTCAAACAGGTATTATATCCAATCGGCATACTCTCTGCCTGACGCCGCAAAACAAGAACAGGAGATCAGACCATTCAAAAAGATTGACGATTCTTTCAAAAAAATGGTTGTGACAAAAGATATGGTTCCCTTTCATTATGACGAACATGGCATCCTGATCATGAACATTTATGATTTTCTTCTCGATCCGGCAAAGCTTACATCCGACTGTCTCAACTAAGCTTGCCGCTCTCACTCCTGCCAGGCAAGTCCCTCACAGGACCATGATCAAAGTCCCGCAGGTGATCAGGATGCATCCCACCAGGGACTTGGCGGTGAACTGCTCCTGCAAAAACACAAAGGCCAGCACTAAGGTGATGACGACGCTCAACTTATCCACAGGAACCACCTTTGAAGCGTCCCCTATCTGCAGCGCCTTATAATAACACAGCCAGGACGCTCCTGTGGCCAATCCGGACAGGATCAAAAAGATCCAGCTTTTCCTGCTGATCTGACCGATCCCGTGCTGCGCGTTTGTCAAAAATACCATCCCCCATGCCATAGCCACCACTACCACCGTGCGGATGGCCGTGGCGAGATTGGAGTTGACGCCTTCGATCCCTATTTTCGCCAAGATAGATGTAAGCGCCGCAAAAACAGCGGACAATAGTGCAAAGACAAACCACATAATCCCCGCATCCTCCCGTTAAGATCTGTAGTCGGCGTTGATCTTGACATAGTCATAACTCAGATCGCAGCCCCATGCGACCGCCTCAAAGTCGCCCATATGCATATCCGCCAAAACTGTGACCTCCGGCTCGGAGAGTATCTGCGCTGCCTCCTCCTCACTGTAATCGCAGGCGGTCCCGCCGCTGCAGATCGGAAGCTTGCCGTTCTTCCCTACAAAATAGATATCCACATTTTCAGGATCAAAAGAAACGCCGGAATACCCTAATGCGCAGAGGATTCGTCCCCAGTTGGCGTCATGGCCGAAAATAGCGGCTTTCGTCAGAGAAGAACAGATCACGGACTTCGCCAGGATCCGGGCATCCGCCTTGCTGGCCGCACCGATCACCCTACATGTAAACAGCGCCGTGGCGCCTTCGCCGTCCCCCGCCATCTTCTTGGACAGGAACGTGGTGACGTAATGAAGCGCCTCACAAAAAGCATCATAATCCGCGCCTTCCGCCGTGATCTCGTCGTTGCCCGCCAGGCCGTTCGCCAAGAGAAGGAGGGTGTCGTTGGTGGAGGTGTCCCCGTCCACCGAGATCATATTGAAGGAATCCTCAATATCGGCGCGCAAAGCCTTTTGCATCATTTCTTTGGAGATGTTGGCGTCCGTGGTGAGGAACCCCAGCATGGTACACATATTGGGGTGAATCATGCCGGAACCCTTGCACATGCCGCCCAAAGTGACCGTCTTCCCGCCAAGCTCCATCTCTACGGCGATCTCCTTGGGTTGGGTGTCCGTAGTCATGATCGCGACAGCGGCGTCCGAACCCGCCTCAAGCGTGGCCGCCCTGACCGCTGCCAGTCTCTCGATCCCCGCCGTGATGCGGTCCATGGGAAGCTGCATCCCGATCACACCCGTGGATGCCACCAGCACAGCGTCCGCAGGCAGCCCCAAAAATTTTCCCGCACACTCCGCTTCCGCGCGGCAGATCTCCATGCCCTGTTTTCCGGTGCCGGCATTGGCCATACCGGTGTTGACCACCACAGCCTGTACAAAGGGAGAAGTCTCCACCAATCTCTTATCCCACTGCACGGGCGCAGCCTTCACCACATTGCTGGTAAAGGCGCCCGCCACTTTACACGGCACGTCGCTTGTGATCATTGCCATATCTTTTCTGTTCGGATACTTTACGCCCGCTTCGATTCCTGCTGCCCGAAAGCCTTTCGCCGCGGTCACGCCGCCTTCTGTCACCTTCATATTTTCCTCATTTCCGCGTCCTGTCCGCACATATTCTTATTGATTGAACGCTGTGATATTTTCCTCGTTTAATGTAAAATCATAATAGTTCAAATCTCCCCGCTTCGTCCAGCCGATGCGGTTCCAAAAGGCATTGCCGATATCGTTTTTCGTGAATGCGATCAGGCTCACTTTGTTGATCTGCTCCGCCTTCAGGGTATTCATGCAGTACACCACCATGGCTTTGCCGATCCCCATACGCCTGTAATCCGCCCGCACACATACATGATACAGGCAGCCTCTCCTGCCGTCATGTCCGCAGAGAATACCGCCCACCACGACGCCATCTCCGGATACGGCCACCACGCTGGTGTCCGGATTCCTCTTTAGAAAACGCTCCACACCTTCCCTGGAGTCATCTATACTCCTGATACCGAAACCTTTTATCGTCATCCAGAGGGCGTACAACCCGTCATAATCTGCTGCTGTCATTGTCCTGACCGTAAATTTTTTCTCCATCGCCTTTTCTCCTGTCTGATCTCTGTGCATCTCTCCCGCTCTTTGCTCGCGCCAAGTCAATTTATTGGCTTTATGCTCGTGCAAGCACGGCACTTGGCTCATTGCTCGCGGGGATCGACAGTGCGCCAGCCTACGGGAAGCTGGGGATCGCTTCCAGTCCTTCCTCTTCCGCCAGTCCAAAGAGCAGATTCATATTCTGCACCGCCTGTCCTGCGGCGCCCTTCACCAGATTGTCCAGTGCGCCCATCATCACAATGCGCCCCGTTCTCTCGTCCACTACAAAATTGATATCCACATAATTGCTGCCTTCCACCCATCTGGTCTCCGGACAAACCCCCTTCTCCAGCACGCGGACAAAACGTTCTTTCCCGTAATATCGCTCGTAGACTGCTCTGATCTCCTCATAGGAGGGAAGGGAGCCATCTGCCTTTCTTTTGAGAGACGCGTACTCCGTCACCAAAATGCCCCTGTTCATAGGCGCCAGATGGGGCGTGAAACTGATCGTCACTTTACAGTCTCCCGCATACCCCAACTGCTCTTCGATCTCCGGCGTATGTCTGTGGCTTGCCACTCCGTAAGCTTTGATATTTTCATTCACCTCGCAGAACAAATTGGCCACCTTGGCCCCTCTGCCGGCTCCGGATACGCCGGATTTGGCGTCCACGACAAGTGTGTCCGCATCGATCAATCCTTCCTTCACCATGGGATACGCCGTCAAGATGGAGCAAGTGGTATAACAACCCGGGTTCGCCACCAGCCGCGTCCGATCCGTGATCTGTCCTCTGTTGATCTCACAGAGACCGTAAACCGCCTCCGAAATAAACTGCGGCGATTTGTGCTCGATCCCGTACCACTTTTCATAGACCGCCACATCTTTGATGCGGTAGTCCGCCGACAGGTCCACAATCTTTACCTTTGACAGGATTTCTTCCGTCAGGATCCCTGCCAGAAACCCCTGCGGCGTGGCGGTAAAGATCACATCCACCTGCTCCGCAAGCTCCTGCAGACTGTCGTCTTTGCAGATATCCTCCACGATTCGGAACATATTTTGATAGATCCTGCTGTATTTCTGGTCAATATAACTGCGGGAACCGTACCACATAATCTGTACTTTTTGGTGTGCGGACAAAAGCCTGACCAGCTCCTCTCCGGCATACCCAGTCGCCCCGATAATTCCTGCTCTTATCATAACAACCTCCATCATACCGCCGTGCGGCATCGTAAACTGTGAACATACCTTATGTAATCATACCACTTTTTCGTCAAATGTCTAGGGTAAAATATCACTTGAGTTTCCAGGGGGAATGTTGTATAGTAGTTTCAGATTAAAAAGAAACCAAAATACATATTTCAGGAGGCATTTATTATGAAGGAAAAAGTGATTTTAGCTTACTCCGGCGGTCTGGATACCACCGCTATCATCCCTTGGCTGAAGGAGAATTTTGACTACGAGGTCATCTGTGTCTGCGTGGACTGCGGACAGGAAGAGGAACTTGACGGGCTGGAGGAGCGCGCAAAGTCCTGCGGCGCTTCCAAGCTTTACATAGAGAATGTAGTGGACGAGTTCTGCGAGGACTTTGTCATGCCCTGCGTTCAGGCGCACGCTGTCTATGAGAACAAGTACCTGCTTGGCACTTCCATGGCAAGGCCCCTGATCGCCAAGAAATTGGTGGCGATTGCCAGAAAGGAAGGCGCTTCCGCCATCTGCCACGGCGCTACCGGCAAAGGCAACGATCAGATCCGCTTTGAGCTGGGCATCAAGGCTCTCGCTCCCGATCTCAAGATCATCGCCGCGTGGAGAAACGAAAAATGGACCATGGACTCCAGAGAGTCCGAGATCGCATACTGTCAGGCGCACGGCATCCACCTTCCCTTCTCCGCCGACTCCTCCTACAGCCGCGACCGCAATATCTGGCACATCAGCCATGAGGGATTGGAGCTGGAGGATCCCGCCAACGAACCCAACTTTGATCATCTTCTGGTCTTAGGCGTCACCCCGCAGAAGGCTCCGGACGAGGGTGAGTATGTGACCCTGACCTTTGAAAAAGGCATCCCCACTTCCGTAAATGGAGAAAAGATGAAGGTTGCCGACATCATCCGCAAATTGAACGAGCTGGGCGGCAAGCATGGCATCGGCATCGTAGATATCGTGGAGAACCGTGTGGTGGGCATGAAATCCCGCGGCGTCTATGAGACTCCGGGCGGCACCATTTTGATGGAGGCGCACCAGCAGCTTGAGGAGCTGATCCTCGACCGCGATACCTACGCGCTCAAGACAGAGATGGGCAGCCGTTTTGCCAGCCTGGTGTACGAGGGCAAATGGTTCACCCCTCTCCGTGAGGCGGAGCAGGCATTTATTGAAAAGACGCAGGAGTACGTGACCGGCGAAGTAAAATTCCAGCTCTACAAGGGCAATATCATCAAGGCCGGCACCACCTCTCCCTACTCTCTCTACAATGAAAAGATCGCCTCCTTCACCACGGGCGACCTGTACGACCACCATGACGCGGAAGGCTTCATCAATCTGTTCGGCCTTTCCTGCAAGGTGCGCGCAATGAAGCAGCGCGACCAGGGGATCGACCCTATGAAGATGCAGTAATGAGGTAATAAAACATTGGAAATTCTGGTTTTGTGTTATTTGTCATTTATCAACATAGTGGGATTTGCCATCATGGGTATTGACAAAAAAAGAGCCGTCCGAGGTGCCTGGCGCATCTCGGAGCGCTCTCTTTTTTTGGTGGCCTGGCTCGGAGGCAGTCTGGGGTGCCTGCTGGGAATGAAGTTTTTTCACCACAAGACCAAACATTGGTACTTCCAGTTGGGTATGCCCGCCATTTTCCTGTTGGAACTGATCGCTCTAACCGCTTTTTATATTAGCCGGATGGCCAACTAAAAAGTCACCACCACACCGCCGTCGTTGGCGTACATGCTGCCCACGCCCGTGGTATCCATGATATAAACCTTATCAAATTTCCTTCTTGACAGGATCATTTTCTTCGCCTGACTTGCTCTCTCCGGCGCATTACAATGAGAGATCATCAACGTTCTGCCTTCCTCCATAGCGGACTCTCCCACCACCATATCCGCCATCTTGCCCAGCGCTTTCTTGATGCCGATGCTCTGTCCCTTTTGGACGATGACACCCCTGTCCCCCGCCATAATCGGTTTGATATTTAAAGTGGTGGCGACTAACGCCTTCACACCGGAAAGCCGCCCGTTCTTCCTGAGCGTCTCCAGATTATCCAGCACAAAATAAGTGTGCACGCTGCTCCGAAAGCGTTCGATCTGTTTCACGATCTCTGCAAAGGAAAGTCCTCTCTCTTCCAACTCCATGATCTTGAGCGCGATCTGGGTCTCCCCACAGCAGGCGGATTCGGAGTCCACCACATGAATCTGTTTCTTTCCATATTTCTCCAGATACAAATTCCTGCCCAGCATAGCGCTGTTGTAACTGCCGCTGAGATGGGAGGACAAAGTCACCGCGTAAACCCGCTCCGCGTCCGAACGGTACGCCTCCATAAAGCGCTCCGGAGAGGGGCAGGAGGATTTCGGACACTTCGGGCAGGAGGCAACCTGCTTCAGAAATTCTCTCTGGTCAAAATGCTCATCATCCCACACCTGATAGTCCCCCACTTCCAGTCGAAGCGGAACCCGCTCAAATCGGCTGTCTCCCTTCAGTTCTTTCGGTATCTCGCAGCAACTGTCCACGACAATTTTATATCCCATGCCACATTCTCCATTCTAAATAACTTTTTCACATAGTTTTTATTACCGCTTATGATAGCATATGACGCTTTCTGAGTAAAGCCTAAAATGAAAAATTTTGGATTTTTAGATTTTTTTATGATAAAATAAAGAAAATAATTTGATCGGGAGAGATGTTTATGATAACATATGAGATCCATGCTCTGAAATCTTTGATGAACCAGCTTCTCGCCGGAGACAGCTTTGATCATTTCCTGTTGGAGGAGGCTGCGATCCGCACCGCCCTCTCCTACAGTATCGACGGACATATCAACACAGAGTTCTACCCGAAAGAGGAGCGCGGAGAGGACTGTATTCCCTACGAGTTCCAGCCCTGGAGCCAGGTGAAGGGCCTATGCTTTCAGTTGATCAAGGGCAAATACACGCCCCTCTCCTTTAAGTTCGTGCTCCAACTAAAGCCGGAACAGGCCGCCGCCCTGCTTGCCGGAGAAAATTGCACCCTGGACGCCTCCTTTATCAAGGCTCTGGTACTCACCATCAAATACGACGGCGTCAAAGCCACGATCACCACCGGTATCTCCTACCATACCTTTGTGATGAACAAGGAGCCTGACGCCATCTGGGACAAGGCGGTCGCAAGATTTTTGTCCAAAAGGGAAATCTCATATGAACCTCTTTGATCCGCCCCGCTTTATTTTTTCATTTTAGGTTTGAAGATCAAGCTTGCAAGATAGCCAAAGATCAGTGCGGCGGAACAGCCTACTGCGCCCGCCTTAAAGCCGCCCATGAACAACCCTAAAAAACCCTCTTCCTCAACGGCTTCCTTGACCCCCTTCATCAGGATATTTCCAAAACCCAACAAGGGCACGCTCGCTCCGGCTCCGGCAAATTCCGAAAAAGGTTCATACCATCCGACCGCGCTGATAAACGCGCCTGTCACCACCAATAGCACCATGATCCTTCCCGGCATCATCTTTGTCTTTTCCATCAAAATCTGCGACAACACACAGATCAGTCCGCCAACCCAAAACGCGTTCACATAATCCATCACACCCACTCCTTTTTGTATTGATGGAGTTAGTGTCTGCATTTTCTGGTCAAATATGTACCAAATTTTGAAATCCATTCTCTGGGGAGCTGTACCAGTACCACGGCCGCAAATACGATGACACAGCCTAAGATCTGTCTGGGCGTCATGCTCTGATCCGTTCCCAGCAGACCCATCTTATAAGCCGCCCATCCGGCCACGGTGGCCACCACGGACTCCAGACTCATAATGAGCGCCGCCACCGTGGGATTGACGCCCTTTTGTCCCACGATCTGCAGCGTGTACGCCACGCCGCAGCTCAACACGCCCGCGTACAAAAGCGCCCCGCTGCCGTCCCGCAGCTGCGCAAGGCTCGGCTGCCCCCATATCAGCGCCGCCGCCCCGCACACCACGCCGCAGACGCCAAATTGGATGCAGGAGACGATCACGCCGTCCGCCTGCTCCGAATAATGATCCACGATCATAATATGCGCCGCGAACACAATCGCACACAGAAATACCAGGACATCTCCCTTCTCCAGAGACAGGCTCTCCGACATGCACAGCAGATACATGCCCACCGCCGCCAAAACGGCGCCCGTCCAGACGATGGGCGATACCTTTCTGTGCAGAAAAATGCCTCCCACAGGGACAAAGATAATGTACAACGCTGTGATAAAACCGGCTTTTCCCACCGTGGTATAGTAAATGCCAAACTGCTGTAATGTGCTGGCCACAGTGAGCGCAATGCCGCAGAGTAACCCCGCCTTGATCGTCACCCGCCAGTTGACGGGTTTTGCATGGCTTCCGGCCATCCCGCGCGTGACCCCTATGTACAGCAAAAGCACAAAGGCCCCGATCAGGGCCCTCACACCGTTAAAAGTGAAGGGATGCATGTACTCCATCCCTTTGCTCTGGGACACAAACGCCATCCCCCATATGCTCGCTGTCAAGAACAATAGAAAACTGTTCCTTGTCGTCTGATTACAATTCCGCAATGACTTCCACCTCACAGAGCACATTCTTGGGAAGGGTCTTGACCGCCACACAACTTCTGGCCGGCCTCTCGGTGAAATACTTTGCGTAAACTTCGTTAAATGCCGCAAAATCATTCATATCCGCCAAAAAGCAGGTAGTCTTTACCACTTTGGTATAGTCGCTCCCCGCCTCCGCCAGGATCGCGCCCACATTTTTGATCGCCTGCGCAGCCTGCGCAGTAATGTCGCCGCCTTCGATCTCTCCGGTCTCCGGATTTAAAGGGATCTGCCCTGACGCAAAGAGAAGATTTCCTGTAATGATGGCCTGTGAATAAGGGCCGATCGCTGCCGGCGCCTTCGGTGTAGAAATTTTCTTTAACATGTTTTCTCTCCTTTTCTTTTGGTATCTTCCGCCTTTCGAGTCAACCCGCGGGCTCCGGCTCATCAAACTCCGCCGTCACATAGAAGCCGCGGGCGTTCTCCACAATGTCCGCCACCACGCCTTCCCTGCTCAAGAGCCGGTCGCGAAAGGGAACATTGGGAGACATCGCCAGGGCGGGATCGATGGTGTAATAATAGTTGCTGGGAAGCGCTCCCTCCGTCACGGTTATTTGCTGACCGATCTCCAAAAAGCCGGGCCGCTCCATCTTAAATTCCATCCTTCGCATATGATCACCAACCTTTTGCCATTCATTTTATCAGCTTACGGGCGGCAATGCAATAGCATTTTCCGGATCATATCACCTGTTCCAGCACAAGGGCATGTGCGATTCCCGGAACGCTCTGCCCCTCGTTAAAGCTAGTCTTGCTCAGCAGCGCACCCGTGGGCATGAAAAGCACCTTCTTCCAATTCCCTTCCTCCAGTTGTTTCAGGATATAGGCGGAGAGCGTCACCGCGCTGCACCCGCATCCGCTGCCGCCCGCATGCGTATCCTGAGATTGGGCGTCAAAAATCTCAATTCCACAGTCCATATGCACCGTGGAAATATCATATCCTCTTTCCCGCATCAGGTCAATGAGCACCTTCTGTCCCACCATGCCCAGATCGCCCGTGATGATCTTGTCATAATCCTCCGGCTGGCACCCCCACTCTGCAAAATGCTGCTCCAGTGTGGATGCCGCGGCAGGCGCCATACAGGCCCCCATATTCATGGAATCCTTCAAGCCATAATCCACGATCTTGCCCACGGTCATGCCCGCAATGCGCGCTCTGGCTTTTCCTTCCGTTTTTTCACCACTCAACACAAAGGCGCCGCTTCCGGTGACAGTCCAACTGGCCGAGAGCGGCCTCTGATTGCCGTACTCCAGAGGAAATCGAAACTCCTTCTCCGCGCTGGCAAAATGGCTGGAGGTGACACAGAGAACCTTGTCCGCATATCCTCCGGCGACGCTCATAGCGCCCAGCGTCAAAGACTCCCCACAGGTGGAACACGCCCCGTACACACCTAAAAGCGGTATGCCATAGGAGGCTATGCCAAATGAGGTCGCTATGGATTGACCCAACAAGTCACCCGCAAAAATAAAGGTGATATCCTCCTGCTTCAATCCCGCCTTCTCCAGCGCCAGATAGACCGCGTCCTTCTGGAGACTGCTCTCCGCCTCCTCCCAGGTATCACATCCGAAGAGATCGTCCTCGCCTACCATATCAAACAGCAGTCCCAGCGGGCCTTCTCCTTCCTTTTTGCCGACCACACTGGCACTGCTGTTGATATATACTTCATTTCCCAACTTCACGCTGGATCTTCCCATTCTCTGATTTGCACTTTGTTTCATAATCCCGCCACTCTCCTTCTCAAAGCTTTGGGACTATTGTCTCCGCCAACTAGGCGTTTTATACGCCGCGTTTTATACGCTATACGACTTTTTTCCATAGAAAAAACAAGCCTTTCCGAGTACAAAAAAGCTGCCGCTTACTGATGATGCTAGGTATAAATTTCCCAAAAAATTTATTTTTTAGCATTGTATTTTTTGCTGTTTCTGCGTATAATGAACTTGTAAGACGCTTTACAGTGTGCGGTATGGAAACACTGTTTATTCAAACACGTTTCACAATGTACGGCAGTGGAACATTGTTTACACAAACACGCTTCACAATGTGCGGCAGAGAAACATTGTTTACCAGCCTCCGGTGCGAGCCGGAGGCTTTCTTTGACAAAACATCCACGGATGATGCGGAGGTACTGCTATGGTTGAGCGCGGATTATATTATGCAACCACCAATTTTGCACAGATGATAAAAAATAACGGAGGCACATGGAATGATACCAAGCACCGCCCCATCGTCTGCCTCATCAAGTCCAAAGAGCATGAAGGGCTGTACTGGGCCATCCCGATGGGAAAACTGAACCACCGTGACAGCGCCGGACAGAAGCGTCTGGATTTCTACCTGAACCTTCCGGAGCGTGATATCCGCTCCTGCTACTACCATATCGGGCGGACTTCCTCACAGTCCATCTTCTTTATCAGCGATGCCATACCCATCACAGATAAATACATAGACGGAATCCATGTCGGAGGCGATAAACAGCAGAATGATTAAACAGCTCGTCCAAAACAAGAATAACCACCCATATTGCTTGCCAAGGGGTATACATCTGTCAGTATGACATACCTCAATGCCCGAATGTTTACCGTATTCATCTACTGCACGGCGAGCACATAGCTGCTGACCACATAGAGCACTTCTCCATTGTACTCTACCCGCGACCAGCCCGCATCGGGACTGTAGCCGGTGCGGTGAGCCTGTTCGCCATAATTGAGCTGCACTCTGACAGTGGCATCTCCCTGGGAAGTGCTGGGTTCCACTCTGAGATTGACATATTCCTTGGGTGTGATCGTGTCGTCACAATCCACAAAAATAATCACCCTGCCGTCTATAGTCGCCACCCGATTGGGATCTCCCTGCGCCACCGGCGGCCGATAACTCAGATCTGTAGTCAGATATTGCGTCACCGCATAGACCTCCTGTTCCTGCCACAGAAGGCGCGACCAGCCTGTATCCTCATTGATCCCCGTCCTGGTCAGAGAGTCGCCGTTCATCAACTGCGCCAACACGTTTTCAGAATCCCCCGTGTTGGGTTCAGAGCGCAGATTGGTCACATCTTTCGCCGTGACCGCCTCGTTGACCTCCTGAAATGTCATGGAGGAATCCCCCGACACAGGTTCCATCACTTCCGCGGAAGACGAGCTTTCTTGGGGCATCTGCGATTCCTGCGCACTGCTTGGCGCAACATCTTCCGATTGGGAGGTGGTCGTCCCTGACGGCTCATTCTCCTGTGACGCAGTTTCCTGTGGCGCACTTTCCGGCAATCCGTTTTGCGTCGATAGACTCTCGGTATCCGTCTCCGCCATACCCTCTACATCCGATGGGATATCCCCGCC
Source organism: Candidatus Gastranaerophilales bacterium (assembly GCA_023663225.1). Lineage (GTDB taxonomy): Bacteria > Bacillota > Clostridia > Lachnospirales > Lachnospiraceae > Acetatifactor. Next base: position 19,753 of record JAMPHU010000051.1, read on the forward strand.
CCGATTTCTGTGAGTAGCCGCCCACACCAAAGTGCAGAGCAGTACCACCAATACGATCACCACACCATATGTCAGTGCGTTCCACAGAGAAACCTTTTCCTGTTCTTCGTCCTGATCAGGCCCCCCGCGCACATCCTCCAGATCATCCTCCAAATCTTGCTCCAGACTCTCGCTCTCCTCCGCGAGCGCTTCCTTCATCTGCGCTTCGTCTTCTGTAACATTTTTGGATGCGTTATCCTTAGCCATATTACCCCCTGCTGCCACCTCGCGACAGTCTTTCACCAATCCTATTATTCATATTTTGCGCTCTGTGCACGGATCAACTCCTGATCCTCAAAGTAATTGATACGCATTGCGCTCTTCACCTCGGACAAAGTCTGCGCCGCCACCTCTCTGGCGTAATCGCTGCCCTTCTTCAAGACCTCATAGACCGCGGGAATATCTTTTTCCAATTCTTTTCTGCGGTTGCGGATGGGTTCTAACGCCTCCTGCATCACATTGATCAAAAACTTCTTTACCTTCACATCTCCCAGACCACCCCGCTGATAGTGCGCCTTCAGCTCGTCCAGAGAGGCATATTCCGGCAAATACCGCTCAAAATGCTCTGGTCTGCAGAACGCATCCAGATAGATAAACACCGTGTTCCCCTCCAAGTGTCCGGGATCGCTGACCTGCAAGTGCAGCGGATCTGTATACATACTCATAACCTTGGTCCGCACTTCGTCTGCCGTGTCTGCCAAGTAAATACAGTTTCCGAGCGATTTGCTCATTTTTGCCTTGCCGTCCGTGCCGGGCAGTCTTTTACAAGCCTCGCTCTCCGGCACCAGCGCCGCCGGCTCCACCAGCACGGGCGCATACACGGTGTTGAACTTGTGCACGATCTCTCTGGTCTGTTCGATCATGGGAAGCTGATCTTCGCCCACCGGCACTGTGGTGGCCTTGAATGCGGTAATGTCCGCCGCCTGGCTGATGGGATAGGTGAAAAAACCCACCGGAATACTCGCCTCAAAATTGCGCATCTGAATCTCGCTTTTCACAGTGGGATTGCGCTGTAAGCGGGAAACCGTCACCAGATCCATATAGTAAAAAGTCAGCTCGCACAGCTCTGAGATCTGCGACTGGATAAATAATGTTGACTTGGCGGGATCCAGTCCGCAAGCCATATAATCTAACGCCACCTCGATAATATTCTGGCGCACCTTCTCAGGATTCTCAATATTATCCGTGAGCGCCTGGGCGTCCGCGATCATAATAAAAGTCTTTTGATACTCTCCGGAATTCTGCAGCTCCACCCGTCTGCGGAGAGACCCCACATAATGCCCTACATGCAGTCTGCCGGTAGGTCTGTCGCCCGTCAAAATAATCTTGTTCATATTCTTGCTCCATTCTATTATTTTCCTATGATTATACTCACTAACGATTAGATTTTCCTTTCCGCACAGCGCAGGTTGCCCGATTATGCGACATGTGCTGTGCGGAAATTGGAAAATCTTAACGTTAGTTAGTATACATATCATACCATGATCACAGACCGATCATGGTATTTATGGCCATCCGGCCGTCTCCTGCCTTGAATATGGACATATTATACCATCTTTTTGCCTGATGGCAAATCCATTTTTAAGTCTTTTTATCCCACGCCGGACCGATTGTCCATGCGGTATCTCCTGGGCGTCATGTCTCTCCGCTTCCGTTCTGTATGCTGTTCTTGGCACACATTCAAGATTTTCTTGCTGCTACAAAAAATTTTTCAACTCTTTATTAATTCTTCTATCTAATATACAAAAAATGGTAGATTATGTAAAAAACAGACATTCATACAGATGCCTTTTCAGCAGGATAAGCCCATGAAAACCCAAAAGATAACTTCGGATGAGGAAGCTTTTCTCTCCGGTATTTTCCATAAATACTATACTGACCTTTATCTATATGTATCCACCCACATTCACAATCCCAGTGCGGTGGATGATATTGTTGCGGATACCTTTGCCTTGGCATGTGAAAAGATCGAAGACCTCAAAGTGCATCCCAATCAAAAGGGATGGCTGATCCGCACCGCCCACAACAAGACGCGGGAAATGTACCGCCAAATGAAAAACAGCGGTCTCTCTTATGATGAGACCGAGGTGGAGAATCACCCTGCAGATTCCCCGTATGAGATGAAGGAACTCGAGCTCACCATCGAGAGCGCTCTGACTCCCGTAGAACACCGCCGCTTTCTCCGCTACTTTATATGGGGCTGCAGCGTGAAAGAACTGGCTGCCTTAGAGGATACCAGCGAGAACAACACTTCCGTCCGCCTGACCAGGATCCGTCAGAAGATTGCTGAAAAACTGGGGAAAGGCTATCTGGTGAGATGACTTTTGTCTGTTTTCCTTTTTTGATTATACCAGAGGGCACAGCTTTTTCAAGTGGAGGACAGGTTTTGTTTGTATGATAGGGCATAAAAAATAGACACCTTAGAATGTTCTAAAATGTCTATATCGCTTCCCGCCTCTTACTCTTTAATAATATCCAATTCCGTTAGATTAATACCAGATGCAGAAAGGATCACTTTTAATTCAATATAACGCCTTTTCATTCTTTTATACGCTGCCGATTCCTTATCCTGTGTTAAGATCATATAATCTTGCAGCCTTGCAAACTCTTCTATATTTCTCTGCATCATTTCTTTTTCAGCCATGCCTTAATATCTCCCACTTATTAATACCCTTATTATATCAGATTCCTTGATTTTTTCAAGTATTCTGTTAATTTATCCACGCTATGAATAGGTCTGATTATCTTTTCATTACTCGAACAAAAAGAAAACGCCAAAACCTGCCATTCTAAAGGTTTTAGCGTTTCCCACTGTATCGGAGTGGCGGGATTCGAACTCGCGACCTCCGCCTCCCTAAGACGGCGCTCTAACCAAGCTGAGCCACACCCCGTAACACGAATTTTATCATAACATGTCTTTTCAAAAAAAGCAACCCTTTTTTAAAAAATATATGCACAGGGTCTTAAACCGCCGCATATAGTTACATTGACAAAGCGATGAAAGGCTTTTATTATGCCAGATTCAGGCTCTCTCAAAATCAGTGTGGTATCTTCCCTGGGACTGATCCCCGTGGAAGGAGCCTCCGTGTCCATATCCTACACAGGCGATCCCGGCGCGCCGCTCATGGAACTTACCACAGATAGCTCCGGACAAACCGCTGTCGTGGAGCTGCCTGCGCCGCCTCTGGAGCTTTCCCTGGAGCCGGACCCCGACGCACAACCCTACTCGGAATACAATATCTCTGTGACAGCGGAAGGATATGAACCGGTGCTGGTCTCCGGATCGGAAATCTTTGCTGACGAACTCTCCCTGCAGCCTATCAGCATGGAGCCTTTGGCTGCCTCTGGGGAGAATGAGGAAAAAAACGTGAATATTCCCGTGCACACACTGTTCGGAGACTATCCACCCAAGATTCCGGAGGATGAGATCAAACCGGTGGATGAGAGCGGAGAGATCGTCCTAAGCCGCGTGGTCATACCGGAATACATTATCGTGCACGACGGTGTGCCAAGCGATTCCACCGCCACCGACTACTGGGTCCGCTATAAGGATTATATCAAAAATGTAGCATCCTGCGAAATTTACGCCACTTGGCCGGAAAGCACGCTCTATGCCAACATTTTGGCGATCATGTCCTTCACTTTGAACAGAGTGTATACGGAATGGTACCGCAACCAAGGCTACAACTTTACCATCACCTCCTCCACCGCCTACGATCAGAAGTGGATCTACGGCCGCAATATCTATGAAAATATCGATGTGCTGGTGGACACGATCTTTGCCAACTATCTGTCGCGCCCCGGCGTGCGCCAGCCCATCCTCACTTCCTACTGCGACGGCAAACGCGTGACTTGTTCGGGCCTCAGTCAGTGGGGTTCCAAATACCTGGGAGATGAAGGCTACTCCGCCATTGAGATCATACGCTACTATTACGGCAATGACATGTATATCAATACTGCGGAATTGATCTCTGGAGTCCCCTCCTCCTACCCGGGCTATGACCTGACCATCGGCTCCTCCGGTGAAAAAGTGCGGCAGCTACAGACACAGATCAATCGCATTGCACGCAACTATCCCGCCCTTCCTACCGTCACGCCGGACGGCATCTACGGTCCCGCCACAGCCGAGGCCGTGCGCGTTTTCCAGTGCATATTTAATCTGCCCCAGACCGGAGTCACAGACTACGCCACTTGGTACGAAATCTCCGAGATTTACGTGGGCGTCACCAGGATAGCCGAACCTGGATGACCACGCGCTAAGGGGAATGTCGCACGATAGCTGACGCCATATCCAATACACCATATTTTGTGACCAGCCACCTCTTCGGAATAAAATATGGTGTATGGAATGGCTGAAATTAGAGTATTTTTAATGACTTTTACCACTTTATCTGTTATAATAAATACAGTAAAAATGAAAAGGAGTTGAGGCTTGTGGTATATCCTTATATAACTTTGGCAGATGGCACGGAGATTGTGCATACACAGGTTTTTGAAGAAGATGGAATCCAAAAGGTGGAAGTCCACTTTGAACGTCCTACGGAAGATGGTTTTGACACTGCAAGATGCCAGTTGCCTTCGTATACATGGTTGATAAGAAAAGGATTTTCAGAGAGTGAAATGGAGCTGTTTGAACAAATGGTGCGGAGTAACGCTCATTTATTCTATAAATATGGCGCAAATGGGGGTGTGCAGATTGCCTAGCCTCTTTACCATTGGAAGTTATAAGGTTTTCTTCTGGTCTAATGAAAATAATGAACCTATTCATGTTCATGTTACGAAGGAAAAGCCTAATGCAAATTCTAGCAAAATCTGGCTGACGAGAAACGGCGGGCTGCCTCAAGTCAATACCCACACTGCTTGCAGCACTTCAAATTCCATGCCCCGTTGCTTCCCGTAGTATACCAGCACATAATGTCCTCTGCTCCCGATACCTGCAAGGAGAGCAACTCTTCCTCCGATTTATCTGTGTAAATTACTTCTGCAGATTCTATCGTTACGCCATCGTTATTTTCATATTGTATATTTGTAATGCCCAAATATTGGTCAGGATATTTTTCCGCCATTTGCTGCCGTGTCAGTCTCATGTTATCAACCTCCCTGCGCTTGGAGTCTTTTTGCCATTGTAACATGGAATCGTAACAATGTCATTAGATAACTTGACTTACAAAACAAGATATGTAACAGTTCAGCCATAAATGTAGTTGCTTTTTAACCAAGGTAGTAGCAAGTG
>JAMPHU010000052.1 GCA_023663225.1 Candidatus Gastranaerophilales bacterium
GGAACAGGCGACAGGTAGAAAACCTCATTTATCAGGCAAAGCAGTCATTAAAGGCAGAATTGGAAAAGGAGAGTAATTCGTGAAAAATTATGAAGAAATGGCAGAAAGCGTTTTAGAGCGCAGGGACAGATATGTAGCCGATAGAAAGAGAAAAATACGGAAAACGGCATCTATAGTATCCGTTTTTTCCTTTATGGCAGTATTAGGTACTGGTATTTGGAACGCAAAGATTTTGGATAATGTTTTAAATATTCCATATGAAAATATGGATGATGCCAGAGATCAGGATGCAGAGACGGGTGTGGAAGAAATTCTTTTCAGTAGTGCAACTGACTCAGATACTACGAATCATGATGCTGAAATGAAAAAAGAAATGAGCGAGAATGCAGGCGATACCCTTAAAAATTACGATACGGTTGATAAACTGCTGGGTGATGCATATGCACTTGTAAAGGTTGAGGTATTACAGGCAGATATTGAGAATGTGCGCAGCTATATTTATACATCGTATGATATGAAGGTACTTGACGTTATATACGGCGCCATTGATGCAGATGGGGATATCATTAACGTCAATATGCCAGGGGGGACGGTTCCGGGAAACGGGGCCCAGGAAATACTTTCAGAAGTTACGGAGGGCAAAGATGCAGGTGATCTGTCGGGCGTAAATCAAATTGTGTCAGACGGGAATACCGACCGCTTATTATCTGTGGGGGATAAAGCATATTTGTTTTTAAGGATGGAATCCGAACTATCCTTTGCGGTGGTAGGAGAGTATCGCGGCGCAATGCTCCTTGAAAACAAAAATGTTATTTTTGACAGAAATATTATCGGTTTGAAAGAGGATGTTCCTCTATATGGATCAGAAGGCGGAAGTATGCCGGAAAGTGAATTTGTTGAGGCAATCAATGAATTAATAAGGGAAATGGAGTTTGCTGATGCGGGGCAAACTTGGGATAAGCCGATGGTACAGAACCCAGGGGACACAGGTGCGCTGACTGAATATGAAGTTGTCTGGGGCGACAGTTATATGGATGAAGCAGGCCGCTGGGTTGTTCTGCTGACAGAAAACACCGCTGAAAACCAGGAAAAGGTTTTTCAACGGAATCCAACATTGACGGAGGAGAATACCATTTTTGAAGAAGTCACTTATTCCCGAAGTTATCTTATGGATTTGATGGAGAGGTTGAGTCAAGCTGACCTTCCTTCGGTGGTTTCATCTATAGGTTTCAGGGAAGAACGCAACCGGATCGAGATCATATCTATTTTTGTTAACAATTCATAAGGACTGTGTTATACTTTAGCAAGAAGTGAAAAAGTTCAGATGTTACAGATGGCAACAGGAATATGGAATAATCGGGAGAAATGAAATGGAAATCATAACCTATCAAGAAAGATACAAACAGCAGATCATTGACTTGATCCTGCATATTCAAAATGACGAGGCAAAGATTAATTTGTCATTGGAGGAGCAGCCGGATTTACTTGATATTCCCAATTATTATGAAAAAGACGGCGGAGAATTTTGGCTTGCGGTAGAGGATGACACAGTGATCGGTACGCTTGCCTTAATGAACAAGGGAAATGGCAACGGTGTTCTGAAAAAGGGATTTGTTGACAGAGAACATAGAAAATGCGGTATTTTGACAGAATTGTATCAGACTTTACTGGATCACGCGAAAAAGAATCATATAAAGCAGCTTATGTTTGATACTCCATCTGTGGCCACGAACTGTCATAGATTTTTTGAAAAGCAAGGCTATGTCCGAATCAGTAAAAAGGAGCAACCCTTTGCATATGAATACCCTGACAGAGATTCTTACTTGTATTTATTAAAATTATGATTTCTAAAATACATGTTATGATCTAAATATGGCAAAATGGTTCAGGGACATACAAAATTTATAAAATATTTGCAAAAACCGGTATAACATCATACGTGAGTATTTGGAACAAGGGGATAATGAAAAAGTTGGAGAGCCAGAGTTGATAAGAATGATCTCTGACTTTTTTTGTTCTAAGAATCCGGTAAAGAGGAAGATAAAAAGGATTAGCAAGTTTGATGAACAGACAATGTCTTATACGATGTCAGTGTTTCTGATAGCACAACTTGGAAAAACTATACGAATAATGTTTGTAAGCGTATTACAGGAGCAGAAAATCAATCACTGCAGCCGAAATCGTGGATAAATATATCGATTGACAGAAATGAGACGGTAAACTAAAATAGATAGTGTATAATAAAAAGCCGAATGAACGGCAGGATGCTCAGATAAGTTTTGATCATGTAATATTTGTTGTATTGTCACAAGCTAGAAGTTTACGAGAGAGAGGTAATTACCATGAAAAAAAGGATGAGTACAAAAATTACCGCAATGGTAGCGGTCATGCAAATCATTATCATGCTGCTTTTTTATTTGATGATCAGTTCATTTCTGACAAATAATATGAGGCAGATATCCATTGACAATTTGGAAACAATGGTAATGGACAGGACGCAAATTCTGGAGAATTATGTTAATGAGTTTGAAAGTCTGCTGACAGCGTATAGCAGGGCCGGGGAGATAAAAGCTATTTTATCAGATGTTTCCAAGAAGCAATATGTCGATGATGCACAGGCTTATACAGAAAAGTTCAGTGCAGATATAGAAAATCTGGAAGGAATCTATGTCAGTGAGTGGAATACACATGTTCTTGCGCATACGAATCCTAATGTTGTGGGGATTACCACGAGGGAAGGAGATTCCTTAAAAGTGCTGCAGGATGCAATGCTTTCCGCAGATGGCGTATATAATGCTGGGATTATTATGTCCCCGGCGAGCGGTATGCAGACAGTTTCTATGTATGCGGCAGTTTATGATGATAATAATAATCCTGTCGGATTGGTGGGAGGCGCCATTTTGACGAATGGTATTCTTGCCACGCTGAATAGCTTGCCGATTGCTGGAATGGAAAGCGCTCAATATTGTATGGTTAATGTAAAGACAGGGGAATACATATTTAATGAGGATCCGGAGTTGGTGGCAAAAGTTGCTGAGGAGGCATATGTTCGTGAGATTATTGAGGCTGTATCTAACAGTAATGCGAATGTGAAATCATATATTGAATATGAAGTTGACGGTCAAAAATATCTGGCAAGTTATCAATATATTTCTGATCGGAATTGGGTGTTTATTCTATCGGATAACACAGATGAAATCTTTGCTTCCGTTAAGACAATGCAGAGTTGGCTGGTTATGATATGTTTGGCGGCGACGGTGTTTTTGTTAATATTTGTATATGTGATCATCAATATCACAATGAAACCTTTGCATATAGTGGAAAGTGCAGTTTTGAAATTAAGAAATCACGATATTTCACACAATACAGAGTTGGATAAGATTCTTGATCGAAAGGATGAAGTAGGAAATATCGCGACAGCTACAGATTTACTGTCAAAATCTCTTCGAGAAGTTATTTTGATACTAGAGCAAAGCAGCAGCGCTCTTGAAAGTAAATGCACTTCCATGAATGATTCGTCAACAGGTCTGGTTGATTGTGTTGCGGATAATACTGCTGTCACGGAAGAACTTCTGGCAAGCCTTGAAGGCACGCATAGCGCTATAAGCAACGTGAATGATGAGATTGTACATATTAATAATTTGACGGAAGAAATCGTTGGTCATATTTCTTTGAGTAATGAAAAAACAGATGCAATGTTGAAAAGTGCATTGGAGATGAAAGATTCGGCGCAAGCTACATATGCAAATAGTCAAGCCACTTTTACAAACACAAAGGCAGGTGTTGAAACGGCGATAGAATCTTTAAAAAGTCTTTCCAGTATTAATGAGATGACGCAGCAGATATTGGATATTGCCTCACAAACGAACTTGCTGTCCCTAAATGCTTCCATTGAAGCCGCAAGGGCAGGAGAAGCAGGCAAAGGTTTTGCGGTGGTTGCCGGAGAAATAGGGAAACTTGCTGAAATTTCAACAAAAACAGGTTCCAATATACAGCAAGTTTGTGATGATGCAAATGGCAGCATAGAAATTGTTAAAAAATGTCTGGATGACATTATCATGTTCGTAGATACGGATGTGATGGATAAAATAAAGATATTTGCGGATTTCGCACAAAGATACAGCGAAGCAGTTTTACAGATACAAAAAGAAATTGAAAGCGTTAATAAATCCACAACTGTTCTTGAACGTTCTGTAAAACAGATTTCGAGCAGCGCTGCTAATGTCAAAAACATATCAGCGGAAAATGAAAATGCAATCAATGTTATTATAGAAAAGAGCGGAATAACCTCAAATATTTCAGATGATATTTGTAAGGCATCCAATGAGAATATGATACTGTCGCAAAAATTAAAAGAAGTTATCCTTAAATTTAAAAAGTAAAGTGAAAGGCAGAATGGCAGGCATTGCTTATACAGGCTCCTTTTTACGAGATTTGATATAAAATTTAAATATAAAAAAGCAGGAAAGGGATGTGCGATGAAGATTGAAAAGAAAGTAAACGGAAAAGAAATTACGATTTTGCCGATAGGACGTCTCGATTCCAATACGGCACCCCTGCTCGAGGCGGAGATCAACGCGAATATTGATGACGCCGAAAAGCTGATATTGGATTTTGCGGAGCTAGAGTATTTATCTTCAGTCGGTCTGCGCGTGCTTTTGTCTGCGCACAAGACATTTATGAAAAAGGGAAGCGGAGAATTGGTGATATGTCATGTCAATGAGATTATTCACGAAGTTTTTGAGGTTACGGGTTTTTTGGATATTCTCAATATTGCGGAGTGAGTATGGAGGCGGTATATGAAAGAATTAACGGTTGATGCAACATTGCAGAGTATTCCTGTTGTAACTGCGTTTGTGGATGAGCAGTTGGAACAGCTTGACTGTCCGCCCAAAGCGCAGGCGCAGATTGATATTGCCATCGATGAACTGTTCAGCAATATTGTTCATTATGCGTATCATCCCGAGGTGGGGCCTGCTACGGTGAGGATTGAGATATTGGACGAGCCGTTGTCTGTGGTGATCACGTTTATCGACCAGGGTGTGCCCTATGACCCGCTTGCGAAACCCGATCCCGATGTGACGTTGTCCGCGCAGGACAGGGAACCGGGCGGTTTGGGGATCTATCTCGTAAAGAAAAATATGAATGAGATCACTTACGAATACAAGGACGGTAAAAATATTTTGCGGATCCGCAAAGATTTATAAGCGATAATAAGGAAAGAAGATATGTCAAACCAAAAGGACCATGGAGATCTCTATCGGGAGATCGTCACAAATATGTTGGAGGGCGTCATGGTGATCAGCATGAACGGCAAAATTACCATGCTGAATCAGGCGGCGGAGCGCATGCTTGGTCTGACCCAGGAAAATATCGGCGATTCTTTTGCCAATGTGTTTGTGATGAGAGAGGGTACGGATTTCTTTACTGAAGTGATCTTAGACACGATTTATGAAAAAGAAAAAGTGCGCAACAAGCCTGTGGATTATACGCTTGAAGGAGAGAACCGAAATCTGTCCCTGACCACCAGTTATATTCAGAGCGAAGGCGAAAAGTCGGTGGTCGTGGTGATTGATGATGTGACGGAGTTAAACGAGCTGCGCGACGCGCACAAAGCGTTGGACAAGATCCGCAAGCTGAACATCGAATATGAAAAGGCCAAGGATGAGGCGGTCAGGGCAAATGAGGCCAAAAGTCTCTTTCTCTCCAACATGTCCCATGAGATCAGAACGCCGATCAACGCCGTGCTCGGCATGAATGAAATGATCCTGCGGGAGTGCGCCGACGAGCAGTTGCTTTCTTATGCGGCGAATATCCGAAGTTCAGGGAAAACGCTTTTATTTTTGATCAATGATATACTGGACATGTCAAAGATCGAATCCGGCAAGATGGAAATTGTCAGAGTGGACTATGTCTTTGCCGATCTGTTGATCGATCTGTGGAACGTGATCTTTTTGCGGGCGCAGGAAAAGGGTCTGACGCTTTCCTTTTCGCTGGATGAGACGATGCCGAAGACCCTGTATGGGGACGATGTCCGCATCAAGCAGATCGTGACAAATCTCCTGACCAATGCGGTCAAATATACGCCCCAGGGCGGCATAGAGGTGTATGCCACATACAAGAAAACGGGGGAGGAGCAGATCAACTTGATCCTATCCGTCAAGGATACCGGAATGGGCATTAAAAAAGAGGATATGGGCAAGCTTTTTGAAAGTTTTCAGCGGCTTGATGAGGAAAAGAACCGCAATATCGAGGGCACCGGTTTGGGCATGAATATCACTATGTCGCTGCTTAGGCTGATGGACGGCGATATGAAGGTCGAGAGCGAATACGGAAAGGGCTCTACTTTCACGGTCACGATCCCGCAGAAAATCGTGTGCGGTGATCCCACGGGCAGTTTTGCGGAGATTCGGGACAGGCAGGAGCAGAGCGCGCTCAAAAAGCAGCAGACCTTTGAAGCTCCCGAGGCGAGCGTGCTGGTGGTGGATGATAACGATATGAACCGGAAGGTGTTCCAATCCCTGCTGAAACGCACGAAAATGAAGATCACGGCAGCGGATTCCGGACGACAGTGTTTGGAGCTTGTGAAAAAAGAGCCTTTCCATATTATTTTTATGGATCATATGATGCCGGAGATGGATGGGATCGAGACGCTGCATGAGATCCGTAAGCTTTCTGACTTTCCCAATGAAGACACGCCGGTCATTGTGCTGACGGCGAACGCGCTGTCCGGCGCACGAGAAGCCTACTTGCAGGAAGGATTTGTCGATTTTCTCACAAAACCCATTGACGGAGATCTGCTGGAACAGACGGTGGCCAGGTATCTTCCCGCCGATCTGGTTCATCAAAAGGAAGCCGTCTTGCAGGAGGAGAAAGCGGGCGGCATGAAGGCGGATGAAAAAGCCTTTCTGGCATATGGGATTTCGATCGCAAACGGCCTGTCCCACGCGAAAGGCGACGGGCAAATGTATCTGGAACTGGTGGGGATGTTCCTAAAGGAGCGGGAAAAGCAGGAGACTATGCGGCAGTTTATTTTGGCGCAGAATATGGCGGACTATGCGATCTTGGTGCACGGTTTAAAGGGAAATGCGAGAACGTTGGGCGCAGATGCCCTTGCCGACGCGGCATACGAGCATGAGATGAGGAGCAAGACCCAGGACGGCGATTATGTGGCGGCTCACTGGGACGATCTGCTGGCGGTCTGGGATAAGACGCTGGAAGGGTTTTTCGCTTACTATGAAAGCCATGGCGGAGAACGCGATAAATATGAGGCGGTGGGCAGCGCGGGAAAGGAGCTGCTGCAAGTATCCCGCGATGAACTGGAACGAGTGGCTCTGTTGTTGGATGATTTTGAGACACAGGAGGCGATCGGGCAGTTAAAGGAGTGGATCGGGCAAGCGTTGGAACCGAAGATGCATGAGCGCATCAAGAGCGCGCTGATCGCTTTGGAAGATGAGTTTGACGAGGAAAAAGCGATCCGGCTGTTAAGGGCATAACGACGGAGAATGTTTCAAATGTCAGGTTTTGTGTCAGCGCTGCGGCATAAACCTGCGTTCTATCAAACCAGCGGCGCAGAAATGAGGATAAAAAGATGTTTGGAGAAAAGAAAAAAATCGTGGCGGTAGACGACAGCGGTATCGTACTGAAAATGCTGCAAAAGGTATTAGGTGAAGCTTACGATGTGCACGCCTTTTCGAGCGGTCTGCGCGCGCTTAAATTTTTGAAAGAGAAAACGCCCGATCTGATCATTCTGGACATTGACATGCCGGAGATCAACGGTTATGAGATGTTGAAACAGATCAAGGAAAAGGAACACCTGACGGAGGTGCCTGTGATTTTCCTCACCTCAAACAATGACAAGAACCATGTGGTCAAGGCTGTGGCAGGCGGCGCCAGGGATTATGTGGTAAAGCCGATCGACGAGGATATTCTGTTAGAAAAGGTACATGCGTTGACGGATTGAGGCTTTTGAGCGGACTTTCTACTTAGTCCGCAGGCATTGCCTCCACATATTCCACACAAAGCATGGTGATGTCGTCGAACTGCGGCGCATCGCCTGTAAACCGATCGATATCTGCCTTTATGGCAGGAAGAAGTTCAGCGGGCGGTTTATCGGTATTTTGCACAAGAATATCGGTAAGCCGCTTCATGCCGTACAACTCATGGGCCGCGTTGGTGGCTTCCGTCACGCCGTCGGTATATTGAAAGATCTTGTCTCCGGGCGAAAGCTGTATCTGCCCGCTCTGATATTTCATATTCTCCATGCCTGCCAGTACAAAACCGGCGCGTAGCTTGTAGGGTTCATAGACGCCGCCGTCTCTTGCGATAAAGGGCATTTCATGTCCTGCGTTGACAAAGCAAAATTCGCCTGTCACCAGATCGAGCACGCCTTCAAAGGCGGTGATAAACAGTCCCTCATTATTGGATTCGCACAACAGAGCGTTTACTTCCGAAAACACATCGCCCAAGTCCATGCCGGGTTTTGTGTGATCCTTGATCAAGGTCTTGCCGATTACCATAAAGAGGGCGGCGGGCACACCTTTTCCCGATACGTCGGCCATCACGATGGCCAGATGGGTTTGATCCACCATAAAGAAATCATAAAAATCGCCGCCCACTTCCTTGGCCGGATTCATGGTGGCGTAGATATCAAATTCGGGACGCTCCGGGAAAGCAGGGAAAATGCGAGGCAGCATATCCGCCTGAATATGGGTGGCCACATCCAGCTCAGTGGAAATGCGCTGACGCTCTTCACTGTCCTTGATCTGTTTTTCCAAAAGACGGCGCGTCCGTCCGGCTACGGTGGCGCATATGGAGGAGAGGCCAAGCAGGATCAGGGCGCGCGGTACCACAAAGAAAAGAGTGGAATTGTAAAAGAGTTCTCCGGTGGGAACGCTGGCATTATAGTCATAGGGGTTGAGGAGCATATTCAGATCGCCCTCGCCCAAATAGAGGGATATATAAATGGAAGCGGAAAAGAGCAGCCAGGAAATCATCAGCGTTATGTTAGTCAAACGCTTGGAATAATAATGGCAGCTCAATAAAAGAGGCAGCGCCCATGCCAGGACGCCGTGCTTGGGCATGGCGCAGCACAAAATAAAAATTCCCATAATACCATAGAACAAGAAAGCGTATTTTAGCCAGGACGGCTTGCCGCCTGTCAATTTGTAGAGAAGAGCCGGCAGGAGAAAACATAGGATCAAAAGGGGCATGGCGGTATTCATAATAGCCTGCGGAACGATAAAAATACCTACCAGGTTAAAGATCCATGCCAGCGCGCCTACACCGGCACAGACCGCAAGACATTTTGCAACGTATAGGTTAGCCTCCGTCTCGTTTTCCAGAAGAACGCGCAGCTCCAGCTCGGTATTGACATTGTGTTTTTTCTTCTCTTGTCTCAATTTGAAATTTCTCCTCTGCATGATATTGAAATTCATTATAACATATCCTCTTGTAGGTTTCTAGTTGCACAACTGCAAAAAATGTGTTATTGTAATTTCTAATTGAATAAGAAAAACAGCAGGTGTCAAATGAACCCCCTTTGGGGTTGGGATTTGGTGAAAAGGGAAACAGGTGAGAATCCTGTACGAACTCGTCACTGTATTTAGGGAGCAGGAGCCGCTATATCACTGGGAGCAAGGGAAGCCTTTCCTGGGAAGATGGCCGATGTGAAGATCTATGAGCCAGGAGACCTGCCTGCTGTTGTACGGGAACGACTGTTCCAGCCTACGAGTAATTGGGAGTACATGCCAGGAGACAAGGTTTCAAACCATTGTCTGATGACCCTTTTACCCTTTTTTCGGAGAAAAGGGTTTTCTTTTTTGTGCTCGGATTCCTGCTTTTTGCTTGAACGGATGCTATCGTCCTTGTTCCCGAACTATTCAAAATACTATGTATACCTGAAAGTACAGGAAGAAGGGAGTCAGTATGAAAAAGAGGATAGCAGCTATTATTTTATCAGTGTCAATGGGGATTCTTACGTTGACAGGCTGCGGCAAGGATGGGGGACAGACGCAGGGCGATGGGTCCACGGTCTCCGCGGAAGACGGCAATGTGTCCGGCGCGGAAACCAATACGGAAACGAGCACTCCGCCATCGGAAGAAAATTATGACGGGAAGTTGGTTTCGGACGGCTTCATGGAAGTGGATTATGCCAAGGGTTTTTCCGTTGAACTGTTCCAGGGCGGCTACCGTATGCTCACGGTGGGCGATCCGGCCGCAGAGTACCTGGTGGTGCCGGAGGGAATGAGTGTGCCCGAAGATCTGGATGAGGAAGTGACTGTGCTTCAGATGCCCATTGACAATGCGTATGTTGCCAGCACAAGCATGGTTTCCCTGATGAACGCCATCGACGCATTGGACTATGTCAAACTGGTGTCAACCGAAGCGGACGGCTGGTATATTGACGAGGTAAAGACGGCGGTGGAAGATGGCAGGATCGGCTATTCCGGAAATTACAAGGAACCCGATTATGAGATGATGGTGGAGCAGGGCATCCGGCTTCATCTCGACAATTCCATGGTTGATTCTGTGCCGGAAGTCAACGAGAAATTTTTAGAACTGGGGATTCCGAACCTGGTTGAGATCTCATCCAAGGAAAATCATCCCTTAGCCCGCGTGGAATGGGTGAAGCTGTTGGGCGTATTGTTCGACAAGGAAGCGGAAGCGCAGGCGTACTTTGACGACCAGAAAGCTTTGATGGATCAGGCGACGGCGGCGGAGAGCACCGGTATCACGGTGGCGATCGGTTACATCACCTCCAACGGCAAGTGCTATGCCAGAAATGGCGGAGACTATCTGGTACAAATGATCGAGCTTGCGGGCGGCGACTATATTTGTGCCGATATGGAGCCGGAAGAGAGCGGAAATACTTCCATGACTTTTGAGGAGTGGTATGCTTCTTTCAAGGATGCGGACTATCTCTTCTACTGGAACCTTGGGAACAAGTTTTATTCTATTCAGGAGATGACGGAATACGAGCCGTTGTTTGCGGATTTCAAGGCGGTACAGGAGGGTCATGTGTGGGTCACCTCCCCTGACTTTACCCAGGCGACGTCGGCGATCTCCTCGATCGTCTCCGACATGAATACAATCTTGTCCAGCGAGAATCCGGATGATGTGACAACGGATCATCTGATCAAAATACCGTTGGAAGCGGAAGAATAGGACAGCGAATATGAAACAGACACAAAAAAGGTTTTGGATTACCATGATGATCCTGACCGCTTTGCTGGCCTGGGGGTTGGTGCTGAACTGCAATTTGGGATCGGTGCATATCCCGTCCGGCGATATCTTTCGTATGGTGTGGGATGCCGTTCGGTATCAGGCGTTAAACCTGTTTACAGGGGGAGCCTATGCGGAACAGATAATGGCAGTCACAGGGGCATCCACACAGTCAAAGATCTTGTTCAGCATCAGGATGCCCCGCATGATGCTGGCTGCCATTTTGGGCGGGGCGTTGGCGGTTTCCGGTTTCCTGCTGCAAACCTTTTTCAGGAATCCGATTGCAGGGCCTTTTGTGCTGGGGATTTCGTCAGGGGCCAAATTGATCGTAGGGATGATGCTGGTCTTTGGCGTGCAATATATCGGGAAGATCAGCTCAGCGGCGCTGATTGCGTCGGCGTTTTTCGGTTCCCTCTTGGTGGTGACTGCCGTACTTTTATTTTCACAGAGAGTGCACAGCATGTCTATGCTGTTGGTAGTGGGAATTATGATCGGATATATTTGTTCGGCGGCCACGGATTTCTGTATCGCTTTTGCAAAGGAGCATGATATAGCGAATCTGACGAGTTGGTCAATGGGAAGCTTTTCCGGTGCAAATTGGGGGAATGTGGCGTTTTCGGCGTGGATCTGTATTCCAGGACTTGGGGCGGCATGGCTTTTGTCGAAGCCGATCGGCGCCTATGCCCTCGGAGAAGGATATGCCAGGAGCCTGGGTGTAAATGTGAAGCTGTTTCGGGCGGTGTTGATCTTGTTGTCCAGTCTGCTTTCGGCCTGTGTGACGGCTTTTGCGGGGCCTATTTCCTTTGTGGGGATCGCGGTGCCGCATATCACCAAAACGATGTTGAAGACATCGCGCCCGTCCGTGGTGATTCCTGTGACTTATCTGAGCGGGGCGGTATTTTGTATTTACTGTGACCTGATCGCGCGAACCTTATTTTCACCGACGGAGCTGGCCATAGGAACCGTGACGGCCGCTTTCGGGGCGCCGGTGGTCATTGTGATGATGTTGAAGCGCCGCTCCGCGGAGCAGTAAATGGGAGAGGTATATGGAGTATTTTCAGACAAAAGATCTGGCGGTGGGATATCGGGGCAGGAGCCTGATCCACGGGATCAATATCGGCGTGGAGAAAGGGAAGATTCTTACCCTGATCGGGCCAAACGGTGCGGGAAAGTCCACCCTGTTGAAAACGATCACCAGACATCTGGCCAGAATCGGCGGGACGGTGGCGATCGGCGGAAAGGATATACAGGACTGGAGCGCAAAAGAGATGGCGACCCGGGTGGCGGTGGTGTTGACAGACCGCATCCGACCGGAACTGATGACCTGTGAGGAAGTGGTCGCCATGGGCCGTTATCCTTACACCAATGCTGTGGGAAAGATGACAGCGGCGGATCAGGAGGCCGTTTCGCGGGCGCTTTTTAGAGTGCATGCCACAGAGCTGAAAGAGCAGGACTTTTCCACCTTGAGTGACGGCCAGAGGCAGCGGATCCTGCTGGCGAGAGCGATCTGCCAGGAGCCGCAGGCGATCGTGCTGGACGAACCCACGGCTTATCTGGATATCCGTTTTAAGATCGAGTTGTTGGACATCTTGCGCGAGATGGCCCATGAAGAGGGGACTGCCGTGATCATGTCGCTCCATGAGATCGATCTGGCGTCCAAAATCTCCGACTATATCGTATGTGTAAAAGGAGACACCATAGCGGCCTTTGGCACGCCGGAGGAAATCCTGAAAGAGGGCGTTATCGAAAGCCTGTATGGATTGGAAGAAGGAAAGTATAATCAGCTCTATGGAAGTGTAGAGTTTGGTCGTCCCAAAGGGAACCCAAAAGTATTTGTGACGGCGGGCGGCGGATATGGCGTCCCCGTGTACCGTCTGCTCCAAAAAAGACAGATTCCCTTTGCGACGGGCATACTTTATGAAAATGACATTGACTTTTCCGTGGCTTTGGCGCTCGGCGAGCATGTGGTAAAAGCGCCTGCCTTTGAGGAAATGAAGGAGGAGCAGCTGAAACAGGCGCTTACATGGATGCAAAAGGCGGGCGCGCTGATTGACGCCGGCACGCCGATTGGCAGCATGAATAAGATGAACGGACGATTGATAGAATCGGCCAGGGAAATGCGGATTCCCGTATACGAAAGCGCCGATGCATGGCTGGAAGCGCAGGAGAAATAGGAGGCCAAAGTAAATGGGTATTAAGTCTGACAATCAGGGAAAACCGGACAGATTGTTGTTTGCCGCCCCGAAAAGCGGCAGCGGTAAGACGTTGGCAGTCTGCGGTCTGATCATGGCGTTAAAGA
Source organism: Candidatus Gastranaerophilales bacterium (assembly GCA_023663225.1). Taxonomy (GTDB): domain Bacteria; phylum Bacillota; class Clostridia; order Lachnospirales; family Lachnospiraceae; genus Acetatifactor. The sequence continues at coordinate 13,523 of JAMPHU010000052.1, forward strand.
GGCGGGGACTGAAGGTATCCGCCGTAAAATGTGGTCCCGATTATATTGACCCTATGTTTCACCGCAGCGTGCTGGGCGTGCCCTCCGGCAACATTGACACCTTTTTTACAGAAGAAGAGACCACCCGATACTTGTTGCAGAAACGGATGGAACAGGCCGATTTTACCGTAATGGAGGGAGTCATGGGTTACTACGACGGCCTGGGAGGGCAGTCGGATGCAGCCAGCACTTATGAGATCGCAAAAGTGACAGGGACGCCGGTGGTGCTGGTGGTGGACGGCAAAGGGGCGAGCGTTTCCCTGGCGGCGTTGGTCAAGGGGATCGTGGAATACCGTACCGACAGCAACATACGGGGGATTTTGTTAAACAGGGTCACGAAATCTTTTTATCCAAGGCTGAAGGAACTGATCGAGCGGGAATGTGGGATCCCCGTGGTAGGGTTTCTTTCGGAGAGAAAAGAACTGGAAGTGCCGTCGAGGCATCTGGGGTTGTTTGCACCGGAGGAATGGGCGCATTTTGACGCATGGGCAGAGCGGGTGGCGGAAGAGACAAAAGAGAATGTGGATCTGGACAAGCTGCTTGCCATTGGCGCAACCGCGCAGGAGACCAACGAAAGCGGCCCTGTCATCCCTGTTTTACCGAGAAAGGTGCGGATCGGTGTGGCGAGAGATGAAGCGTTTTCCTTTTATTACGCGGAGAATCTGGAGCTGCTTGACCGGATGGGGGCGGAGATTGTGGAGTTTTCCCCCCTGCATGATGAGGTGCTTCCGCCACAGTTGGACGGACTTTTGTTGGGCGGTGGGTATCCCGAGCAGTATGCCGGGGAATTGGAGCAGTCAGGAAAAGTCAGGGAGGCGCTCAGAGGACTTTGTGAGGGCGGAATCCCCTGCCTGGCGGAATGTGGCGGGTTTCTCTATTTACAGCAAACCCTTGAGACTGCCGGGCAAGCCGTGGATGGAAGGCAGACCGTCACGGAACATCAAGCCGGAACGGAGGATCATACCTACCGTATGGCAGGCGTCCTGCCGGGAAAGGGTTTCCCCACAGGCGGACTGTGCCGGTTTGGATATATTCAGGTGGAAACCCTCTCGCCTGGTCTTTTGGGGGATGCCGCACAACACTTGAAGGGGCATGAGTTTCATCACTGGGATTCCACAGAGAACGGGGCGGATTGTGTGGCGGAGAAACCGGTGGGCGGGAAAAGCTATCCCTGTATGGTGCATACGGCGCACATGGCTGCCGGTTTTCCGCATTTCTATTATTACAGCAATCCACAGGCGGTATTTCATTATTTGCAGGATTGTCTGCGGTATCAGGCAAAGCGTAAGGCGCGGGAGCGTTGGGACGGCATTGCCAAACCCATCGACGGACTTGGCCTGTTGGAAGATTATGTGGTAAAATTATGTGGGATAGCTGCCGATCCGGCGCCCCCGAATCTCAAAAAGCGTGCTCTCTTAGTACTCTGCGGCGATCATGGCGTGGTGGCGGAGGGTGTGACGCAGTGCGGCAGCGAGGTGACGCAGATCGTTGCCGCCAATCTTGCCAAAGGTCGTTCCACCGTGAATATCATGGCGAAATGCGCGAGGGCAGATGTGTATGTCATCGATGCGGGAATGGCGGGAGAGGAGTCCCCGGAGAAACAGTTGACGCCCGGCAGGGTGGCAGATCGAAAATTGGGAAAAGGCTGCGGGAATATTGCCAAAGAAGCGGCAATGACCATAGATCAGTGCAAAGAAGCGTTACAGATCGGACAGGAATTGGTGGGGGAACTGAAAGAAAAGGGATATACCATCATCGCCACAGGTGAGATGGGGATCGGCAATACCACACCCACCAGCGCGCTGGCAGCGCTGTTTTTGGGGGAGGAGCCGGAGGCTGTCACCGGAAGAGGCGCAGGACTGGATGAAAAAGGACTTGCCAAAAAGCGGGAAGCGGTAAGGTTAGCCTGTGAGCGGGCGGCGCAGAAAGGGTTGCAGGAACCTTTGGAGCTGTTGGCGGAGGCAGGCGGTTATGAGATCGCCATGATGGCGGGAGTTTTCTTAGGAGGAGTGCGGCACGGTATCCCCATTGTGGCGGATGGTGTTATCTCGGCGGTGGCGGCGCTTGCGGCGTCGAAGTTGGATAGAAGAGTGCCCGATTTTTTGCTGGCATCTCATGTATCCGAGGAACCTGCGGGACGGCTGGTCTTAAAAACTCTTGGGGCGGAGGCGATCCTCCACGGCAGGATGCATCTGGGCGAAGGCACCGGAGCCGTAGCGCTTTTTCCTCTGCTGGATATGGCTGTCAGGGTCTATGAACGTATGGGCAGTTTTGCGGACTATGAAATAGAAGCCTATGAGAGAATGTCAGGAGGCATCGAGTGATATGTTGTATTTGGTGATGGGAGGAAGCGGAAGCGGCAAGTCGGAATATGCGGAGAATCTGGCGGTGCGCCTGCGGGAAAAAATGGGGCCTTATGTGGGCGGACTGTACTATGTAGCGACCATGTATTCCTGCGACGATGAATGTGAGAAACGGATTGCCAGACATCGCCTGATGCGCAGGGACAAGGGGTTTTCCACGGTCGAATGTCCTGTGGGCATCTCCCGTGTCCGGGCGGGCGGAAAAGACGTTCTGTTGTTGGAATGTCTGTCCAATCTCCTTGCCAATGAAATGTATCTGCCGCAGGGCGGCGTCAAAGACAAAGGGGACAAGGCGGAAGAACAGATGGAAGAAACCATGGTAAAACCGCTGCTTGCGCTGGCGGAAGAGGCCGGAGAGCTGGTGGTGGTGACAAACGAGATTTTTTCGGATGGGGTGCGCTACGATCCCGAATCGGAACGGTATAGAGCGCTTTTGGGGAAAATCAATGTGCTGTTGGCGGCGCAGGCGGCTGTGGTGACAGAAACCGTATTTACGATTCCCGTCATCCATAAGGGGGAGGAGTTGTTATGCGGTCTTTTATCATAGCGTTTTCCATGTATTCCAGAATCCCCATGCCAAAGTGTGAGTGGGACGAGCGGAGCATGAAGTACAGCCTGTGCTTTTTCCCCTTGGTGGGGGGTGTGTTGGGCCTGTGCAGCGCAGGGGTATATTTTGGACTAAAGGCGCTTGGGTTTGGTGCAATCTCCAGAGCACTGCTATTGACGGTGGTTCCGATATTGGTGACAGGGGGCATCCATATGGATGGTTATCTGGATACCATAGACGCGAAGAGTTCTTGGAAAAGCAGGGAAGAAAAACTGTCAATCCTGAAGGATCCCCATATGGGGGCATTTGCCTGTATTTACGGCATGGTCTATCTGCTTTTGTCAACGGCCTTCTGGAGCGAGGCGGGAGACGAGGAGATCATAAACATTGCCATGGGATATCTTTTTTCCCGCATATTGAGCGCGCTGTCCGTGGTCACTTTTCGGAAGGCAAAAAAGGACGGACTGGCAGCCGCCAGTGCAAACGCTTCTTCCGGCCTGACAAAGTGGATTCTCATCTTGGAACTTGCCGTCTGTACGGCGGCGATGGCAGCAGTCGGTCCTCGGTATGCCTTGGTCAGTGTAGCGGCAGGCGTCTGTTGCTTTGTATGGTATCGCCATATGGCTTATCAACATTTCGGGGGTATCACAGGGGATTTGGCGGGATATTTTTTGCAGATCTGTGAGCTGGGGATCCTGGCGGGGATCGTACTGGTTTCCAAATGGGGATAAAGTGAAGATAGGAGATAGCGATGATATTGATAACAGGTGGAGCATATCAGGGAAAAAGAGCCTTTGCAGACAATCATTTTTCGGATACCTACCGGATTGTTGACCATTATCACGAGACGATACGGCTTCAGATGAAACAGGGGATGGATCCTCTAAAGGAGGCGCAAAAGCTATTGTCGTCAGACGATAAGCTGGTGATCATCTGTGATGAGGTGGGTTGTGGTCTGGTGCCTGTGGATGCCTTTGAACGCGCTTACAGGGAGCAAGTGGGCAGAGTGGGAGGATATCTCGCGGGAGAGGCCGGACAGGTCATACGGGTCATCTGTGGCATAGGGAAAAACATCAAACCGTAAGGGAAAATACGTTATGAAAGTATACTTGATCCGGCATGGACAGACAAAAGGAAACCGAGAGAGAAGATATGTGGGCAGGACGGACGAGCCGTTGTCGGCGGAGGCGAGAGAAGCGCTTTTGCAGCAAAGTTTATTTTTGCAAGAGACTCTTTGTCCGGATGTTTTGTATGTGAGTCCCATGCAAAGATGCCGTGACACGGCGCAGATCTTATTTCCCGAAACGGAGCAGATCGAAGTTGAGGCGTTTCGGGAATGTGATTTTGGAGCCTTTGAATATAAGAATTACGAGGAGTTAAGCGGGAATCCGGACTATCAGCGATTTCTTGATTCCGGCGGGACTTGCGCTTTTCCGGACGGGGAGGACATAAACGGCTTTCGGGACAGGTGTGCCGGTGCATTTTACAGGGTGATTGACCTGGCATGGAAACGAAAGCAAAAAGACAACTTGGTCTTTGTGGTTCACGGGGGAACGATCATGGCGATATTGGACCGTTTTTCCCATCCGCACAAAAGCTATTTTGCGTGGCAGACAGAAAACGGAAACGGTTATGCCGCCGATGTGTCCTATGACGAGAGGACAGGAACGTTGTCGCTGAATCAGGTCACAGCGCTGAAGGAGTGAAAAAGTGAGAGAACGCATTTTGGTGATCTGCGCAGGATGCGCGCTGGATCTGATCTTGGGCGATCCGCATTTTCTGTGGCATCCGGTGCGCGGTATCGGAAAAATCATAGAGTGGGCGGAACGGGGGCTGCGAGGACTGTTTCGGATCCGGCCGGAGAGGGAAGCCGATATCGGGAAAAAGAAAGCGGCAGGACTCCTGCTGGTACTCGTGGTATTGGCGGTTACGCTGGCAGCAGTCTTTGGGGCGCTCACCCTGGCAGGATGGGTGCACCCGGCATTGCGGATTGTCTTGGAAAGTGTGATCTGTTATCAAATGTTGGCCATGAAGTCCTTGAAGACAGAGAGCATGAAAGTCTATCACGCCTTAAAGAGTGGGGACGTGGAGGCCGCCAGAAAAGCCGTCTCTATGATCGTGGGAAGAGATACCGAACGTTTGACGGCGGAAGGTATCACGAAGGCCGCTGTAGAGACAGTGGCGGAAAATACATCCGACGGCGTGGTGGCGCCGCTGTTGTTTCTGTTTGTGTTTGGGGTTTACGGGGGAGTGGCTTACAAGGCGGTGAACACGATGGATTCCATGGTGGGATACCGCAATGACAAGTATCTGTATCTGGGAAGGTCTGCCGCCAGGCTGGATGATATCTGCAATTTTATTCCGGCGAGGATCTCGGCGCTTGGTATGATCTTTGCGGCTTTCCTGCTTAGATTGGACGGCAGGGGGGCGATTCGTATTTTCAAGAGAGATCGGTATTGCCACGCCAGTCCCAACTCCGCCCAGACGGAAGCGGTCTGCGCGGGGGCATTGGGCGTGGAGCTGGCCGGAGACGCCTGGTATTTTGGAGTCTTGCACAAGAAGCCTGCTATCGGGGACGCGGTGCGGGATGTGGAGGCGGAGGATATTGTAAGAGCCAACCGACTGCTGTATGCCACATCCGGCATGGTATGGGCGATGGGAATCCTGATCTTGGCAGGATTGGTCAGAATGGGGATATGAGGTGTGTCTATGGAATCTTTTCACGGCGGGGACGTATACCGCAATCGGGTGCAATACGATTTCTCTATCAATATCAATCCGCTCGGGATGCCGGTCGGCTGCGTGGAGGCGGCAAAACAGAGCGTAGCGTCTTGTACACGGTATCCTGATTGGAGAGGGGAGGAACTCTGTCTGGCCCTGGCGGAGGCGGAAGGGGTCAGGGCGGAACAGATCCTTTTGGGAAACGGCGCGGCGGAATTATTGTATACTTTTATGTCCTGTCTGCGCCCAAAGCGGGTTTTGTTTCCGGTTCCGGCCTTTGTCGAGTATGAAGCCGCCGTGACGGCGTTTGGAGGAAGCTGTGATTTTTGGGAGATGCGGGAGCAGGCGGACTTTCGTCTGGAGGAAGCTTTTTTGGATGCGATCCGAGAAGTCACGGATCTGGTGATTTTGTGCAATCCCAACAATCCTGTCGGAAGCGTCATAAAGAAAGAACTTTTGCTGCAGATCGCCGAGAAATGCGAAAAAACCAATACCTGGCTTTGTGTGGACGAATGTTTTCTTCCTTTCGCCAAAGAGGAAAAGGAGCTGACTGGTAAGCACAGTCTGGAGGCTTTCCCCCACCTGATCGTCCTGCGGGCCTTTACGAAGATCTATGGTATGCCGGGACTGCGTTTGGGATATGCGATGACGGCAGACAAGGAGGCGCTTGAACGGTTCAGACGGTGCCTGCAGCCATGGAACACTTCCATTCCGGCGCAGGCGGCAGGCATACAGGCATTGCGGGCGAAAGACTTTGTGGAGCAGACGGTAAATCTGGTCGGAAAAGAGAGGGCGTTTTTGTGTGAGAATCTTGCTGATCTGCCGCCTGAAATTGTGGACAAGATTTATCCGTCAGAGGCAAATTTTATTTTCCTGCGCAGCCGGATAGATTTGTATACGCGGATGTTGGAGCAGGGGTTTTTGATCCGAAATTGCAGGGATTACAGAGGTCTTTTGTCAGAGCGGGAGGGACTTGCGGGATATTTTCGGATCGCGGTCAAGACCCATGAGGAGAATCAGGCTATACTGGACGCTATGCGCCGTCTGCGGTGATATGCGGAAGTCAATGGCTGTGGATGACAGTCAGATCAGGAGGAAAAAATGGCGAAACCGATTATGGTACAGGGAACCATGTCCCATGTTGGGAAAAGCTTGATCACGGCAGGGTTGTGCCGCATTTTCAAGCAGGATGGATATCGGGTGGCTCCCTTCAAATCCCAGAACATGGCGCTCAATTCCTATATCACAAAGGAAAATCTGGAGATGGGCAGGGCGCAGGCGGTACAGGCCATGGCCTGCGGCATAGAGCCTATGGTGTGCATGAATCCGATCTTATTAAAACCTACCACGGACATGGGTTCTCAGGTGATCGTCAACGGGGAGGTCATGGGAAATATGCGCGCCATGGATTATTTTAAAAGAAAGCGGGATTATGTCCCCGCCATCCAAAAAGCATATGAGAAGCTGGCGTCCCAATATGATATCGTGGTGATAGAGGGAGCCGGAAGTCCGGCGGAGATCAACTTAAAGGCAGACGATATCGTGAATATGGGGATGGCCGAAATAGCCGACGCCCCTGTGCTGTTGGTCGGGGATATCGACAGAGGCGGCGTGTTCGCCCAACTGATCGGCACGGTACTGTTGTTGGAGAAACGGGAACAGGAACGCATCAAGGGATTGATCATCAACAAATTCCGCGGGGATAAGCAGATTCTCGCCCCGGGACTTGCCATGATCACGGAGAAATGTGGAAAGGAGATCTTTGGAGTGGTTCCCTATATGGACGTGGATATCGAGGAGGAGGATTCGCTGGCGGAGAGTCTGGAACAGAGGGCCGTGCGGGGAAAAATCGATGTGGCGGTCATCCGGCTGCCGAAAATATCCAATTTTACGGACTTTCAGGTCTTGGGCGCAGAGCCGGACGTATCCGTGCGATATGTGGAAAAAGCGGAAAAATTGCAGCATCCCGACTTAATCTGCATCCCCGGCACGAAAAATACGATAGATGATTTGCGTTGGCTCCGCGCAAGCGGTCTGGAGGCGGCCATAGGGCGGCTTGCCCAAGAAGGCGCTCCTATCATCGGCATCTGCGGCGGTTATCAGATGCTTGGAACGCAGATTGTGGATGCCTGCGGCGTGGAGGGCGGCGGACAGATCAAAGGGATGGGACTGCTCCCCATGGTCACGCGTTATGAGCCGGAAAAAATGAGAAAGCAGAGTGCGGGGACGGTGTCACAGCTCACAGGATTTTTCCAAAGCCTCTCCGGGAAAAGGGTGCGCGGATATGAACTTCACATGGGGAGGACTTCTCCGGAGGAAGAGAGCGGGGAAAATGGGGACATAAGCGCATTGCTGCAACTGTCGGACGGCCCGGACGGATGTTGCAGAGGGAATGTGTTGGGCGCCTATCTTCACGGTCTTTTTGATGAGGAGGACTTTCGGGAGACCTTGATACAGATTCTTTGCGAGCGCAAAGGGGTGGTCAGAAATGCACAGGAAGGGTTTTCCATGGAAACGTATCGGGAGGAGCAATTTGACAAGCTGGCGGATACCCTGCGCAGGAATTTGGATATGGATGCGGTGTATCGTGTGATGGGATTGTGAGATGGAAATGTGAGATGGTGAGATGCCGCGGGAAGTCAAGTATTTTCGCGGTGCAGGGATGCCTTAAAATGGAAGAGAGGATGAAAAGATGCAGTTGGAAACAGTTTTGCCACAGGAAATTGAGAAACGCAGTTTTGAGATCATCACGGAGGAATTGGGGGATGTCAAGCTGGACCCCATGCAGGCTCCCGTCATCAAGCGTGTGATTCACACAACGGCCGATTTTGAGTATTTGCACACGCTCTGTTTTTCCGAGGATGCCGTAGTGAGGATGCAGGAGGCATTGCGGGGCGGAGCCTGTATTGTCACGGACACGCAGATGGCAAAGGCCGGTATCAATAAAAGGATCCTGGAAAAGTATGGCGGGGAGGTATACTGTTTTATGGGAGATGAGGATGTGGCGCAAGTGGCGTCCAACAATCAAACCACCCGAGCAGCCGCCAGCATGGAGAAAGCGGCAGGCCTTTCCAGGGAGATCATCTTTGCCGTGGGAAATGCGCCTACGGCGTTGGTGCGCTTGCAGGAATTGATGGGACAGGGTAAGATTCGTCCGAAGGGAATCATCGGCGTACCGGTGGGTTTTGTAAATGTCGTGCAGGCCAAGGAACTGATCCTGCAATGCGATGTGCCTTATATAGTAGCAAGAGGACGAAAAGGCGGAAGCAATGTGGCGGCGGCCATCTGCAATGCGCTTCTGTACATGATGGAGGAAAGATGATACATTTATACACAGGTGAGGGAAAAGGAAAGACGACCGCGGCCATCGGACTTTGTATACGGGCGGCGGGGAGAGGACAGTCTGTGTGCTTTTCACAGTTTATGAAAGGCAATGACACGGGGGAACTCTATGTGCTGGAGGGTCTGCCCAACGTGGAGATTCTCCGAAGCAGGAAAAATTATGGTTTTTACGCCTCTATGTCGGAGGCCGATAAACGGGAACTTGCGAAAGTCCACAATGACATTTTGGACAGCCTTCTGGAAAAAGCGGGGAGCGGGGCGTGTCGCATGGTGATCTTGGACGAACTGACCTACCCCGTAAAATGGGGATTGTTAGACTTGGAAAAGCTAGAAAGGCTGCTGAAGCTTGGAAAGGAAGACGTCGGAAAGGTTGAGATTGTGATGACCGGACGTGATGCCGGCGATCTTTTGATCGATGCGGCGGACTATATTACGCGGATGGAGTGTGTGCGTCATCCTTATGAAAAGGGGATAGCGGCGCGGGAAGGAATTGAATTTTGACAGAGCAAGTCACAGATAGGGGAGGGAGCGTATGCAGACTTTTTTTCCGGAGTTATTGGACGGTTTTTGGGATAAGGACTTTCTCAAAAAGGTGTGCGAAAAATTTCATTATGAGACAAGCCGGCTGAGCGAACTGCATGCTGTCGCAGAAGAGATGCTGCCCTTTCTGCGCAGGGAGGCCGTCTGGGAAGTCCGCGCTCCCTGGATATGGGAGGATGGTCAGCGACCGACAGGAAGGGGGGGAAGCTGTGGCCATGCCCCTTGGATACGGGAGGACGGGGAAGCGAGGGATGCGGTCTATGAGGGGGTTGTCATGTCTTTGGGAATGTCGCTGGATAGCCTGCAGGAGCGCTATCATAAAGAGGAGAGACTGACCGAGAGCTATATGCTGGAGGTACTGTCCGGCGAACTTCTGTTGCAGGGATATCAGGCCTATAACCGCCATGTCGAAAAAAGCGGTGACTGGCATGTGGCGAGATACCACTTCCCCGGCAGCCAAAAAAGTCTGCCGCTTAAGATGCTGCCGCATATGCTGAGTCAGTTTTCGGCGCAGGTGTCCTGTAATGAAGCTTTCTGTATGCTGCCCAAAAAGAGCGTGGTGTTTCTGGCGGAACTGACACAGGATGAGACGGCCCGATGCGAGGGGATCTGCGTGGGTTGCCAAAATGTAAGATGCGCCAACAGAATGGAAGAGAGCGCGCAGATGGAGCGGGCCATGACGGATATGCCTTTGACATATGGATATCAGAGGATTTTCGGGAAGTGGTGAGCGGGAGTCTTTTCTCCTTCATCAGCGCTCATGTACGACGCAAACGCGATCTCCTTCGTCTGCAACGTTTCTGTCCGCATGAGGCAGGCCGAAATGGCATCCTCATCATTGCCTGCCGCCTGCAACGTCTTAATCTCCGTACACCAAAGCGGCTTAAGACAGCGATATAACAAAGGCGCGGCCTGTTTTTCCAAATCTGAGAAGGAATATGCCTGACTGACCTTTTTTAAGGTTTCCAGCAAATATTCTTCGCTATATTGCCAGTGGATTTCTCGGAATAAGTAATTTAAAAACACATCTTTTCCGCAGAGATTAAAATCAAAAATGCCGACAAACGCATCGTTATCATCCAATAAAACATTCGACGAATTTAAGTCCGCCTGAAACACAGAGGTTGGCAATTTGTTATAAATCTGCTCCAACTCGTTGCGATTGTCCATCCATCTTTCCCAAATTCTCTGTATCTGTGCCTGAAACTTTTCTGGCTGATGATCTGCGTATTTCTTCCAGGCCAACGCATTTTCCAAAACCTCATCCGTTTCATCACTTGGGCAGAACGTTTCAAAAAGACAGTAGGCCGACGGATAATCACAAAAATCGAACCGCTTAGCCGCTACTTTTGCGGTCATCATCCAAGCCGCATCCGCCCATTTCATATCAAATGTGTTTCCCGTTTTGGAATCTTCCCTGCATCGCTCTTCGACAATGGCATAACTACAAAACTCTTCCACATAAACAACACAGTTATGTCCTTTATAGGTAACGATCGGATAATTTCCCTGTTTGGAAGAAAAAATCACAGGGCAATAATACCCTAGTTTTCGATATTCTTCCGCACAACGTTTCCACGCTTCAATTTTCTTAGGAAAGGTAAAGTCATTGTCCGAAAGCTTGATAACATATTTTTCGCCGGAACTCCATTTCGCAATAATAGCCTCTCTGAAATCAGCGTCGCCGCGACTGGTGTTTTTCATTTCATACTGATGCGGCAATTCGTCGAAGAATAGTTGGAATATCCGGATTAATTCCTTGTTTTCTAAATCTATATTCATCGATCATACCTCGTCTTTATTTTTGAATTATATTTCTCACATTCAGCCTCTAATTTAGGAAAATTCAGGCAGCGGTTTCTGCCTGTAAATGGCTCATTGGAG
>JAMPHU010000053.1 GCA_023663225.1 Candidatus Gastranaerophilales bacterium
GGTTACCGTTGAAACATTCTCAAAAAGTGTAGCTAATTAAAAAGCGGTATACTAGGGACGGAGCATAGGGTATAAAAAAGACTTTCTGTGACGGCCAGATAGGCGTTCCGATGAGCCTCATTCACGGCAATGCCCGCCATTGGACGGGCATCGCCGGAGTCTCATCTCCACATCTGACTCACGCCACAGAAAGTCTTTTTTATACCCCATGCTCCTGTATCCCACAATGCCAAAAATAGAAGGCGCACAATTTAGATCATAACATCCGGCAAGACCACTTGATATTGCCGGATACTGAGCTCCAGCGGGGTAATTGTTCCCATGAGGAACCGTTGAAACACGTTGGCACTTAGCGAAGTCCTTTTGAGCTTAGTGCCGCTACGTGTTTCACCGAGCGCAAGCGTGTCCGAATGGGAATGATTACCCCGCTGGAGCGTAACTTGCCATAACTTGTCGTAACTTTCCGCAACTTTCCATATTAAACTGCCTCGATCGCCTTCATCAGCTCATCGATATCTATACCGTGCACCATTGCCGCTTCCTCCAGGGATTCCGCCTGAGAAGCTGGACAGCCCAGACAGTGCATGCCTGCTTCCAGCAAAACGGGAACTACATTAGGATTGGTATTCAAAATATCACCGATAGTCATGTCTTTCGTGATTCCACTCATGGTATCCTCCTTTCCGCCGTCTCGGCTTTTCCTTTGAAATATCACTTTTTCAGTATAATACTTTCCCCTGAATCTGACAAGTCATTCCTAAATATTAAATATTTATAAAAGCGCAATTCTTATGCGGTTTGTACGTAACAGTTCAGCCATAAAATAATATGTAATCAGTGCGTGGGCGCTTGCGCACAAAGCACGGGTTACATATTATTTTATGAGCGGAGCGCCCTCACATGAAATAAAAGGTGAGCCGCGGATGCGGCGACGGATGCGAAGCAGACGCTTTTATGAATGGGAGGGCTGAATTGTTACGTTTGTACCCAAAAAAGTACACTTCCGGCCTTGACTCTCAAACTACTTTTACATATAATATTCTTAAGAATTAGAGCATCAGATTTCCAACACTAATTCAAATTTTAAAGTAGGAGGCTATTTCAAAATGAGAGACGAATGGAAAGATTTTGCGCCCGGAAAATGGGACAAAGAAGTCAATGTTCGCGACTTCATTCAGAGAAACTATCATCCCTATGACGGCGATGAGAGTTTTTTGGCGGGGGCCACACAGAACACAAATGACTTGTGGGCACAGGTATTGGATCTGCAGAAGCAGGAGAGAGAAGCAGGCGGTGTTCTTGATATGGATACCAAGGTTGTTTCCACCATCACTTCCCACGGTCCTGGTTATTTAGACAAGAGCAAGGAGACGATCGTCGGCTTCCAGACCGACAAGCCCTTCAAGCGTTCCTTACAGCCTTACGGCGGTATCCGTATGGCAGAGAAGGCTTGCTCTGACAACGGTTACGAGGTTGATCCCGAGATCAGCGAGTTCTTCACCATCCACAGAAAGACACACAATGCGGGCTGTTTTGACGCTTACACTCCCGAGATCAGAGCGTGCCGTTCTTCCCATATCATCACCGGTCTTCCCGATGCTTATGGCCGTGGCCGTATCATTGGCGATTACAGACGTGTCGCTCTGTACGGTATCGACAGACTGATCGAGGACAAAGAAGATCAGAAGCTTTCCACCGGCCGCGTGATGACCGATGATGTAATCCGTCTTCGTGAAGAGCTGTCCGAACAGATTTTGGCTTTGAAGATGATGAAGGAGATGGCTGCTTCTTACGGCTTCGATATCTCCAAACCCGCTAAGAATGTACAGGAAGCGATCCAGTGGACTTACTTCGGATATCTGTGCTCCGTAAAAGAGCAGAACGGCGCCGCTATGTCCCTTGGACGTACCTCCACCTTCCTTGACTGCTACGCTGAGAGAGACCTGGCAAACGGCACCTTCACCGAGGAGCAGATTCAGGAGTTTGTTGATCACTTCATTATGAAGCTGCGCTGCGTGAAGTTTGCGCGTACCCCTGAGTACAACCAGATCTTCGCCGGCGATCCCGTTTGGGTAACTGAGTCCTTGGGCGGCGTAGGTGTTGACGGACGTCACATGGTCACCAGAATGAGCTTCCGTTATCTCCACACTCTGGAGAATCTGGGCGCATCCCCTGAGCCCAACCTGACTGTTCTCTGGTCCACCAGACTTCCCGAAGGCTGGAAGAAGTATTGTGCAAAGATTTCCATCACCACCTCTTCCATCCAGTACGAGAACGACGATCTGATGAGAGTGACCCACGGCGACGATTACGGTATCGCATGCTGCGTATCCTCCATGGTCATCGGCAAAGAGATGCAGTTCTTCGGCGCACGTGCCAATGTCGCTAAGTGCCTGCTGTATGCTTTGAACGGTGGTATTGACGAAGTCACCAAGAAGCAGGTTGGCCCTAAGTATCGTCCTGTTGAAGGCGACGTTCTGGATTATGATGATGTTTATTCCAAGTTCATCGATATGCTGGAGTGGCAGGCGGATGTCTATGTAAGCGCGCTGAACGTCATCCACTATATGCATGACAAGTACTGCTATGAGAGAGCAGAGATGGCTCTTCATGACAGAGATGTAAAGCGTTACTTCGCTACCGGTGTCGCTGGTCTGTCCATCGTTGCAGACTCCCTCTCCGCGATCAAGTACGCTAAGGTTGAAGTAGTACGTGACGACGACGGCGTGATCGTTGACTTCAAGACCACCGGCGACTTCCCGAAATACGGCAACGACGATGACCGTGTTGACGAGATCGCACAGGATGTGGTTCACAAGTTCATGACCGCTATCAGAAGACATCACACCTACAGAAACGGTATCCCTACCACTTCCATCCTGACCATTACCTCCAACGTAACCTACGGAAAGGCTACCGGTAATACTCCTGATGGACGTAAGAAGGGACAGCCTTTCGCACCCGGCGCTAACCCGATGCACGGACGCGACACCCACGGTGCTGTAGCATCCCTGTCTTCCGTATCCAAGCTTCCTTTCAATGATGCACAGGACGGTATCTCCAATACCTTCACCATCATTCCCGGAGCTCTCGGCAAAGAGGACAAGGTATTTGCCGGCGATCTTGAGCTGGATCTGAATAAATAAAATAGAGGAGGCGCACAATGGACGAAAAAGAAATGATTGATGATCTTGTTAAAATGCTGGATTCCGGCATGATGAACGGTGTCGGACATGTAAATGTGGACACGGAAGCAAGTAAGCAATCAAAGAACGTTCAGACAATGGGTTGTACGGATTGCTCCAGAACTCCGTTAGCCTGCAGTGTACCCACTCTTCATGAAGGTTTGGACGATTATCAGTAATAATCGTCAGACAATGATCATATTTTAACAATAATATAGGAGGACAATATCATGGCAGAAGCAAATGTAGCACAGGTAGACAATCTTGTATCTTTATTAGATGGTTATGCAACCAAGGGCGGACATCATCTGAATGTAAACGTATTAAACAGAGATATGCTGCTGGACGCTCAGAAGCATCCCGAGAATTACCCTCAGCTTACGATCCGTGTATCCGGATATGCAGTTAACTTCATCAAGTTGACCCCCGAGCAGCAGGCTGACGTAATTTCCCGTACTTTCCACGAGAGCGTATAATCTGACTTTTACCAAAGATAAAGAACCCGGGAGAATTTTTCTCCTGGGTTTTTTGTAAAGAAAGGAGGACTATGCAAGGTAGAATTCATTCCTTAGAAAGCTTTGGCACAGTGGACGGTCCCGGCGTCCGTTTCGTGGTGTTTGTACAGGGCTGCCCCATGAGATGCGCTTACTGTCACAACCCTGACACTTGGACGATGAACGGGGGCACGCTTATGGAGCCTTCGTATATCATCGAGCAATATGAGCGCAACATCGACTTCTACAAGGGCGGCGGCATCACCGTCACAGGCGGCGAACCCCTGATGCAGATTGACTTTTTGATTGATCTCTTTACGCTCGCCAAGAAGAAAAATATTCACACCTGCATCGACACTTCCGGTATCGCCTACAATCCGGACAATGCTGCCTTTATGGAAAAGCTGGACAGGCTGATGCCCCTCACCGATCTGGTGATGCTGGACATCAAGCACATTGATCCCGACAAGCACAAGGATTTGACCGCTCAACCCAACACCAACATTTTAAAATTTGCCGCTTATCTCGATGAGAAGCATGTAGATATGTGGATCCGCCATGTGATCGTCCCCGGCCTCACAGACGATGACAAATATCTGTTTGACTTGGGTTATTTTATCGGGCAGTTTCACAATCTCAAAGCGCTTGACGCGCTTCCCTATCATACCATGGGCAAGACCAAGTATAACAATCTGGGAATAAAATACAAGCTGGAGGACGTAGAAGCTCTGAAGCAGGATGTGTTGCTCGAAAAGAAACAAGTCATCCTGGACGGCATCAAAAAAAGGCGCGCCGAACAAAAATCTTGAATTAGTGCTTGTATTCGGTAAGCATTTATATTACAATGATAAAAATAGTTGAATCTACGTTTAAGGAGGAGTTTATTATGGCATACGTAATCAGCGACGCATGTGTAGCCTGCGGTTCCTGTGAGGGTCAGTGCCCCGTGGGCGCTATCAGCATGGGAGACGGCAAGTTCGAGATTGACGCAGACAAGTGCATTAGCTGCGGTTCCTGCGCAGGTGTCTGCCCTGTAGGCGCTATCTCTGAAGGTTGATCGCAACTCCATGACCCAAAGGCATTTCAGAAAATGAAATGCCTTTTTTTCTTGTGATTTTTCATGTTGATGGTCTTGGGCGCCGGATTGGCCTTTTCCAGAATAGAGTTCTTTTCCTCCGTTTTTTTCTTCTCTCCCTTTTTCTGAAGACGCTTCAACTTGCGCGAAGCGCTTTTGGATCGGAGCAATTCATCCATCTTCTTATAATATTCTTCGCTCCTCTGCTCTTGCCTGCGGTCACGCTCCTCCTCCTTCTCCTCCCTGGCGCGGAATTGATAGTCAAGTTCTTTCACGACACTCTCCCTGATCTCGCGACAAAGCTCCTGATTATTCTCGATCAAGGTCTCCCTGATCAACTGCTGCAAAAGCCACTGAAGGCGTTTGGATTTTTCCTCCCGATCTTCGGAGACAAGTTCCTGACTCGCCGTTCGATTGTCCACAATATCGATTGCCATATGCGGCTTCTCCTCATGTTCCTTGGCAGGAGCGTCCGCCTGCGACAGCACATCCAATTTTCCATCCTTCAAGATCATTTTGATCGCTTTCAACTGTAATCCCCTCTCTTTCATTCCCTTGATCTGCTTAAAACGCTCCACATCCTCCTCCGTATAATAGCGGTGCCCCAGTTCATTTCTCTTGATCGGAAGCTGTAACTCTTCCTCCCAGTAGCGGAGTACATGACTCTCCACCTTCACCTTTTTTGCCGTATCCGAGATCAATAAATATTCGCTCATAATTCCTCTCATTCCGCCGTACAAACGACATTTTAGTCAACACAATCCTGCGCATAAAAAAGAACGTGCATGGATATTCCTCACGTTCTCTTTTGTATATATGTGTGTATATGTATAAATAGTATCTACTGATTTCTCTTTGGTCTTTCCAGATTGGCAAACTTGGTGTACTCCGGCAGCCATGCCAGCTCAATCGTGCCAATGGGGCCGTTTCTCTGCTTTGCTATAATAACCTCAGAAATCCCCTGTTTTTCTGTGTCATGGTTGTAATAATCATCGCGATACAGGAACATGACTACGTCGGCATCCTGCTCGATCGCTCCTGACTCTCTCAAGTCCGACAACATCGGCCTGTGATCCGGCCTCTGCTCCACCGCGCGGCTTAACTGGGACAAAGCCAGTACAGGAACATTCAATTCTCTCGCCAAGGCTTTCAGGGAACGGGAGATATCGGAGATCTCCTGCTGTCTGGAATCAGAATGTCCGGGGGCCGTCATCAACTGCAAATAATCAATGATCACCATGGACAGATCGTTTTCCAACTTTAGTTTCCTGCACTTGGAGCGAAGCTCGGGCACACTGATACTCGCTGTATCGTCTATCATCAGCGGGGAACGCCCTATGATTCCGGCGCTCTCTATCAACCGCTCCCAATCCCGATCCCCCAGTTGTCCCGTGCGAAGCTTCTGCGCGTCTACACCGGATTCCAGAGAAAACATACGGTTGATCAGTTGTTCCTTGCTCATCTCAAGGCTGAATATCACTACAGGCTTGCCCTGCTTGAAAGCCACATACTGCGCTATATTTAGCGCAAATGCCGTCTTTCCCATAGAGGGACGAGCCGCGATCAGCACCAGATCGGAAGGCTGCATGCCCGCAGTCCGATAGTCCAAATCGATAAAACCAGTGGCGATCCCTGTGACGCTGCCCTTGTTTCTGGACGCCGCTTCAATCTTGTCCATGGCATTCATAACTACCTGCCTGATCGGCACAAAATCATTGGTGTTGCGCTTCTGCACCAACTGGAATACTCTCTTCTCTGTATCCTCTAAAATGACTTCCAGGCTTTCTTTGCCCATATAGCAGTCGTTGGCAATTTCCTCATTGAGACGGATCAATCTGCGCAGCGTGGACTTTTCCGCCACAATATTGGCATAATACTTTATATTGGCCGAGGTCGGCACCGCCGTGATCAGCTCTCTCACAAACTCAAGACTGCTCACCTCAGGAGGGACATCTTTTTCCCTCAAACGGTTCTGCAGTGTGACCAAGTCCACAGGGCTGCCCTCGTTGTTCAGCTCCACCATTGTCTCAAACAGAATCCCGTACTGTCTGTTGTAGAAATCTTCTCCAGTGATCAGTTCAGACGCCACCAAGATCGCCTCTCTGTCCATGATCATGGAACCGATAACAGACTGCTCCGCCTCCTGGCTGTGAGGCAGGATCCGCTTTATTACATTTTCATTCATAGCCGGCATCGTTCAACAACCTTTCCGCCCTTTCAGGCTTCCGCCACCTTCACGGTCAGCTTGCCGGTCACCTGAGGATGCAGCTTTACCGCGACCTCATATGCTCCAAAATTTTTCAGGCTCTCGGGAAGCAAGATCTTCTTTTTGTCTATTTCCAGGCCACACTGTTCCTTACACGCTGCGGCAATTTCTTTTGTAGAAACAGAACCAAACGCCTTTCCGCCCTCTCCGGCCTTGATCTTAACCACCACCTGCTTGCTCTCCAAATCCGCTGCCAGCTTCTTGGCCGCCTCCAGCTTCTCCTTAGCCAGCTTGTCCTCGTTTGCCTTTTGAAGCTTCAGATCATTCATATTCGCGGCAGTCGCCTCTAAACCAATCTTCTTGGGCAAAATATAATTTCTCGCGTATCCATCGCTGACGTCGATCACATCGCCTTTCTTCCCCAGCTTTTTCTCGTCCTGTAACAAAATGACTTTCATACTCCCACGTCCTTTCTATCTTCCTATATTTCGTTATTCTCCAACATGCTGTCGATCGTACTCTTCAACACACCGATCGCCTCCGCCAGTCCCATACCTTCCATTTGACAGGCTGCAGTATTCAAGTGGCCGCCCCCGCCCATGCGTTCCATAATGATCTGGACATTCACCTCATCTATCGACCTGGCGCTCACATAAATCTTGCCCTGATAATCTGTCAACACAAAGCTGGCTTTGATCCCCTTGATGTTCAACAGTTCGTTGGCCGCCTGGGCGCCAATGATAGTCGGGCTGGGCAGATCATCCGCCGTACACACGGAAATGGCAAAATATTGCTTATAGATCTCCGCCTGGCTCACAGCGTCCGCCTTTGCCTTATACTCCAGCGCATCCTCCCTGAACAGCTTGCGCACGCGGGTCACATCCGCCCCACTCCTGCGCAGGAACGCCGCCGCTTCAAAGGTCCTGACTCCCGTCTTGGTCATAAAGTTGTTCGTGTCGATCATAATACCGGAATACATACAATCCGCTTCTTCCGAGCGGATCTTGATATTGTCGTAGGTGTACTGCAGAATCTCAGACACCATCTCACAGGCGGAAGACGCATATGGCTCCACGTAGGACAGCGTGGCATTCTCGATCGTCTCCGTGCCGCGCCTGTGATGATCCAATACCACCACAGCTTTGCAGAAACGAAGCAGGTCGGGACATTCCGTGATGGAGGGCTTGTTCACATCCACCACCACCAGCACCGCATTGCTGCCCGCCAGCTCGATTGCCCGTTGGCCGTCTATGATCATATCCTCCTCATACTCCGAATTTCCTTGGAACAATTCCACGAGAGGTTGTATCGCGTTTGTCACTTCACTCAACACAATATTACATTTACGCCCCAAAGCTTGCGCGATCCGATAAATTCCCACCGCAGCGCCAAAGCTGTCCACATCCGGCATACGATGTCCCATCACCAACACTCTGTCTTTGCTGGTGATGATCTCTCTGAGCGCATGCGCTTTCACACGCGCCTTGACGCGGGTATTTCTCTCTACCTGTTGGCTCTTGCCGCCATAATAAGTGATACTCTCGGGCGTTTTGATCACCGCCTGATCACCGCCGCGCCCCAGCGCCAAATCGATTGCATTTCTGGAAAATTCATAATTTTGAGCATAAGTAAGACCGTCCAATCCGACACCGATACTGATCGTCACCGCCATCTCGTTTCCTATGTTGACGGTCTTGATCTCCTCCAACAGATCAAACCTTGCCTCCTGTAGGCTGGCAATCGCTTTTTTGCGCATAATGACTAAGTATTTGTCCTTTTCCAGCTTCTTGCAGATGCCGTCGAGAGCAGAAATATATTTGTTGACTTTTCTGTCGATCAGGGCGATCAAGAGAGAGCGTCTCACTTCCTCGACATTCTCCAGCGCCTCCTCGTAATTGTCCAAATAGATCATGCCCACAGCCAGGCTTTGATCATCCACCTCCTGCAGCGCAATGTGCAAGGCTGTCTCATCAAAAAGGTACACGGCGATCAGATAACCATTATAATCCCGCGCGTCAATCATGTCGCTGTGTTCCGCCATCTCCTTTAAGGAAATCCGGCGGAACTTGGCAACATATTCGGACCCTTCAAACTCCAGATTGTACTGTACCTCATCCACTTCCGTATCCTCAGGAAGCCTGTCTCTGGTAACCGACGGAAAAAGCGTAGTGATGGACTTATTGTAACCCTTGGGCTGCTTGACCGCCTCCTCAAAAGCAATGTTCGTCCATATGACCTTACCCTCATCATCCAACAAGGCGTACGGGATATCCAAATCCCGAAGTAACTTGCGCTGTATCTGCCCATATTCGGTGGCAAAACTGATCAATTCGTTCATAATGATCGGTTTGTTATAGAAATAGAGCGTAATCGTAATCACGAAATAGAAAATAGTAAAGCAGTTAAGCAGTATCCCCGCCCGATAATCCAACATGTAAATTGCAACATTGATGGCACAGAGAAGAAAACCAAGATATATACTAAATTGGATATAGGTCTTGATCCTGCCCTTTAATCTGATCCGTCTGTTCATATATGGTACCTCTGTAATTCGTACATTGATAAGGCCAACCCTTATCAAACATTATACCAAATATCTAAACACTATGCTACAATTTAATTTGTCATTTTAGGGGATATATTGTAGTTTTCTCATTTTTGTTCCCTTTTGCCCCTGATTTCTGCAAAAAATCAGCTTAAACACAGTTCTGATAAAGGGCTGAATGAAAAAGAGCTGCGTAAAAAATGCAAACGGAAAATTGAGACACACCAGCTTCAACCAATTCGCAAGCAGCGTCGCCATATGAAAATCCTGATAATAAGGATAATACAACCACGCGGCGATAAAGCTCATAGCCGGACACATCAGACCAACCGTAGCGCATATGATAGCGGTCTCAAACAATACCGGATGCGTCTCCTCCGGATTAAAAACTTTGGAAGCCAGCTTGAAAGAGGCAGGACTCCCCAGCACAATCTCCAACGCATAGGCAAGACAAAATTCCGCCAGCACGACTGCCCATATGGGACATGCTCTGCCCGCCATATATACGCCTCCCTGTCTTTTGATCGCTTCCAGCACACCGGACGCTCCTGTTACGGACATCAAAATACTTCCATTCACCACATACAGACTGTAAAAAACATAGGCATGTACGGTAACTACTACTGTGAGGAAGGCAAATACCATCCTCTGAAACTGATTCTTTGGCATAATAAACACTCTCCTTTTTCTAAATTTAGACCACAAAAAACACATGTACCCCTCAAGGATTGCAAATCTAGTAGCTACGGCTCGTTCCGTGATCAGATTTACTTACCTGAGGTAATACATGTGTCGTTTACGATTCCATTTGCTATTTAAGCATTTTCAAACTCAATCCTGCACGTAAGGCATCAATGCAATGTGACGAGCCCTCTTGATGGCTACGGTCAACGCTCTCTGATGCTTTGCGCAGTTGCCGGTGATACGGCGGGGAAGGATCTTGCCTCTCTCGGACACATATCTCTTCAACTTGGCTGTGTCCTTGTAATCGATCACATTATCCTTGCCGCAGAACACACAGACTTTCTTTCTTCTGCGCACGCCGCCTTTTCTTCTGGCCGAAGCGTCAGGCTTATCTGTCTTATTAAAAGCCATGTCAATACCTCCTATTCTAAACTCTAAAAAACTTAGTTAAACGGTAATTCCTCATCGATGCCGTCCGGGATGTTCATAAATCCGTCGCCCGCTCCTGAAGGCGCCGGTGCGCTGTTTCCACCATTATAATCACCGCCCGCATAACCGCCATTGTTGGAAGATGCGTTTTTACTCTCAGCAAAGTCGATCTCTTCCGCTATGACGCGCACGCTGTAGACCATCTGCCCCTCTTTGTTGGTGTAGTTGTCGTTCTGGACTCTGCCCGATAAGACCACTTTGGTCCCCTTGCGCAGATAGCGCTCAACGAACTCTGCCAGCCTGCCAAATGCAGTGCAGTTAAAGAAGTCCGCATCCGGTTCCCCCTCGCGCTTAAATTTCCTGTCAACGGCAATAGAAAAACGTCCAACCGTCGTCTGGCTGGCCCCCTGGGAATACCGCACTTCCGGATCCCTTGTCAAACGTCCCATAAGAATTACTTTATTCATATTTTGCTTCTCGCTTTCTACTATGCCTCGTCCTGTCTAACGCATAAGTATCTGATAACATTGTCCATAATACGGATACGGCTCTCAATCTCAGCCGGTGCACTGCTATCAGCATCAAATCGAATGAAATAATAGAATGCTTCCTTCATCTTCTGGATCTCGTAAGCAAGCCTCTTCTTGCCCCACTCGTCCACTTCTGTGATAGTGCCGCCGAATCTCTCGACAAGCGCCTTGCATCTGTCAATCACGGATGCCCGCTCTTCGTCTTCGATCTTAGCGCTGACAATAACGGCTAATTCATACTTGTTCATGCTTTGCTACCTCCTTTTGGTCTCTGGCCCACACCAAGCCGTGTGAGCAAGGAATTTGATATATCACGAAAAATTATGATAGCATATTTCAGTCATAAAATCAATATTGAAATCATATATTTTTTACAGAAATGGCAATAGTTCAGCCGTAAAGGGATTGTGGTTCCGACTTCGGGACGGAGCATAGATTACAGAGAATCCTTTCTGTGACGGCCAGATAGGCGTTCCGATGAGCCTCATGCACGGCAATGCCCGCCATTGGACGGGCATCGCCGGAGTCTCATCTCCACATCTGACTCACGCCACAGAAAGGATTCTCTGTAACCTATGCTCCTGTATCCCGCAATTTTCACAAATGTTTTCTCCGCACAATTCGGATCACCGCATCCGGCAGTGTCGGGTTGTGTCTGATACCGTAGTCCGAATTGTGCGGATGATATATTCCAAAAGCAGACGCTAGCGAGCCGTCGGTACTTAGATGCCGTACTTTGGCATCTTATGTACCGCTACGAGCGAGGTGCAGCGAAAGCGTGTCTGCGTTGGAATATACCATCCACACAATGACACTCGCCGCAACCCAAAAAGGCTAAACTGTTACAATTTTGACGGGATATATACATTTTACCCTTGTTAATTTTGACCAATTATGGTAGTATTAAAGAAATAAAAATATGCATTATTGACTAAAAAAAGAAGGAGAAACGATATGGCAAAAGAGATGATTGCAATGATTTTAGCCGGCGGACAAGGCTCCAGACTGTATGCCCTGACACAAAACCTGGCTAAACCGGCAGTTCCTTTTGGCGGAAAGTACCGTATTATTGATTTTCCGCTTTCGAACTGCGTGAACTCTGGCATTGATACGGTGGGGATTCTGACCCAGTATCAGCCTCTTGTACTGAACGAGTATATTGGAAACGGAGAGCCTTGGGATCTGGACAGGCTCTACGGTGGAGTCCATGTGCTGCCCCCTTATCAACAGGCGTCCGGTTCCGACTGGTATAAGGGCACGGCAAATGCCATTTATCAAAACCTTTCCTTTATTAATCGCTATGACCCTCAGTATGTCATCATTCTGTCGGGCGACCAGATCTGTAAGCAGGATTACAGCGATTTCCTGAATTTCCACAAGGAAAAAGGCGCTGAGTTCAGCGTCGCTGTCATGGAAGTGCCCTGGGAAGAGGCGTCCCGCTTCGGTCTGATGGTCACGGACGATAACAATCGGATCACAGAGTTCCAGGAGAAGCCCAAGGAGCCCAAGTCCAACCTTGCTTCTATGGGTATCTACATCTTCAACCGCGATGTCCTGGAGAAATATCTGCGTGAGGATGAGGCGAATCCCAACTCCTCCAACGATTTTGGCAATGATATCATCCCTCATATGCTTCAGGACAACAGGCAAATGTATGCATATCGTTTTGACGGCTACTGGAAAGATGTAGGTACCATCTCCTCCCTCTGGGAAGCCAATATGGAGATCATGGATCCCGAGCACAGCGGTATCAATCTGTTCGATGAGGACTGGAAGGTCTACAGCCGCAACAGCGGTATGACCGGACACAAAGTCGGCAGCTCGGCCATTGTTGAGAACTCCATGATTACAGACGGCTGCCGCATTGAAGGAAGCGTCAAACATTCCATTCTCTTTGCCGGTGTGCAGGTCGCGGAAGGTGCCGAGGTGGAAGATGCCGTCATCATGGGCAATACTGTCATCAAAGAGGGCGCCAAGGTAAAGCACTGTATTATAGCTGAGAATGTCTGCATCGGCGAAAATGCAGTTGTCGGAGCGATGCCCGAAAACGGCGAGGACGGCGTTGCAACCGTAGGTTCCAACGTACAGATTGGCGATCGCGCTTTGATCGGCCCCAAGGCCATGGTAAATAATAATGTAAAGGATGGTGAAACGCAATGGTAAATTCCAATCAAGAAGCATTAGCTATTATCTTCCCCAACAGCTATGATAATGAAGTGCCCTCCCTGGTGAATGAGCGCCTGATGGCATCCATTCCTTTTGCCAGCCGTTACCGCCTGATTGACTTTTTGCTCTCCAGTCTGGTGGACTGCGGTATCGATAATATTTCCATTATCGTCCGCAAAAATTATCGCTCTCTGATGAGGCATCTGGGCACCGGTCGTGCGTGGGATCTCTCCCGCAAAAACGGCGGTTTGAATATCGTTCCTCCTTTCGCGGAGAAGACGGTCAAAGTATACAATGGACGTGTGGAGGCATTGGCCAGCATCCTGGAGTTTTTGAAGGTCCAGAAAGAGAAATATGTGGTCATTTCCGATGCCAACATCGTTGCAAGTTTTGATTTTAACGCGATGATCGATGCTCACGTCAAAAGCGGGGCGGACGTCACTGTTGCATACAAGGAGGAGCCCATCCCCTATGGCTTTATGAATCTGCAACCGACCATCACCACAGATCTGTACTATACGATCTCTATGG
This sequence comes from Candidatus Gastranaerophilales bacterium, assembly GCA_023663225.1. Taxonomy (GTDB): domain Bacteria; phylum Bacillota; class Clostridia; order Lachnospirales; family Lachnospiraceae; genus Acetatifactor. Next base: position 13,846 of record JAMPHU010000053.1, read on the forward strand.
ACAACGGCCGCGTTACGGAGATTCAGACCAACCCCAAGGAGTATGGCCCTCAGAACTTCTCCATGAACATCTATCTGATCGAGAGAGAGCTTTTGATCAAGGAGATTGCCAAAGCTTACGCAAGTGGCTATGTCTATTTCGAGCGCGACATCCTTTCTCCTCAGTTGGATACTCTGAAGGTGTACGGCTACAAGTATGAGGGATATACCTCCCGCATCAGCGATATGGTGAGCTATTTTACCGAGAATATGAGGCTTCTGGACAATGAGAATCTGGACGCGCTCTTTGGACGTGCTCCCATCTATACCAGGATCCGCGATGACAACCCTACCCGCTACATCGGCAAGGCAAAAGTCAAGAATACCATGGTGGCTGACGGATGTGTGATCGAGGGCGAAGTGGAGAATTGTATCCTTTTCCGCGGCGTCAAGATCGGCCCGGGCGCGGTGGTACGCAACAGCATTATCATGCAGGACACCACGATCATGGGCAATGCCGACATCGATTATGTGATCACCGACAAAGAGGTCACCATCGGCACCGGCAAGGAGCTAAAAGGCAACGCTTCCTTCCCTGTATTCGTACCTGCTTACAAGACCATTTAAGCCATAAAAATTTTAAAAGCTGACGGTTTCTTCCGTCAGCTTTTTTTAATTTCCTTGATATTTTTTTCCAACTGCCTGCGGGCGATCATAATCTGATGTCCGCAGCCGGTACACTTCAGACGAAAATCTGCGCCTGTCCGCAATACCTCCCACTCTTTGCTGCCACAGGGATGTTGCTTTTTCAACTTCAAGACATCTCCCACATTAATCTCCATGCAGTCCTCCCTATTAATACCTATCCTATTTTCTATCGCAGTTCCTATCTCAATTTCTATCGCGGTTTTATTTTCTATCCTATTCTATCGCACTTTCTATCCTAAACTTCTCTCACATATTCCCTGCCGCGGTATCCTTGATCACGCCAAAAAACTCTCTCAGGAGATTATTGGGCAGCATCCCCATGTGAGAATCCGCCGCCAAACCTTCCAAATGCTGATATCCCTGCTTCCTTGCAATGCTGCATGCACGATACATATGAAAGTTATTGGTCACCAACACCACCCTGTCATTCTCCCGATCCAGCAGCTCCGCACTGTTTAGCAAATTGCTGATTGTATTGGTGGAAGTATCCTCCATCAAAATGCGCTCCTCCGCAATCCCTGCATCGATCAGATATCCCTTCATCCCCTCCGCTTCGCTGACCGGTTCAGTGGCTCCTTGTCCGCCGGACACAATCACGATCGTCTCCGGATTCTCCTTCAGATATCTCAATGCCGCATCCAACCGCAACTGCAAGATATAGCTGGGCCCGCTCGTCTTCCACTGAGCGCCCAAAATAATACAATAGTCCGCTCCCGCACTCGGCTGCGCCTGAAAACTGCCCAAAATCTTGACCTCTACCGTACCGAACAAAATCAGTCCCGCCAAAAACAGGATCACACAAACTCCTTTCAACCATTTGGGAAGCTTCTCCATCCATCTCTCATGCGCCAACACAAAAGAGAGGAGCCCACAAAATACCGCCAACGCGCCCCACACCAAAAAGAAATGCGTTCCATATCCCATAAACAGCCAGATCACCAAGCAATAAACCAAGCACAAAACCCCCAGCGCACCCCATATAATCGCGCCTATGGGCTTTTTCTTCTTGACCAGACCTCGCCTGTCCAGTTGGATCACTTTTTTACTTTTCTCAAAGGGGATCAAGTTTTCTCTTTTTCGCATTTTATCTTACTCTCATACCTATTGTACTCGTGTCTATTACACTCGTATCTGCTGCGCTTTGCTTCTCCTTGCGAACATTATAGCACATAAAGGCTTGCGTTCTCAATAGAGTATCTTTTTTTATTGTCTATATTGCCTTAACTATGATATAATGACTTTGTTCAAGGCAGAAAACGGCCGGATGGCCATAAATACCATGATCAATCTGATCATGGTATACTTAAAAAAATTTCTATACAAGGAGGATTCCCACATGAATATCACTGATGCAATTTCCACTTTAAATGAAATCATCCATACACATGACAATATCGTCTTTTTTGGAGGCGCCGGTGTCTCCACCGAGAGCGGTATTCCCGATTTCCGAAGCGTGGACGGTCTATATCATCAGCAGTATGATTATCCTCCGGAGACCATCCTCAGCCACAGTTTCTATCTTCAAAAGCCGGAAGAATTTTATCGTTTTTACCGCAATAAGATGCTCTTTCTGGACGCCAAACCAAACGCGGCGCATTTAAAACTGGCCGAAATGGAAGCCGCCGGTAAACTGAAGGCTGTCATCACCCAAAACATAGACGGTCTGCATCAGGCAGCCGGCAGCAAAAACGTGCTGGAGCTGCATGGCTCCGTGCTGCGCAACTACTGTGAAAACTGCCATACTTTCCACGATGTCCGCTATATCCTGGACAGTAAGGATGTCCCGAAATGCTCCAAATGCGGCGGTCCAGTCAAGCCGGATGTCGTATTGTACGAGGAGGGGCTGGATCAACAAACCCTGAACGCGGCAGTTCGCGCCATCCAAGAGGCGGAAGTTCTGATCATAGGCGGCACATCTCTTGCGGTTTATCCTGCAGCGGGCCTGATCGACTACTTTAAAGGCGATCAGATTGTCGTGATCAACAAATCGGCAACGCCCAGGGACAGCATTGCCGATCTATTGATACAAGCTCCCATTGGAGAGGTCTTCTCTGCTATCAAGCTTTGATCTACGATAATTTGAACTGCCCCATATTGTCGTTCAACTGTGCGATATCCTTCGTCAGCGATTGCACTACCTCGTCGGAACGTCCCACAACAATCTCCAACTGTTCGGCCATGCTGGAAGTCTCCTCTGTAGAGGCTGCATTGTCGGTAGCCAGGTTGTTCAGCTCGTTGATGTTCCCCGTCACTTTATCCTTCTGATCGTTGACATGTTCGATCATTTCAGCGATAGAGCTTACCGACTTCACACAGGAATTGAGATTCTCCTGCAGTTGCGTAAACATCCTGTTGGTATTCTTCAAGGCTTCCACCTGATGGCCGGAAGCCTGATTCATTTTATGCATGATATCCATCGACTTCGCCGAGTTATCGATCAATTCGCCTATGATAGCATTAATCTCAGAAACAGTGTTGGCGGATTGCGTGGCAAGACTGCCTATCTCTCCGGCGACAACCGCAAAGCCGCGTCCCGCCTCTCCGGCTCTGGCAGCTTCAATCGAAGCGTTCAAAGACAACAAATTGGTCTGGGATGCGATCTCACTGATCAAAGTAGCCGCCTGGCTGATCTTCTTGACAGATTCATTCGTATTCTCTGTCTGCTGATACATGTTATCGATATCTTCTTTCGTGTCCGTGTTGACTGCGATCAGTTCCTCAAGAGTCTCCATAGACTTTTTGGAAGATTCCTGCATAGATCTGGCGTTGACATCCAGCGCCTCGACTTCCTTGGACGCCTGACTGATCCCGTCCGCCATGTGAATGATGCTCTCCGTCGCATCGGAAGTGGCAGCCGCCTGAGAGGTACAATTATTGGCAATCTCACCGACTGCTGTGGTAACATTCTCAATACTCTCACCCATCACACTGAAATTGTCGGTGAAACTTTCAACCGCCCCCGAGAGATCCTGCGCCGTGCGGCTCAAGCTGGATATCAGCTCCACAAAATGCACCTGCGCCTGATTGAGCGCGTCCGCGGTCTGCCCCAACTCATTCTTTTGCCTGATATTCACAGAGGTAGAAAGATCTCCCCGCGAAAGCCTGTCGGCCAAACTCTGAATTTCGATAAGCGGCTTACACAGACGCGACCCATAGATTCGGGAAACGACGAGAGCCGCAACCAGCATAATGACGATACAAATAACAATGACCGTACAAAGCGCCACAAAGTGATTTTGTATCTGTGTATGTACACTTTCCATCTGAAGCGTCATGTCATCCACATAATTACCGGTGGAGACCACCCAGCCCCAAGGCTCGAAGATTGCCGAATATGCAATTTTGGGCGCCACCGTCACACCGTCAGCCTTGGTAAAGGAAAATTGATTATATCCGCCTTTATCCGGAGAATTACACACATTCATAATTTCCTGAATGATCATAACGCCGTCCTGATCCTCCAGCGTGTATCGGTTATTTCCCTCCTGCTCCGGCAGGATCGGGTGCATGATCAGAATATAGTCTGTATCGTCAATCCAAAAATAACCGCTCGCATCGTCATTGTAACGCATCGCCCTGACGATCTCCGCCGCCTCCGCCTTGGCCTCGTCCTCCGTCAGCGCACCGGACTGCGCCTTATCGTATTCCGCCTGCAACACAGTGAGCACCGTCTGAACCTGCGCTCTGATCAGATCATTATAACCTGCTTCCATGGCGGAATCGTAGTTTTCAAATGCCAGATTCTCCGAAGATTTCACGCTGACAATCGCACTGACTCCCAACACGGCCGAAGTCAATAAGACCAGCAGCATGCATAGGACCATCAGCGATGTCTTAAAACTTTTTTTGCCCATCTCTACCCCATCTCCTTACTCGTTCTTTGCCTCTATCCCAGCACTTTAGTACTATTAATAGTGTACAACTTTTCCTCTATTAATACTAGTATTTTTTACATTTTGTGTTTGGCTTATTGCTTGCGGGAATCAAACAACGGGCAGCACGCTCCGCGAGCTGCCCTTATGTTAAGAAAAAGCTGCTGAGTCGCAGATACCTTGTACCTGCGGTCCAGCAGCCTCTCTATATTACTATACTGTACTCTTGAAAACCCGACTGTAACGCCTTTGCCGCGTCCTACGCCTTAGGGTTTCAATTTACATCTGCAGCGTCTTTCTTGCGTTTGTTCATGAACACTGCCACAACTCCGCCTATCGCAGCAACTAGGATGACAGACCAGCTCATTGCGGATGCACCCATTTGATCTCCTGTCTTAGGGGTACCTCCCTGCTTTGCGCCTGTACCGTCCGCAGCCTGGGCATCGTCGCCGGAATCAGAATCATCATCTCCGGAAGGCGTATTAGCCTCTCCCGCCTTCACCTTCCATCCAACGACGAAGGGTGAAGCGCTCATAACATGAATCTGCAATCCGTCTGCCGTCTTTGTGATGGCGCCATCTGCCTGACTGCTGTTTTCACTGCTGAAGGACTCTGTGTCACCTGCAGTCTTCCCATTACAATTTATGGTAACCAGATGGGTAATTACAAACTCATCCGCCATTGAGGTCCCCTCAGGATAAGGGATTACCACATCTACGCCATTTTCAGGGAAATTCTTCGCCGTAGCAGTCTGTACATAACCACTCTCATCTATGATTCGTACCTGTACTTCAAACATCTCGACAGAAACATCTTCCTCATCATACTTTTTAGAGAGATAATCTGTCACTGCATCCGTCACCTTCTGTGTCAGATACTGCCTCAGCGCTTCCGCGGTACTGCATCCGGTCTTTTCCTTTACGCTCTTAATTGCAACCGCTTCTTCCAAGGATTTCTCTACGGCTTCCTCATCTTTTTCGACCTCTGTCCTGTAGGATGTCGTGTACCGCACACCGGGCTTAGGCAGCCGCATATCCAGCACCTGCTCTTTATTGTCCTCGCCCAGATAGAAGCCCAGATGGGGCGGCTGGTTATAAGCGGTGTTCTGGTTCGCCACCGCATTGCGGTATACCGGATCCTGCATCAAGCTGTAGATCATGTAATCCGTCTCATAAGGAGTCATGTAAATACGCAGCTCCGTATTATCAGCATTTCCTACCATGACCTCCTCACGCCAGTCGCCAAAGATATCGGCTGTCAGGCTGGGATTGTTCTTCGTGCCATTGTTGGTATGGGTTCCCTCAAGCACTTGCATTGTATTCAGCTCGTTATTTTCCCAATCGTATTTATAGATTGTCTGAGCGGTTCCGCTTGCACCTGAATTGTATCCGTCGCCAAGCTCGCTGAGCAGGTCGCCGTCCCAATATAATCTCCAGTTAGTGGACATATTGGCAGGCGGCGCAACTGCAACCACATCGCCAAAGAAATTATAAATTCCGCCGGTAGGAGCTCCCTCATTGTTGGGGGTATTGATCCAGTACTCAAAACCGGGAGCCGGTGTGATGTTGGCTGCCACACCGCGTCCGATATCTGCCAGTTCACGCCACATACCGTTGATACGGCTTCCGTTGGACGCGTTGGACAAAGTACCGTTTAAGGTGGACTCCTTCTCCTCGGAAGGGGTAAACACATACAACTGGGTAGGATTCTCCGGATTCATTGCCGCCAGATGAATGGAATCGGAATGACCCTGATAATCTTGTCCATCCACACCATTCTTCACCCAGAGTACAGTACCGTCATGGTCAAACGCCAGCGCCCCGATCACCAGTTCATCATAACCATCGTTGTCCATATCGCCTGTAGATATGTTGTGGTTGCCTTTTCCGGCCCATTCCGAACCACTTGGCGTATCATAGTTCCATGCCAGCACCAGCTCTCCGTCAATCAACTGGTAAGCAGCCACTGTGGTCTTGGCATAATATCCTCTGTTAAACAGCACGGTAGGATATGTCTCGCCGCTGCCGCCCTTCTTAGGCTGGTAAGCAATTGCAATGTTGAAGCGGGATGCGCGGTTGCCCCAGTTATCGCCGTAATCGTCAAAGTTCGTCACTGTGTTTTCATAGTTCACGGTTGCGATCTCTTCGCCCGTAGCGCCGTTGAACACACTGACAAATTCGTGGCTGTTCACATTCGCATGTCCCGAATTATTGATATTCGCGCCGGGCTTGACGCTTCTGTCACCGATATAGGACACTTCCGTGCTCGCGTCACTCATATCAAACAGTCCGCCATCATTCGGCCTGTAGCTGACCGTGCCGTCGGAGGTCTTGATAAAGAACTCTGCCTTTCCATCTTCGTCCAAGTCGTAGAAGATAAACTGGTTAAAATGTGCTCCGGAAGGCATCTCCAAGCCCATATTCAACCTCCACAGAGCCGTGCCGTCCATCTCATAGAAATCAAAGAGGGTAGGAGCGGAAGGCCCATCCTGCTTTCCTGAGTCAAAAGCATCGGAAGGATACCATTTTACAACGATCTCATACTCTCCGTCTCCATCCACATCTGCCACGCCCGCGTCGTTGATGGAATAGGTCTGCAGGTTGCCGTCTCTATCCGGCAGAGAACCGGGATTCTGCACGGCAATCGACAGATAAGCCTGTTCCAGAGCCGTCGCAGATGCGGTTTCCGTCACCGCGCCATCCTTGACCACCTGTACGGAATACACATCTCCGGGATTTCCATTGGCATCCAGGTAGTTGCTCTTTGTGCTGATGCCGCTTGCAATCACTTCGCCGTTCCGCAGGACGTTAAATTGGATGCCGGTTCCGTACTCATCCACCAATACCCTCCAGGATACCAGGATCCCGTCACCGGAAGGGATTGCGGTCACGCCCCTGTCCAGACGCTCCATAGAACGCTCCAGGGAATTATAGCCATCGGCTTTATCATAACAGCTAATCCTGTAGAAAACATGATACAAGAACTGTCCCTCCGCATAGTTCCAGAGCGACCTTAAGCTTGTTGCCAAACTTGCGTTAAATTGTTCCAAGCTTACCTGAGCGGTACCAAAAGCGTCGCCGTGATACTCATTGGGCAAAAATCTGTCCGTAACGACAGCGTAATCTGACCCCTGTGCGAGCATAGCGCCGTACACATAGACGCCCTCCTGACCTGCGTCAAAGGAACGAATCGGAACCCACTCCTTCACGGCGGCTTCAATTATCTGGCCGTTGCTCAGGATGGCCGTAACCGTCTCCGGCAGCTCGTCCGCGCTCCAGTCATCGCCGGGCTCTAACTCTAACGTGGGAGGGTTATTCACATTTACCACATAAGGCAGCAAGGTGTAATCCATTTCAAAGGCTGCCTGCAACTTAAAGTAATTCGTGTATTCGCCTGTTACAAGAGGTGCGCTCCAGGCATAGACCGCCTCTGTATCCAGATCAAACGCAGGCTCCGCCGTCCATTCTCCGACAGGAATGGATACCCTGCTTCCGTCGCCCAGAACGACCGTAACCTCTTTCGGCCAGTCAAAGTCTTCTATTTCAGCCATGGAAGTAATCACATCCGAAGGCTGGACCACATCGACGATATCCTGACCGTCAAACTTTGCGTAGTCCACAGTCAATTTATTGATTCCCTGTGTTACGTTTGCACCGGAATCCAGCTTGTTCATGTGGATGACAAAGCACTCCAGGCCATTGGCTTCCTTCTCAATCGGAATATCCGTCTTGACAAAGGTATTATCAGTACCCGCCTCCGTAATGGACAGCGTCGCCGTATGGGTTATGTAATCAAACTTAATGTTTACAGTAAACCACTTATTCTGTCCGCTGAGTCCTGTACTGCCCTCTGCAGCGCCGGCCACAACAGAACCTTCAAAAGGATTCTGCGTGGTAGAACATGCCTTCAAGGGATTCTCCGTAAAATAACTCAGATTATATCCGGTATCTGCACGGAGGCCAAAATAGGGATGGGACTGCCCGGGTGCAAGGAACATAAGCTGTGCATTTCCCTTTCCGTTGCTGTCGATGGGCATCCAGTCAAAAGTAACCTCCGCCCCCTTTACGATTTCGCTGCTGATCGTCAGCCTGGAGCCACGGTCCCCGTTACCGTCTGCGTTTGCGTTCAGATATCTGACATTGCCGGAATCTACCCCAATGGAAAGAGTAAAGCCGCCTGATCCGGAGTCTTTGTCCATATCCTTGCCCCATGCCGCAAAACCGCTGTAATCCTTGTCAAACATAAAATTATTCTCATAGTCATGAGTAGATTCTGTCAATACAGTGTATGCCATATCATAACTTGCCTTCAGCCCCTTGGGATTCGCATGATCCTCAGGCGCTATAATATTAGCTGTCCAAGTATAGAGATTCGTCACCGTTTCATCAAACGCCGGTTCACTGCTCCAGGAATTCGAATCAATGTCCACCTCAATACTGTTACCATCTGACAATTTCACTGTTGTCTTCAGCGGATGTACATAGTCCGCTATACTATCCGAAGTAACCTCTACTTCCGGCATCTTATCGATTTCAAAGATATCAATCCTTTCTTCCGATCCGGAATCGGCCGCTTTCTTGACAATCTTGATATTATCAATCAATGCGGTGGTATTTTCCGTATAGAAACCAAGTCCTGTAAATCCTGTAGTTGTCCCGATTTCTTCGGTCTTTATGTCAAGCACAGTTCCTTCCGCATCCGTTATCGTCACTTTCTTTGTGCCGGCCGTGGGATCCAGAACCACACTCAAATGACCCATCCCTGACTCCGGTGTCTGGGCTGTAAGCGCAATATCTCCATATCCCGCCAAAGTGAATGTCGCATTAGAAGAGAAATCCATGCTAAATTCCAGAACCTCCCCCTCCGCCAGAGCATCCACTGTCGGAACGCCACTGAAAGTAAGGGAAACTCCTCTGTTGCTGCTCGTAAAACGTGATTCGGAAATCTCAATACCTGTACTGCCACCAGTCTCCACAGCCGTCACTTTATTGTGCAGACTTCCATTTCGGCTTCCTGACTTATAGGCAATCTGTCCGATTGTCAAAGGGCCTACATCTGCTGTGGTAGCCTCCAGAATCACCGTCCCTACCGCGTAATTAGTCGTATCCTCAAAGTCCTCATACAAATATGTCACGCTGTCCGCTTTTTTGACGATCTTGATATTATCAATCAATGCGGTGGTATTTTCCGTATAGAAACCAAGTCCTGTAAATCCTGTAGTTGTCCCGATTTCTTCGGTCTTTATGTCAAGCACAGTTCCTTCCGCATCCGTTATCGTCACTTTCTTTGTGCCGGCCGTGGGATCCAGAACCACACTCAAATGACCCATCCCTGACTCCGGTGTCTGGGCTGTAAGCGCAATATCTCCATATCCCGCCAAAGTGAATGTCGCATTAGAAGAGAAATCCATGCTAAATTCCAGAACCTCCCCCTCCGCCAGAGCATCCACTGTCGGAACGCCACTGAAAGTAAGGGAAACTCCTCTGTTGCTGCTCGTAAAACGTGATTCGGAAATCTCAATACCTGTACTGCCACCAGTCTCCACAGCCGTCACTTTATTGTGCAGACTTCCATTTCGGCTTCCTGACTTATAGGCAATCTGTCCGATTGTCAAAGGGCCTACATCTGCCGTGGTAGCCTCCAGAATCACCGTCCCTACCGCGTAATTGGTCGCATCCTCAAAGTCCTCATAAAGGTATACCGTTTCCAATGATTTATCACCGGTTTCCTCTCCCGCCTCAGAAGTACTTTGCGGTACCCCCCCTAGTTCCTCATTGGACATTGCCGCCGCATCGCCGTCAGTAACGGTTGGTCCGGCGTCTACCGCATCGTCGCCGATAACGTTTTGTTCGGCATTTACCGCATCATCGCTGATAACGGCTTGTCCGGCATTGATCGCGTCACCATCGGAAACAGTCGCGCTGGCCTGCATGGGAGCCAGTATCATACAGAGTGATAACGCAAATGCCATTAGTCTTCTTTTTGCCAATTCCTCTACCTCCTTAAAAATTTATTTATCACATTCTTTCGGAAGAAACATACAAAGATGGCCAAATCCCCCACAGGGTTCTTCTGCCGTCTGAATGAATCTTTCACAAGAGAAATGATCACACATACAATAGGTACACCTCTTTATTTCAATTCTATTGTGCCTATTGCCCCTTTATATTAAGATTATGATTAAATCGCCAAAAAGTCAAGACAAATATGGTTCTTTCCTAAGTTTGTTGATTGTTTTTGTGGATTATGATATACTAAATATATTATTCTTTACTGGAGGCAGCCCCGTCTTTAGAAGTTAACACCATAATCTTTAGAGCCATAATCAACAGCAGCTA
>JAMPHU010000054.1 GCA_023663225.1 Candidatus Gastranaerophilales bacterium
TTTTCCAGACCGGGGCGGCTATTTCTGTGTCTTGTGATTATCGTTACGCCCGATGACATTTTTATATAATTTATATAATTTCCTCTTGACATTATATAAATTATATAATATGATAAGAGTGTAAGGAGGAAGCCATGAAAGGAAAGGAACTTGTGAAGCTACTTAAAAAAGAGGGATGGACGTTAGACCGAGTAAACGGAAGCCATCATATCATGGAAAAAGACGGTGTATCGGTTTCCGTCCCGGTTCACAATACCGACATTCAGAAAGGCTTGCTTCACTCACTTATGAAACAGGCGGGGTTAAAATAAACCCCGCCCCCTCAAAACCGAAACGGAAAGGAGTTAAAAATTATGGTAAAAGTATATCCTGCAATCATCCATGAAGAAGAAGGTTATTGGGCGGAATTTCCGGATCTGCGCGGATGCTTTACAAACGGCGACACGCTAGAACAAACTATGGAAATGGCAAGGGAAGCACTGGGACTGTGGCTTGTTTCGCAAATGGAAATGGGAAATGAACTTCCCGCTCCCTCTGATATTTCTGACATCCATATAGAAGATGGGATCGTTACCTATGTTTCTACGGATGTAGATGCATACCGCCGCGATACAAGGGCCGTCAAGAAAATGCTGTCTATTCCGGCGTGGCTGGCAAAAGAGGCCGAAGAAAGGAATATCAGCCTTTCCAAAGTTTTACAGGACGCATTGAAGGAACAACTGAATCTCGCATAGCAAAATAACGGCCGGCGTCTGCAAACACCGGCCGCCGACACTCCCCCGATCTCACATGAAATCGAGGGAGTGTCTTTTTCAATCCTCCCTACTGGCATCGGGGTATGTAACAACAAATGTATACACCGCCCTAAGATATTCTATGCTGCTACTCTCCGTCACAATGTGGATAATTACATCCTGATACTCCTTTAGGTACTGATCTAAGCAATTCCTTTCATCTCCCATACCCCATCCGCCTCCTTATTTTTTTATTTTCCCCTCTACTTAAATATGACGTAAGAAAGGCATAACTTACACAGCGTCCTATATATAGGACACTTTCTTTAAAAAAAATACGGAAATTAAGTATTTCCTGTTGACATTATGTAATTTACGTAATATAATAAAACTATAGAGGAGGTGGTCATGTGAAACACAGGGACTTAATCAAAAAATTAGAAAGCGTCGGATATCAACTGGCCCGAGATGATGGAGATCATACCATCTACGAAAAGGAGGGAAACCGTCCAGTACAAGTCCCTAGACATCGAGAGATCAACGAGAACACAGCAAGATCAATTTTAAAGGCGGCGGGGCTAAAATAGGCCCCTCTTGCCAATCATATATTAAGGAGGTTTAGCTATGTCAGAATATGTATATCCAGCAATTTTTCATTCAAATGAGGATGGTTCTTTTTCTATCGCATATCCCGATCTCCCTGGTTGCATCAGCGAAGGGAAATCGTTGGGAAACGCTATGTATATGGCGCAGTCAGCTTTAACCCAATGGATTGAATATCTCACAGATAAGAAACAAATCATTCCACAGGCAAGTGACTTAAAAAGTATCCAGACCTCTACAGGAGAATTTGTCAACTTGGTCAGAGCCGACATAAAGGATGGCCGTGCGGTAAAACGCACTGTCAGTATCCCAAAATGGATGGATGATAAGGTGGTGGAAGCCGGCTTGAGTCTGTCCCGCGTGTTACAGGATGCGCTAAAGGAAAGATTAAATGTGGGATAAGACAAAACAGAGCATACCGCGTTGCGACGTCGCAACGCGCTCAATGCTCATTATGCATTTCATATAGTTCTTCTGGCTTCGCGTGTAATGCTACCGCCAGTTGACACAGAGTAAGGATCGTCGGCATTGTTTCCCCTCTTTCTATTGCCGATATCTGCGACTTACTAATACCGGACATCCTTGCAAGCTGCCTGATGGTAATTCCCCTTTTCTCACGATGTTCCTTGATTTTGAAAATTATCTTCATGGCTTTATTGTCCGCACTTAATGAACAAATTATATCAAAAAAGCAAGGAGTATCACAATGGAGAATATCTACGACCCCACACAAAAATATTGCGCTTACCTCCGCAAGAGCCGCGCCGATCGCGACGCTGAACTGCGCGGTGAGGAGGAGACATTGAAAAGGCATCGCCGTATTCTGACGGAATTTGCCGAAAAACACCATATTTGCATTTCACAATTTTACAATGAGGTAGTGTCCGGAGACACAATCGACGCCCGTCCGGTAGTCCAGGAGCTTCTTTCCGACGTGGAAAATGGCAAATGGGACGGAGTCCTTGTGGTGGAGGTAGAGCGTCTGGCCAGAGGCAATACCAAAGATCAGGGCATCGTTGCGGACGCTTTTAAATATTCCAACACCAAGATTATCACCCCCGTCAAAACCTACGATCCCAACAACGAATTTGATGAGGAGTACTTTGAGTTTGGCCTGTTTATGTCCCGCAGAGAGTACAAGACCATAAACCGCAGACTGCAGCGCGGCAGGATCGCATCCGTCAAAGAGGGGAAGTTCATCTGCAGCACAGCTCCCTATGGCTATCGCAAAGTCAAAATTCCCCACGACAAGGGATATACCTTGGAGATCGTTCCCGATCAGGCGGACATAGTGCGTCAGGTATTCGACTGGTACTGTCATGGGGAGCTCCTCTCAGATGGATCCAGACAACATTTGGGCACGGATGCGATCGCCTCCAGGCTAGACTCCATGGGCGTCAGTCCTTCCGTGGGTGCTTCCTGGTCCAAAGCCACCATCTCCGACATGCTTAAAAATAAAACCTATGCCGGTTATGTGTCTTTCGGCAAACAAAAAAATGTCAAGACGTCTGTCAACGGAAAGATTGTCGTCCTGCGCCAGAACAATCCTGATTATCTGTGCGTCAAGGGACTGCATCCCGCGATCATCGACGAGGCTACCTTTGACTTGGCAGCAAAATTGCGGAAAATAAACCGCAAGAACACAGTGCCCGCCACAAAGGAGCTGCAAAACCCCTTTGCAGGCATTATTTTTTGTAAGAAGTGCGGGCATATGATGACCCGCCTCGCCCCCAACAGCCATAATAAATATTCCACCATAAAATGCCCCAATCGTTACTGTGACAACGTGTCCAGTCCGATCTTTCTTGTGGAGTCACAAATACTTCTGTTTTTGCAGGAGTGGTTGGATGCCTACGAGCTTAATACTCCCATTTCCAACGCGCCGACATCCACTGAGATAGAAAGCAAACAAGCTCTGATATCTCGGGCCGAATCTGAGATCAAAGGCCTGCGATCACAGCTTGACAAGGCATATGATTTCCTGGAGCAGGGCGTGTATACTGTGGAGGTATTTCAAAATCGCGTGCAAACCCTGAATCAAAATATTGCCCAACTGTCTGACAGTATCGATCAGGCAAAGAAAGAACTGGATAAACTGAAACGCTTACAGATGGAACGGGACTCTTATGCTCCAAAAGTCAAATATCTTTTGGATACCTACTATTCAAACAGCGCAGATGCGAACAATCAGATTTTGAAAGAGATCATAGAAAAAATCACTTACCAAAAAGATACCCCCAACAGGCGCGGCGGTTTACACAACGCTACTTTTGTGTTGGAAATATTTCCGAAAGTTCCGGAATAAAATACATATAGCATGAATGGGGATATGTATATCCCCATTCATATGTCATCAACAATACATGATCCACCCGCGCCCCCAGCGCCGCATAATCCTTCCCCTCATACAAAAGTCCCTTCTGATCCCCCGACGTCTTGGGCGCCAGCGCAACCGAGGTCACATAACCCTCTTCTCGCATCCGCTCCGCCACACGTCCCACAAAGTCGGTAAAAGCATCCCGATCCGATGCAAGAATATACTCAAAATCAATATCCACTCCCTGATATCCCTTCTCCCGCATCACGCGAAGCAGATTTTGTACCAGATTCTCCCCGTAAGAAATATTATTCACCACGGAACTGATAAGCATATTGTTAAACTGACCGTCCGTCCCAAAAGGCGTGAGCGTGAGAACCGGCCTGACACCGTATGCGCGCGCCTCCCTGATCATCCACTCGTCATCCCACAGAGGCGCGATCAACTCCCCTTCCAGACTAAAACCATAGGAAAATATCGGAAGCTCAGACAGATAGGGAAGTGTCTGGGACAACACCCACTCGTTGATAAAAGGGTAGGCATATCCGGCGACGGCAATCTCCCGCTTTTCCCTTTGCGTCCCCGCCCCGCTTTCTGCGGTTTGATTCCTATTTCCCGCGCTCCCAATAAAAAGAGCCTGCCCCACAGCAAGCTCATAAGGATATACCAACTGATTGTCAAAAATAATTTCACTCACAGGCACTTCCAGCAAAGCAGCGATCGAATCCACACTGTCCCCTGCCCTGACTACATAAATCTCCATCCTGAAACCTCCGGGATTCACCTTTCCACATTATATGAAGAAGCTGCCTGTCCTGATTCCAAAGTAGTTTGACCCTCGTATCAGTCAATCCGGCATCGCTTCCCCACAGATTTCCCTGATCTTGGCCACCAGCTCCTCGTCCGTGAGCACCGTCACGCGGCCGGCCTCATATTCCTGATCCACCCATTTCTTGAGTTTTTTCACCAGCTCACTGTTTTTATCCACCTGCTTTTCGTCCCGCAGCCGATAATAAGTATTGATCCAATGGGCGATGCCGGCCAGTCCGGAAGTGTTGGAGACCGCGCACAAAACGGGACGATTCAAAAACTTTTCCGTGTCAAAAATATTATAGATCTCTTCGTTTTTCAACAACCCGTCCGCATGGATGCCCGCTCTGGTCACATTAAAATTCTTTCCCACAAAGGGCGTTCTGGGCGGGATCTGATATCCGATCTCTTTCTCGTAATACTCGGCCAACTCCGTTATGACGGTGGTATCCATCCCATTCAGACCGCCCTTTAACTGCGCATACTCAAACACCATGGCCTCCAACGGCGTATTCCCCGTCCTCTCGCCGATGCCGAAAAGAGAGGTATTGATCCCCGCGCAGCCATAGAGCCATGCGGTCGTAGAATTGGTCACCGCCTTATAAAAGTCATTGTGTCCATGCCATTCGATCAGGGCGTGCGGGACTCCCGCATGGGTGTGAATGGCATAGATGATCCCCTGGACACTCCTGGGGATCACGGCGCCCGGATAATTTACCCCGTATCCCATCGTATCACAGGCTCTCACCTTGATCGGGATTTGATACTCTTCCATAAGCTTCATCAACTCCACACAAAAGGGAACCACATAGCCGTAAATATCAGCTCTTGTGATATCCTCCAAATGGCACCTGGGACTGATCCCCTCCTCCAGACAATCTCTGATCACGCTTAAATAATGCTCCATAGCCTGCCTTCTCGTCATCTTGAGCTTCAAAAAGATGTGATAGTCCGAACAGCTCACCAAAATACCCGTCTCCTTCATGCCGATCTCTTTCACCAGCTTAAAGTCCTCCTTGCTGGCGCGAATCCAACTGGTCACTTCCGGGAACTGATACCCACGCTCCATACATTTGTACACAGCATCCCGATCTTTCTTGCTGTACAGGAAAAATTCGCTCGCCCGTATCATCCCGTTGGGGCCGCCAAGTTTGTGCAGATAATCGTAGATCGTCACGATCTGTTCCGTGGTATAAGGCGCTCTGGACTGTTGCCCATCCCTAAACGTGGTGTCTGTGATCCAGATCTCTTTCGGCATATTGTGCGGCACAATCCGATCATTAAAAGGGATCTTAGGGATCTCCGAATAAGGAAACATATTGCGGAACACATTCGGTTTTTCCACATCATTCAGGATATACATATGCTCCTCTATCTCCAACAGATTGTTCTTCTCGTTCATCGTCACCGGCCGGTTTGTAAAAATATCGCTCTCTCTCATAGTCTTGGCCCTCCTTTTCAGTATATACAAGCGCACATCTCGTATCATTGTATACAATGATACGAGATGTGTCAAGAGGGTTCTTTTCTGCGAGTGAAAATCGCCGGAGGCAATCAGACACTCTTTTCACTACTACTCATAACAAAAACATTCCCAGCAAATTCGCAAGAAAATGCGCCAAAGCGCTGCACCATGCATTGTCCGTCTCTTTGAACAGCAAACCGTAAAATACGGAGTTGATAAAAATAAAGAACAAGTCATATAAGACAACCATCACACTTCCAAAATTGAAATGTCCCATCGAAAAGAGAACTGATGTAATGAGCAGCGATGGAACAAACGGTATCCTTTTAGAAGTCTGCTTTTGGAAAAATGCTCTCCACGCGATTTCTTCCCCCAATGCCGCCACAGCCAATTCTAAAATCAACATGGAAAGTTGTGCCGCATCTACAAAACTTGTCCTGTAATTTAAATGCTCCATATACTCCGGCAAACACAATCTTGCAATGGAAAAACACAGTATATTCATAACCATCGGCATCAAAATCAACAAGATTGCTTTTTTATCTTTTATAGAACTGACAAACGATTTGATCTCCAACCCTTCCACTTTTGATTCATTTGTTTTTCTGGTTGTAAAAAATGCTATGACCCCGATGATAACGGATAATCCTGCTAATTTTAAGGTTTCTCCGTTGTATTGTATATTTAAGATATTTGTAAATGATAAAACTGCCATGATCACAACCAAGATCACAATTACTTTATTATTTACTTTACTTGTCTTTTCCATATCCTTTGTCTCCTTCTCTGAAAATTTGCATGATCGCACCTGTGTATACTCGCTCCAAATGTGTGGTTATGATTTTTTCATCATACTCTAAGGAATTGTTGGCGATGATACTGGCATATCCATGCACAAACAGCGCAAGCGTCACAAAAACTTCTTTTGTCTGCTCCATACTTATTTTCATCGCCTCCTGCATGACAGAAATAACAGGGACGAGTCCCTCTGAATCGATCATTTCGAGCAGACTGTTTTCAACGGCATATCCCGATTGAAACAAAAAGCGGAACAAATTAGGTTCTTCCACTGCAAAGCGGATATAATTTTTCCCGATCGCAAGCATGACATCCTCCTGTGCCGCTGAAAGGTTCATCAAATATTCCGTATGAAAATCGTCTGCTTTTTCGTAAGCGGCCCTTTTCAATTCCTCAATTGTTGCAAAATGGTACATGACAGGCTGCGTGGAACAACCTAGCTTTTGGGAAACGGTCCTTGCGTTGATACTTTCCACGCCCTCGGCTCTTGCGACCTCAAAAGCCGCGTCTATCACCATCTCTTTTGTGATTTTCGCTCTAGGCGGCATGTGATCTTCCTCCTAAAAATAATTGTCATTATATAACAACAATTATACATATGTTTTTTGCTTTGTCAATGGACTGAATGGAAAAGATTTTAAGCAGTCAAGGCAAACGTTACTTTTTGCAGGGCAGCCGGCAAGTTACGTGCCAGCGGGGTGAACAGTTCTGGAACAGCCGAGTTTCGGTCGGGCGTTCTAGAACTGTTCGCCCCGCTGGCACTGGTATACTGGCATTGGGTGTGAAAAGTAACGGGCGAACAAACATGAAAATGGTGACATAACATAAGAAAATATGTTATTGTAGTAAAGAGAAAAGCAATGTCCTATGCTCTAATAGCATGAAAAATACGCCGACAAAGAAAGGGAGATCACCATGAAACATATTTTAAAAATGAAGTACCCTTCATCCTGGTGGCATGATTTATGGAGAGAAGGCTTGGCGACAGGCAATGGAAAAACAGGGGTAAACCTGTACGGCGGCGCCAAAAAAGAAATTTTACAGCTAGTACGCCATGATCTGTGGTACAACGGTCTGGAAAGCGAGGTTCCGGATGTACATGAGGCATTTCTAAGGCAGCGCCGGAAAATGGACGAAGGGAACTTTCGTGAGGCAAGCTGGGAAATTGTAAACGCATTGAAGCAAAAAGGCTATACCGCCCGATTGGAAGCGCATATACCGGTGGCCTGTCTGACCGTGGAGCAATCTCCTATCAAGGGATTCCGTTCTTTTTTGCGCCAACTTGATTTAGATCAGGCTGTTGCCAGCCAGCAATGGACGGACGCCCATATCCAAATGCACCGAGAAGTATTCGTATCCAGAGCGGTGGATATGGCAGTCTATCGGATTTGGGCAAAAAACGCTGAAAACTCCAAAGATTTGCTCGATTATAAACTGGAGCTAAACGCTTATCACAACACAGGAGAGACGCCAACTCCCGCAATAGAAGCTGTCTGGGAGACGGCTCAGACAGAAGCGGTCTGTGAGGACGAACACACGGCATATTTATACTTTAACGCAAGCAGAGTAAAAGGCAACGGTGAAAATACAGATTTCGGCGCGGTGGCGCGAATCTCTGTGACAGAAGGAAAACTCGAACCATTTGAAAATAAAATCAAGGCAAAAGCCGCCAGCCTGATCTTGGTCACGATATGCCTGTATGTGGATGAACCAAAAAAAGAAGCATGGCAGAAACTACATGACAGACTAAAGAATCAGACAAAAAGTTATGAGGAGATGCTTGCGGAAAGTGTGCCGCTGCACAGACAACTGTATCACAGTGCCGAATTGCATTTGGGAGATCAGGAGCCTTCGGAAAGCTGGAGCAGCTTCAATGAAGAACTGACAATGGAAGCATTTTCAGAAAAACAGTCTGCGGAATTGATTGAAAAATTGTGGCATTTTGGAAGATATTTATTTATTTGCGGCAGCAGTCCCACCTCAAACCCTTTTCCTCTGTATGGTCTGTGGGGAGGCGGATATCAGCTTCAGTGGTGTCATAATATGGCAAACGAAAACCTCCAGATGATTTACTGGCACAGTCTGACAGGCAATTTATTAGAATATAACAGAGCGGTTTTCCAATATATGAATGACAAAATTCCGGCATTTAAAGAAAATGCACGGAAATTGTATGGGATTGACGGGATCTACATAACGGCGGGAACCACGCCCGGTGTCTCTTCACCGACACAGATCGTCCCTGTCATCATCAACTGGGTAGGCGCGGCAGGTTGGCTCGCACAACATTATTTTCAGTATTTTCTCTATACAAAAGATTTGGTGTACGCCCGCGAAATTATGCTGCCATATATGGATGGCGTGGCGGCATTTTACGAAGCGTTTGTTCAATTTGTTCCAGATGACAATGGAGGCGAAAAAATAAAATTTTATCCCAGCGTATCCCCGGAAAATACGCCGTCAAATTTCATGCCCCCAGAGGGAAAACAGATGGCGCATCCTATGCCTACTACCGTCAACTCTACCATAGACTTATCTATTTTAAAAGAATTTTTTACCAATATGCTTGCCGTCAATGAAATTTGGGAAGAAAGTCCTTTTTCCCAGGAACGCGTTGACAAGTGGAATCGGATTCTGAAAGCCATACCGGATTTCAAAAGCAATGAAGAGGGTGCTGTGAAAGAATGGCAGGAAGATATTTTTGAGGACAGATACGAACACAGGCATTTGTCACATATCTATCCGGTATTTCCGGGATATGAACTGTATGCCGAAAAGGATCCGGAACAGGTCAAACCCTATGAAAAAGCCGTCAGCCTGCGGAAAATTGATGCCCAGACCGGCTGGTCCATGGCCCACATGGCCGCTATCTATGCCAGATTCCGCAATGGAGAGGCAGCCATGGAATGTCTTGACAATATGGCAAGAAGTTCTCTGCTGAATAATTTTTTCACCCTGCACAACGACTGGCGGGAAATGAATATTTCCCTGAGCACAGATCCGGCCCCCGTGCAGCTCGATGCCATCATGGGTTATGTAAATGCCGTGCAGGAAATGATCTTGTATGTATCTGAGGGGTACATCGCCCTTCTTCCGGCGCTGGAAGAGAGATTGTATATAGGCGAGGTCAAAAATTTCCGATATACGGATGGTCTTTTAGACATGAAATGGAACCGATGGAACCAAAAATTTGCCTGCACGATTACCCCGTTTAGACCTCATAAGGTGCAGGTGGTATTGCCGGTTTTCGTTGAGCAGATAGAATGGCATAAGACCGGCCCCGTACAAATATCCGCATGCAGAAAACGGGTGTGGGAAGTGGACTTTACGGCTTTGGATACACCGGATCAGACACAAGTGTCTATCGATAGCTGAACAGATCGCGATTCCATCCGCCGCCTTAATTTGTTCCAGTCTCTTACCGTCAGGATACCTTGTTCCAGGGAATGTCGATCTGCCATTGTATATGGCAGATCGAGCACTCCTATGTATCATATCGGCAACATGCCGGCATTTAACGGGGCCTTCTCTACCCCAGCTTAAACCTGGAAGTAATCCCTTCAAGCGCTTCTACCGACCGCTTGCTTTCATTTAATCTCTCATAACCTTCCAGAGTGCTCTCCACCACCTTAGAGGATTTCTCCGCAATGACATTGATGCCTTCCGTCGATTGATTCATAGTGGTATTGATATCATCCACCGACGTCACAATGTCGGCAATGTAACGGTCAAGTTCCTCAATCGCACCCTTGATCTGACTCATCAAGTCCATATAAGCAACCGAATCTTCATGGTACTGCTCGCTTGATTTCTTAAAGGTGTCATAATCGGAAATGACTCTCGTCTCCAAAAAGTGAATCATGGTATTCATACATTCTGTCATATTTTTGACCGCGATATTTACCGCGCCGACAATCTCATTGATGTCATCCACGGCCTTGGATGTCTGTGTTGCAAGAGAACCGATCTCTGTAGCCACCACCGCAAATCCTCTTCCGGCCTCGCCTGCTCTTGCGGCCTCGATATTGGCATTCAGCGAAAGCAGACCTGTCTGATTGGAAATGCTCTTGATCGACTCTGTCAGCTCGTTGATCTTTTCTGTCGCCTTGGACTGCTCGATGGCCTTGTTGGATCTTTCTTTGATCTCCTCATACATCTTGACCGCCTGATTGCTGGAATCTTCGGATTCCTGCATGATTTTTTCCGCCCTGTCGAGAATCTGATCCGATTTTGCCCTGCCATCCTCCGTCAAGGCATAAATGCTTTCCGCATTATGCTTTGCGCTTTCTATATTGTCCGCAATCTGCGCGGTATTTTTGGCAGCCATCTCAATCCCTGCCGCCATCTCCTGTGTAGCCGCAGAATTATCCTGGGAACGCGAACTATTGTCTGTCATGATGCGATCCAAATCGTCAACGCTTGACCGGATCGTGCCTTCCGCACTATTGATCTCACCGATCATCTCCCGCAGCGCGCTCCGCATCTCATGGACCTTGGCTGCCATCTGTCCGATCTCATCTTTGTAACGCAGCAACAGTTTCCCATTCTTGGTCGGCGTAAAATCAAATCTCGCCGTCCTGTCTATCACTTCCGTGAGCGCCATAATGGGTTTCGCAATAAGCAGACTGATCACCAGACCAATGATTACCGCGACTACGATCGCCGCAAAACCTCCCGTACTTGCCTTTATGACCAAGGTATTTGTGGTGGCGTTGATCTCGCTGTCCGGAGCTGTCAGCACAAAATTCATCTGATTATTCAGTGACGTATAGACAAGATGTTTTTTTACATTGTTGTAAGTATAGCCAAGAAGCGAATTTTCCCCTTCGCCGGAGGCAATCTTTGAAGCGACCTCTCCTATCGCACCGCCCATTGCACCAAGATCCTGCCCAAAATCCAGATCTCTGTGATACATGATTGCACCGTCCGCATCCGTCAAAAAAGCATAACCCGTATCGTAGATACTCACCGCATCCACCATGTTCGTAACCTGGTTAAAGTCAATGTCCATGCCGATGATACCGATAGATGTGCCATCCTCCGCATAGAGCGGCACTACATAAGAGATCATGTATACATTGACATTTTCATTTAAATAGGGGGACATCCAGAGCGGCGCCTTATTCTCAACCGGAATATAATACCATCCCACATGCGCAAGATCCGTGGGCTCATACATGGAAAAATCGGTGGGTTCCACCGTATAAAAATCCGCATCCAGGGAATCACGCATCAAAAAAATGCCGGAGGTTGGATTAGAATAATCGGGATTGTAACGGATATAAGCGGTGATTGCACCGTCTGTATGTATCGCAAAATCTTCCACGATTGTCGTCAACTGCTCCGTAAACTTATCCGCATAAGCTTTATCCTTAAAAAAAGCGTTGACATCCATTTCGTTCATCACAAAATCGCTCAAAGTGTCAACGGACTGTTCCACACATGCGATCCAGCCATTCAACTCTATGGTCTTGTTCCTCGCTTCCATCTCCATGGTCTGCTCAGCATAGTCCTGTGTCGCCTGCTTGGTCACGCTGAGAGAGACCATCTCAGTAATCGTCGCCGCCAAAAAAGTACACAACAAAATGCATAACGTAAGTTTTGTCTTGATCGATTTCATATACCTTCCTCCCAGAAATATTTTTGCGGTACTTTAACCTTTGTATGAAACTGATTATACTATAGTTTAAATATGCTTTCAACACTAAAAAGCATCTGCCTTACATACTTTAAAAACGATCTGGCCGCTCTTCCCTCTTCTTTATTGTACTCCCATCCCATCTGTTCCCCGACATATTGCGCCACCGCTTCAAACAATTCGCACATGTCAAAAACCGCCTGCCAGGCATGATCGATATCGCCATCAAAATAAGTTGCCAGAAACTTTTGCCACTCCTCCTCGGGAAGCCATCGATACAAGTATTTTGATGATTTTCCCGTGCTGACCGTCCATCCCGTCAAAATACCCACTTTCCAATTCAACATGGCAATGAGCTGTTTTCTCACAGGATCGTTTGCCATATCCTGCACATAGGTAATTTCCTTCCGCCACAAACCTTTTGCAATGTTATTGGTGCACCACCAAAATTCATTGCAAACTGCCAGATATTGCTCTTTCGTAGGTTTTTTCACCCAATACTGGCGATCCGTCGCCGCTTCCATTTCGGGCAATATCTTTTCTTTATCCAACAAGCTCCTGCAAAGTTTGTCATCTTGAATGTGATGTATCGCGTAATTTACAGACTGCACCGTTAAATCAATTCGGATTCCATCTGTAAATTGCATCAGCCATCCATACGAATTTTCCTTGTCACTGGGGTAAAAGGGGTTTTCATCGGGATACTGCATATAAAGAATTTCACCGAAAATCCTGATCCAGTCCTTGTCCTCTATAAAGCTTTTCGTCTCTTCCACCACATACACAATATCGTAATCTTGAAAAATATCCTTGGGAACATTTTGATTGGTTCTGGAACCATTCATATAGACAGCCTTAATTCTAGCATCCTTTTGCGCAATCCCTAAAATAAGGTCATACACTTCCTTCTCTGTTCTCATGGTGCACCTCGTTTCGACAGACTGCCTACACTCCTACTTTTTTACACACATCCTGCAAACAACATTGATCGCAATAAGGGGTGGTACGGGCCGTGCACACTGCTCTGCCGTGATCCACCAACCTATGACAAAAGGCGTTCCCCTCCTCGGGCGGGATCAGTTTCCACAACTCTCTCTCCACCTTGGCCGGTTCCTTGATGCCATCCACCAGACCAATCCGATTGGTCAAGCGGATACAATGGGTATCCGTCACGATCGCTGGCTTGCCGAATACATCTCCCATAATCAAGTTCGCACTCTTTCTTCCCACACCGGGAAGAGCTAAGAGCTTGTCAAAGTCCTCCGGCACCTTCCCGCCGTACTCATCCCGCAGAACCTTCATACATGCGCTGATGTCTCTGGCTTTGCTGTTCCCCAGGCCGCAGGGATGGACAATTCTTTCAATCTCCTCTACAGGAGCCGCCGCCAATGCCTCCACATCAGGGAACTTTTCATACAGCTTTTCCACCACCACATTCACCCGCGCGTCCGTACACTGGGCGGCAAGGCGCACGCTCACCAACAGTTTCCACGCCTGATCGTATTCCAGCGTGCAATCGGAAGCCGGATACTCTTTCTTTAGTCTTTCAATCACTTCCAGTGCTCTTTGTCTTTTCGTCATAGTAATGCCTTTCTTAAATCGCGAACATATGCCGCCTGTTGCCTTTTTAAATATATCCCGACAAAGGGTTTCATAACTAATTTTTTGGCTGTGACCTCTTCGGTAAAATCAATCGTTGTCAACTCGTTATGAAAGGAAAATACGCCTGTCCAATGTCCCTTCATATTATTATTTTCCATATCAAATTCCCAACGCTTGCACTCTTCTTTGCAGGTGATCGTAAACGTTGTCGGAAAACCATCCTTTGTATATTCTATAAATTGCTTATCATTCAAACAGGTAATTTTACTTAAATCACTTCTCCATGCGTAATTGTCCAAAGAAGTCACAATATCCCAAACTTTCTTTATGTCGCAGGGAAATGTTACTTTGATATTTGAAACAGCCATAATCTCCTCCTTACAAACTTGTAAACTAACTTTATCACGCTTTCTCTCCATCGCTTCCTTCTTTCAAAAAAGCAACTTACTCTTTTATGAATACCTTATCCGCCGCAAAAGCTCCGCTGTCATCTGACACATAACGCTCTACTTTCATATGCAGATCATACTTTTCTCGCAGTTCTACAATTTTCACCATCATAGGTGAGGCATGATGAACGTCTATTGCATGTTGATCTCTCCAACTGTCAATCAAAAGCACGGTTTCTTCATCGTCCATTGGAAAAAAATATTCATATCTGATATTTCCATCCTCTGCACGAATGTCACTGACAACTCCGCTTGCAATCATTTCTTCTGCAAATTTCTTTGCACTCCCATTCACGCCGCTATAATAAATATTTATTGTAATAGTCACTTTTAGTTTCCTCCGTCTTCCCAGATCATTTTTCTTCAAAAAAATTGCTTTTTATAAAGTTTGCACTGAGATCAAGTGGTTGTCAAGAGGGAATCTGAAATTTCCGCTTGACAAATGTATTTGAAAAAACTTATCTAATCAAAATGAAAAGCCAAATGCATCTCCAATAATATAGCGCTTATCGCAAATGATTTTATGACTACCGCCAGCGCATAACCTGTTATAATCTCTCTGCTATTAATGCCGTATTCCCTGAAATTGTAATATGGAAAACCATTGACATACACAATGTTTTCATTATTGATTGTTAATCTTCTGCACTTATTGGCACAAATTCAAATTGCGTCTTTCCCATTTCTATGATAAGATAATTTTGGTAAAAATTGGCGGCGGTCATCCCCGCCCTATCAAAATAGCCGCCCATGCGGCAGAATGAGAGGAAATATGAGCGACAAGAACAAGATCCCGTATAAAATTTATCTGGGGGAGAGCGAAATCCCCACATCCTGGTACAATCTGCGTGCCGATATGAAAAACAAACCCGCGCCGCTGTTGAATCCGGGGACTCTGCAGCCTATGACCGCCGACGAGTTGAAAGGCGTGTTCTGCGACGAGCTGGTGGCGCAGGAGTTGGACAATACCAACGCCTACATTCCCATCCCGCAGGAGATTCAGGACTTCTACAAAATGTACCGTCCCTCTCCCCTCGTGAGAGCCTACTGCCTGGAGGAAAAGCTACAGACACCGGCCAAGATCTACTACAAATTCGAGGGCAACAACACTAGCGGAAGCCACAAGCTCAACTCCGCTATCGCCCAGGCATATTACGCCAAAAAGCAGGGACTTAAGGGCGTTACCACCGAGACTGGCGCCGGCCAGTGGGGCACCGCACTCTCCATGGCCTGCTCCTACTTCGACCTGGATTGCCTTGTGTATATGGTAAAAGTCTCCTATGAGCAAAAGCCCTTCCGGCGCGAAGTTATGCGGACTTACGGCGCCACTGTCACTCCTTCCCCCAGCACCACCACCGAAGTGGGAAGAAAAATCTTAGCGGAGCATCCCGACACTACCGGAAGCCTTGGCTGCGCCATCTCGGAGGCAGTTGAGGCGGAAGCTACCAGAGAAGGCTACCGCTATGTTTTGGGCAGCGTACTCAATCAGGTGTTGCTGCACCAGACAGTCATCGGTCTTGAGACCAAGGCCGCTCTGGACAAATATGACATTGTGCCCGACATCATCATCGGATGTGCCGGCGGCGGCTCCAATCTGGGCGGACTCATCTCCCCCTTCGCCGGAGAGATTCTCCGCGGGGAGAAAAATTACCGAATCATCGCGGTGGAACCCGCTTCCTGTCCCAGCTTCACCCGCGGCGTGTTCGCCTATGACTTCTGCGACACCGGAAAGGTCTGCCCGCTCGCCAAAATGTACACCTTAGGCAGCGGCTTCATCCCTTCCGCCAACCACGCGGGCGGACTCCGCTACCACGGCATGAGTCCCATCCTGTCCCAGCTCTACCACGACGGCATCATAGAAGCCACCAGTGTGGAGCAGACAGCCGTGTTTGACGCTGCCACCCAGTTTGCAAGAGTGGAAGGAATCCTTCCCGCTCCCGAGAGCAGCCACGCGATCCGAGTCGCCATAGACGAGGCTCTAAAATGCAAAGAAACCGGCGAGGAAAAGACCATCGTGTTCGGCCTGACCGGCACAGGATATTTCGATATGGTAGCTTACGAAAAATACAACAACGGAGAAATGAACGATTACATCCCCACGGATGAAGACTTGAAACCAGGATTTGACGGTATTCCCAAGTTCCCGGGAAACGAATTTTAAAAAAGACTGACTTTCCCAGAGTGCCCTGCAAGCGACACATCCCAACAGAGCAAGTGACAACCCAACAGAGCAAGTGACAACCCAACAGAGCAAGTGACATGCCGCAAGAGTAAGGGAAACGTGCCAGCGGGGCCAAATAATTTGGGACAGCCTTGTGCAGGTTGGAGCGTTTTCTTACAGCGCGGTTACGGCTAATAGGGGGAAAAGCACACGGATGTGCTTTTCAGGTTTCATCGGGCACGGATGCCCGTTGAAACCGACCCGTAAGCTACAATAACCTAATTCAGCGCTGTTAGAAAACGCCCAACCGAAACTCGGCTGTCCCAAATCATTTGGCCCCGCTGGCACCTACTTACTTAAACCTCTTTAATCTGCGCATGAAGCATCTGCAGGGAGTGTACCTCCCCTCTCCCCGACTTCTGCATATACAAAATCCCCTCCGCAGTGGCCTTGGCAGCGGCGATCGTGGTCATATAGGGAATCTTCGCCTTGATGGCAGCCTTTCTCAAATAGCTGTCATCATGCACACTGTCGCTTCCCACAGGGGAATTGATGATCAGGTCGATCTCCCCGTTGGTGATCAGATCCAGCACATTGGGCCTTCCCTCGTAAAGCTTCTTCACCAGCTCCGCGGAAACGCCCGCCTCTCTCAGCAATTCACAGGTCTTACCGGTAGCCAGTATCCGAAAACCGGCTTCTTGGAAAGCCTTTCCCACTTCCACCACTTCGTCCTTATCCTTACGGTTAACACTGATCAGCACTGTGCCGCTCAAAGGCAGCTTGGTCTGCGTCGCCTCCTGCGCCTTAAAGAACGCCTCGCCCACCGAGGCGGAAAGTCCCAGCACTTCTCCGGTGGAGCGCATCTCAGGCCCCAGCACGGGATCCACCTCCTGGAACATATTGAAGGGAAATACTGCTTCCTTCACGCCATAGTAGGGAATGTGCTGCTCCTTCAAGCCTGGGACAGGAGAAGGTCTTCCTGTGATATCCCCTGTGATGATCTCGGTGGCAAGAGGAACCATACGAATGTTGCACACCTTGGAGACCAGGGGCACGGTGCGGGACGCCCTGGGATTGGCCTCCAGCACATACACCTTGCCGTTTTCAATGGCATACTGCATATTCATCAACCCCTGTACATGCATCTCCTCCGCAATCTTGCGGGTATATTCCTTGATCGTCCCCACATTCTCCTTCGAGATATGCCTGGAGGGAATGATACAGGCAGAGTCGCCGGAATGGACTCCCGCCAGCTCGATATGTTCCATGACAGCGGGCACAAATGCGTGTGCGCCGTCGCTGATGGCATCCGCCTCGCACTCGGTGGCATGATTCAAAAACCGGTCGATCAAGATCGGTCTGTCCGGCGTCACGCCCACCGCCGCCTGCATATAATCGGTCAGATTCTCATCGTCGTACACCACTTCCATACCGCGGCCGCCCAGCACATAAGAGGGGCGCACCATCACGGGATAACCGATACCGTGGGCGATCTCCAAAGCCTCCTCCACCGTGGTGGCCATGCCCGATTCCGGCATGGGAATTTCCAGCTTGTCCATCATCGCTCGAAACAGGTCTCTGTCCTCCGCCAGATCGATCACAGCGGGCGCGGTGCCCAGAATCCGCACACCGTTTTTCTCCAGATCCGCCGCCAAGTTTAACGGCGTCTGCCCGCCAAACTGAGCGATCACGCCCACCGGCTGCTCCTTTTTATAGATACTCAGTACATCCTCCAATGTCAGGGGTTCAAAATAGAGCTTGTCGGAAGTATCATAATCCGTGGAGACCGTCTCGGGATTACAGTTCACAATGATGGTCTCAAACCCCAGCTTCTTCAACGCCATAGACGCATGTACACAGCAATAGTCAAATTCTATGCCCTGCCCGATGCGGTTGGGGCCGCCGCCTAAGATCATCACTTTGGGTTTGTCGGTGCGGATAGGATTTTTGTCGTCGGCGTTATAAGTGGAATAATAATAAGCGCTGTCCGGCGTACCGCTCACATGAACGCCCTCCCAGGCTTCCTCCACCCCCAAAGCGATACGATGGTCGCGGATCTCCTGTTCCGAAACGTTCAGCAGGATACTCAAATATTTGTCGGAAAAACCATCCTTTTTGGCTTGGATCAACAGCTCGTCAGCAGGAAGCGCCCCCCTGCAGTTCAAAAGCGCCATCTCCTCCCTGACCAATTCCTGCATCTGCTCAATAAACCAGGTCTTCACATGAGTGATCTCATGGAGTTCTTCCACGGCAGCGCCTTTTTTCAGCGCCTCATACATGGCAAAATGCCGCTCGCTGGAGGGCGTGGCCAACATCTGCAAAAGCTGCTCTTTTGTCTTTTCCTCCAGCTTGGAGATCTGACCCAGACCATAGCGCCCTGTCTCCAGAGAACGGATGGCCTTCTGGAACGCCTCCTTGTAGTTTTTGCCGATGCTCATGACCTCGCCCACGGCCCGCATCTGCGTGCCCAGCTTATCTTCCACACCCTTAAACTTCTCAAATGCCCAGCGGGCAAACTTGATCACCACATAATCGCCGTCCGGCACATACTTGTCCAAAGTGCCGTACTTTCCACAGGGAATATCTTTTAACGTCAGTCCGGAAGCCAACATGGCGCTGACCAATGCGATGGGAAAACCGGTGGCCTTGGACGCCAGCGCGGAAGAACGAGAAGTCCTGGGATTGATCTCTATCACAATGATCCGGTCGCTGACAGGATCATGGGCAAACTGCACATTGGTGCCGCCGATGACCTGCACGGACTCCACAATGCGGTATGCCTGCTCCTGCAGCCTTTTTTGCAGTTCTTCGGAAATCGTGAGCATGGGAGCCGCACAGAAAGAATCTCCCGTATGCACACCCATGGGATCGATATTCTCAATAAAGCAGACCGTGATCATATTGCCGTCCGCGTCGCGCACCACTTCCAGTTCAAGCTCCTCCCAACCCAAAATGGACTCTTCCACCAAAACCTGTCCCACCAGACTGGCTTGCAACCCTCTGGCGCAGACCGTGCGCAGCTCCTCCTTATTGTACACCAGACCGCCGCCTGCGCCGCCCATGGTATAAGCGGGACGCAGCACCACCGGATATCCCAGTCCATCGGCGATCTTGAGAGCCTCCTCCACCGTGTAGGCTACCTCGCTCTTTGCCATCTCAATGCCCAGATCATTCATGGCATTTTTAAATTCAATCCGATCCTCGCCGCGCTCAATAGCGTCCACCTGCACGCCGATCACCTTTACGTTATATTTGTCCAAAATACCCGCGCTCGACAATTCCGCACAGAGATTGAGTCCCGACTGCCCGCCCAGATTCGGCAGCAGCGCGTCAGGGCGCTCCTTTACAATGATCTGTTCCAGCCGCTCCTTGTTGAGCGGTTCGATATAAGTGACATCCGCCATCTCGGGATCCGTCATGATCGTGGCCGGATTGGAATTTACCAGAATAATCTCGTAACCCAGCTTTTTCAAAGCCTTACACGCCTGGGTGCCGGAGTAGTCAAATTCGCAGGCCTGGCCGATGATGATGGGGCCGGATCCAATGATCAATACTTTATGAATATCAGTTCTCTGTGGCATATTACAACCTCCTTAGTTGTGTTCATCGCTTTATTCTATCATACTCTGATCGGTTTTTCAAACTTTTCCATATCAGCCGTCCCATTTTATGTAACAGTTCAGCCATGCCATTCATAATTTGCCAGGATATACATTATATACAAAGGATCTACGGACTGGCTGGCAAATTATTCATGTCGGGCGTCCGCCCTATAGAAATGAATGTGCAAGTTGCCCTTAGTGAGCAAGCTCCCACGGGCAATTTGTACATTCATTTCTGCATGGCTGAAATGTTACCATTTTACTTCCAGCGTATGCAGCATCGTGGTATTCTGCCAGCCGCCCGTGCCGGGAGATCCTCTATGCCAGATAGCAATGCCTCCAAACGAATTTTCCTCTATTGCAACCGTCAAATCCACAGCGGACGCATATTGAGGCTTTCCCCTGGTTCCTTTGATCACCTCCGAATCCCCGTGGATGGTCAAAAGTCTCCCCTTTGCCGCCAGCGTGATCTCGCATCCGGTGATATAACAGGAAGTCAAGACCCCTTCGCTCAGCTCGCGGATCGCGCCGTGGTCATAACACACCGGCACAAACCGAACACCGTCTGAGGCTTCCGTGGTTCGTATGATCCGCACGCCATACCCAGTCAGAGAGATGGTGTCAAATTTGATGCAGACATCCATATACTGACCGGCACATCCAAATCCCTGGCCTGCCGTCTTGGCGGGATCCACTTTAAGCCGCAGCTCCATATCCCCATATACGCCTTCCACCGGCGTATACAAAAGTCTGGCTCCCAACACACTTTGGTACAACCCCAGGCCGACACTGCCGTTTCCCGTCTTGCCATACTTCCAGGGTTCCTCATCGCTGCCGCTTGCCGTTCCACCCCATGTGACGGGGCCGTCCGCATCCGGCCGATAGACATCCACCGTCCAGAACCCTGGCAGGACGCGCCCCTGAAATGCGGTGGACAGAGTGCTAAAGTCCGTGACCAGTGATCGTTCTCTCTCCGACTGCCATTTGACATCCAACTCTCCCAGCGTAATCCGCTGTCCGGAAACCGCCACCGCAGACTCGCCCTCTCTGCTGCGGGCCCGCCTGGGCCGCACCTGCGCCATCAGATAATACCCCACATCTCCCCGCGTCAGAATATACTCCCACATAGGCTGCTCCGCGCGGGAGACCGCCACCAAAACGGCATCTCTCCCCTCCGCATTGTCGCAGCGATACCAGGAAATAATCGAGCGATCTGCACAGACCTTTGGCGTCAGTTCATAATCCACCCGATACCTCCCATTTCCCGCGGACACCACCGCAGGCCTTTTCTCAAATACAGGCGCGTCAACCGACTGCGGGTGTATCACAAGCGTCACCGCTCCCTCTAAACCTTCCGGCGTGAGGGCGCGGATCACTACGCTCCGCTTACCATCTTCCTCATTCGTACCTTCCGCCAGACAGCTCCCGTCTCCGCGGTCTGTCAGCCTCACATAGGGCCTGTCCGCCTCTTCCAGCACAAAATTGATCCGCACATCCTGCTTTTGCTCCCCATAAAAATAGTACGCCCTCGCCTGTAGGATGGCGCTTTCTTCGCCGGAGATGATCTCCCCCGCGGAAGTCTCCACGGTAAGCAGCGTCGCCATTTGGCCTTTGCCCGCCCGCAGGGCAGCCTCCTTCACCCCCATGGGGTCCCAGTCATCCTCTCCCCGCAGCAGATTATAGGTATTGTAGACGACTTTTCCTTCCGTCTCCAGACGGTATCCGCCCAAAAGCTCGCGGTTATCCAGACAGACCGTCTCTGCGGCATCCTCGCCTCCGACCACGACCGGCTTTCCATTGTAGCGCATGTGATATTGGTAACACTTTAAAGAAGGACTCGGATATTTTGTCCACGCGATCCCCCTCAGCATACCGGCCTCCTCCAGATATTCACAGTCCACTACCGTCACGGGCCCGCCTTCCTTGGTAAAATACTGCATCTGCTCGATACTGTGCTCCTTCACACAGCCTCGAAACCGACAACCCAAAAAGACCGCTCCCGAACCCTGCGCATCGTACAGCGGTCTGTTCCCGTAAAAATCAAAATCACATCCCACATAGACCGCTCTTCCGTTCAAGGCATCGTCCGTGCTCTCAAAATGGCAGTTCTCATACAGACACCGCCTTCCGCCGGATATGGGAAAGAGATTCAGACGACTGACAAAACGGCAGTTTCTCGCAGACAACTTATCCCCCGACTGCTTTGCCAACTGTGCCTGCGTGATTGTCGCCGTCCTCTTTTTGCGGCTCAATTCAGGGTTAAGATCATAATCTAAATCGATGCTGCAATAGTTTCCCATCGTAAGATTTTTCACTTCCAGATCTCTCACCTGAAAAAAGAACAGCGTATAATTGCCGATCGCCCCGTGCGACATACCGCGGTTTCCGGCGAGCACCACTTGATCCGGCTTTTCAGAAAGTCCCACAAGCTTCAGAGAATCACAGCGTATCACCATGCCGTAGGGCGCGTCATACCCCTCCTCTCTCTGCGCCACATCCGTCCCGTCAGGATCGTGAACCCAATATACATAAGGGGCGATATAGACCGTAACCGTGCTACTTAGATCGCCCTCCCCGATCGCCTTGACCGCCTTTTTCAAGTCGTTATATACATACGGATGCCCTTCCAGCTCGGCGTCGCACATTCGTCCGTCCAGCAAAAGACTGGTACTGCTTAACGGAATCTGTTGATCCTTGTATGTAAAATAGGTTCCATGAAAAGTAAACGACATCCTTTTTCCCTCATAGCTTGATTTTCTTGATCACTTTAATATCCGAATCCACATACTTGCAGAAAGTATCCCCATCCTCCGCTTTCCCCACCGCGCTTCCGTAGTGTGACGGGATCGCGATCTTGGGTTTGATACTGTTGACAAGCTCGGCTGCCTTCTTGGCATCCATCGTGTAGAAACCGCCCACCGGCACAATGGCGATATCACATTTTACCTGACGATTCTCCTCGTTGCTGTCGGTATCTCCCGCAATGTAAATGCGCTCTCCCTCTATCGTGAGGATGTAGCCGACCCAGCCTTTATTCTTGGGATGAAAAGGCTTGACGTGATTGTAAGCCGCCACCGTCTCCGTGGGAACACCGGCAATCTCCGTCTTTTCTCCCGCCTTCACTAACACCACATTTCCCTCTTTCGCCCGAAGATCCTGCGCTGCTTTCCGCATACTCTCTGGCAGCACATACACCGTATCCTCTTTTCTCACCTTCTCGATATCCTCCGGTGAAAAATGATCGTAATGCTCGTGGGTGATATAAATTATGTCCGCGTCATGGCTGTCACCCTCGCTCCGGTACGGATCAATGTAGATTGTCTTGTCTGTTTTGATGCAGATACTACTGTGTATCGGCAACATGATCTTTTCTTCCATAGTCAGTCTGCTCCTTTCTTATTTGCTGTGATTGCCGCGTCATAAGCGCTTTCGTTATCGGTAAAGCGTTTGGCTTGATTGATTTAGACAAATTACAACTTGCTGCACAAAGTTCCCTGTCAAGATTATAACACAGAATAAATCGGACGAAAAGAACTGATTGAAATGATCAGCTTTTTCTCATCCCTGGTGACATTCCCGCCCTATAAAACAAAGATGCGTTGACTTTTTCAACACATTGACCTATAATATGAGTTGACAAAATCAACTCATATAGAGGAGGTAAAACCTTGGATGAAGATATCATAAAAAAGATACGACAATTTAACCGATACTATACGGTGTGGTTAGATGTTATGAATAAGGACTATCTCGGGACAAGTTTTTCATGGCCTGAATCGAGAGCGCTATTTGAAATATATAGGAACCCAGGAATAAATGCCACAGAAATATGCGAGCATTTAAACATGGACAAAAGTTATGTAAGCAGGATTATTGCAAAGCTTGAAAAAAAAGGAGTTTTAACAAGAAAACTTATTTTGGGAAGCAAAGGAATTAAAAAATTGTATTTAACAAATACAGGAAAAGAAGAAGCAAAACAAATAGACCAAAACGGCGATCAACAAATTTCTGAAAAACTAAAAAATATGGATAAAAAAGAGTGTGATAAATTATGCGAAGCAATGATATTGATTGAAAATATTTTGCGTAAATATGACAAAAAGTAAATTTTAACTTAGGAGGCGGTCTAATGAATATTGAAATTGTTTTAGCTTATAATCATACACAGGAAATAAACAATCTATTTTCGGAATACACCAATATGCTGATAACTAATGATCGCTCATTTCAAAATTATCTTGATATTCAGCATTATGAAAAGGAAATAAATCATTTAAAAGAAAAATATGGTATGCCTTATGGAAGATTATATTTGGCTTGTTGTAATGGAGAAGCTGCAGGTTGTATAGGATTAAAAAAAATAGATGAACGGAACTGTGAAATGAAACGTCTTTATGTAAGACCACAATTTAGAGAAAAAAATATCGGTAAACTACTGGTGCAGAAAATAATAATTGACGCAAAACAAATTGGTTATTCTTATATGTTGTTAGATACTCTCCCCTTTTTA
>JAMPHU010000055.1 GCA_023663225.1 Candidatus Gastranaerophilales bacterium
ACCATTTGAATGGTGTAAAAATCATGGCAGTGACCGCGATGGGACATCTCGCCTTATTTTTGCCTTTTTCCTCTATAATGGTTCTTAAATATTTAACAGATTGGCAATGACCGAAAAGTCAATAAACAGATCCTTATAGATATTGACCATGACTGTGGAATCAAAAGAATACTGAATGTTCAGCATGTTTTCCTCAAAATAGTTCACCACCACCATCTTGCGGCGGGGATCCACAATCCAGTACTCACGAACACCAGCATTTTTGTAGTAGTAGAGTTTGCGGATATAATCATCTGACGGATTGCCGGGAGAGACAATCTCAATGATAAAGTCAGGTGCGCCGTTGCACCGTTTCCCATCTAGCTTGTTTTTATCACAGATTACCATAATGTCAGGTTGAACGATTGTCAGTGGCTTATCAGACAGTTTTACATCAAACGGAGCATTGAATACACTGCAGGTTCCTTTCTTGCGGAGGATATAGTTGTTTATAACAGTGGAAAGTTGCATGGAAATTTCCTGATGTATCTGTGACGGACTTGCCATATCATAGACAATATTCTCAAAGACTTCCACCCTTCTGTCTTCAGGAAGAGTTTCATATTGTTCCAAGGTGATGCATTCAGACTGCGATTGTAATGCTGGTGGCATAATGTACTTCCTTTCTTATTTTCTATGAATATATTATCATATATAAGGTCAGTGTCAATATTTTTATAAATGATTTCAAAAGCCGTCATAATAAATATACTAGTAGAAATAATGCCTGTTAGAAAACTCCAAATGCTAAATAATCGTCACCGCCGCCTCATAAGTGAGCGGATCGCGGACGGCATAGTCAAAAAGCACCAATCGATCTTCCCCATTCTTTTCTCCTGCCCTCACAGCCTCCACATTCCAGACAGGGTAGGTAAAGGGTTCGATATGGGTCAGATTCCGCTGTCGATTTTCCTTTTTTCGTATCGCGTGGATCCGCTCTCTGTAAGGCGTCGTATCCCTCGCAAAATCCGGTCTGCTCTTTAAATTTTCCCGCAGATACATGTCGTAGGTCAAAAGTTCTTTATAAAGCGGTTCCCTCTCCCCGTCATACCGCAGGGCAAACTCCAACAGCACTTGATAGCGGTAGGCTCTCGCCGGACTGTTGAAAAAATATCCCTTTTCCCGATAAAACTTTGCCAGCGCTTCAAACATGGCAAAGGGGCCTGCAAAAACCATCTCCAGCACCGGCAGGGTGTGTGTAAATTGGCCGCTGTTATAGTACAGTTCCACCATCTCCTCAATCTCCTTGAGACGCAGCATCTCCCCGTAGGACAGCCAGCTTGTGTAAAGCACTTCGTAGGGCGGCTCCTCCAGGTAGAAAATTCCGTACTCTCCTGCCTTCTCGTACATCAGGGAGCCTTTCAGCACCTTCAAAAATCCCAACTGCAACTGCTCCGGCTTCATGCGATACACCCGATCAAAGGAACGTCCAAAACTGTCATAATCCTCATAGGGCAGACCTGCGATCAGATCCAGATGCAAGTGGATATTTTTCCCTCTGCGGATGGCCGCCACATTTTCCTCCAAGCGATCGTTGCTTACGTTGCGGCAAATCGCCCGCAGCGTATCGGGATTCAGGGTCTGTACGCCGATCTCCAACTGTGCCAGACCGGGCCGCAGACGATTCAACAGACGAATCTCATCCTCACGCAAAATGTCCGCCGAGATCTCAAAATGAAAATTTGTCACGCCATTGTCATGCTCGTTAATATATTGCCAGATCTTCATGGCGTGCTCATGTCTACAATTAAAGGTGCGATCTACAAACTTCACCTGCTTTACCCTGTTGTCCAGAAAAAACTGCAGCTCCCTCTTCACCACATCCCAATCTCGGAAGCGCACGCTTTTGTCGATGGAGGACAGACAATAACTGCATCTGTAGGGACATCCTCTGCTGCTCTCATAATAGAGAATCCGATTCTCAAAGGGTTTTAAATCCTCATATAAAAAGGGAATCTCGCGCAATTCTAGCGGCTTTTGGGGGCCGGTGTAGCCTTCCCGCAGATACAATCCTTTGACCTTTTTCAGTTCTATAGGCTCGCTGCCCTGATAGGTGTAATACGCCAGCAAGTCTCGAAAGACGCGCTCCCCCTCTCCCGCCATAATGCCCTTGACATAGGGGAACTTGCGAAGAAGCGTCTCCCCGTCATAGGAAACCTCGGGGCCTCCCAGCCAGATCGGCACGTCCGGCAGCACTTTGGGAAGCTCCAAAAGCAATGCCTGCACCAGCCGCCAGTTCCAGATATAGCAAGAAAAGCCGATCACATTGGGTTCTCGGCGGTAGATATCCGCCAAGATCTCCTGCATCGGCTGATTGATCGTATACTCTGCGATTTCTACATGTTGCCGCAGTTCTTTTCCCGCATACGCCCGCAGGCTGTACACGGCGGGATTCGAATGTATATATTTCGCATTGATCGCGGTCAGCAAAAATTTCATGTCAATCCTGCGCTCTCATATCGCTCCACCATCTCAAGAATCTCCCTGGCGTAGGTGGGATACTGCCCCACTACGTCCATGATCTCCTTCCTGGCGGTCTGCGCCACATCCGTGTTGTAATCCATCTGCTTTCTCAAAGATTGTCTGCGTTGGATCAGCTCATGGCGAATCTCCACCATCTCGCGGCGATCCAAAAAAGCCTGTACCTGATGAAGCCATCTGTGAGGGTCACTGACACGGTAATGCGACAGCCTGCTCACTAACTGCTTTTGATAGTACTCGCTCTTGGCCTCCGCCTCGGCGTACTGCTTGCGCTCCTCTCTCTCCTGAAGATACTCGTTCCAGATGCCTTCCAGCTTTTTGGAGCTGTCCGTGTCATACTTCATGTAAAGGTAATCCAAAAGCTGCGTATTGTTCACATACCGTATCTTAACCTTATTCTGCAGTTGGATGATCTTGTTGAGTGCGCGTTCCACACGCTCCCTCTCTCTGTCAGTATCGGTAAATTTCACACTCAACACCGTGAGCGAGATAGCGGCAGTTCCGATCGCCAAAATATAACCCACATGGGCATCCATCTCAAATCCGAACTGCAAGACCAACAGCAACAACACACAGAAGGACAGTGCGGTCAAAAAGATGATCGCCATCCCCCGCAGATTGTTCATCATATTGTACAGCTCCGCGCGGCGGAACTCATATGCGTGACGTTCTCCGTCCAGCCTGCGCAGATCGCGCTTGACCAGATCCGCATAGCTTTCCGCCTCCTTGAGCTTGGCGATCCCCTCCGTCACATCGTCTTCCAGCTTGCGCATCTGATAATACCGATCATCGCTCATGCGATTTGCCTTACCGCGGTATCGCTGAATCTCCTGATCCAGAGTGGTCAACTGTCTCGCCAGCAGATCCACGTCCTGCCGCTCCTCCTCGGGAAGCGCCTCGATCTCATCCACATCGGTCAGATATGCCGTCACCAGATTGTACTCTCCCGTGAGCAGATCGATCTCCCGCGAAGCCTCCGCCATCTGCTCCAGGCAGTTTGTCACATATCGACTCCGCTGTTCCTCGCTGGCAAAATCCACGCTCTCCCTGGCGTAGACAATGCGATTCCAATCCTCGCTTATACTCTCAT
Organism: Candidatus Gastranaerophilales bacterium; assembly: GCA_023663225.1. GTDB lineage: Bacteria > Bacillota > Clostridia > Lachnospirales > Lachnospiraceae > Acetatifactor. Next base: position 3,611 of record JAMPHU010000055.1, read on the forward strand.
CCGGCTTACGCCTTTTCCGAAACAATTTCCGCCAAAAACTCATTTCCAGCCTCCACACTGTCGCGATAGTTATCTTTCAGCGCCCTGATCAGACGCTCGTTCTCCTCGTAATACTTTTGTCTGTCGCTTCCCTCTCTCCAATCCTTGCGCAGGGCAAGGCGTCTGTAGGTCACATGTCCTTCCCATTCCTCTTTGGCGCGCTGCATGATGCTCTCCAGCATCAGCGCGCTGTCGTAACTGTCATGAAGTCCCGCCGCAAAAGAAATATATTCCTCCTCGCTCAGCTCCATGCGCTTTGCCGCCAGATAAGAGACACGGTGCACTTCGGCGCCCGTCAGCTCCGCCGCCTGTCGGAAACATTCCGCCGCCTGGCCGTAACGCATCAGATGCGCCATGGTCACGCCTTTGTTGTGAAGGATACCGGCCCGCACCTCCGCCGCGGGAAACTCGCCCTCCGTTTCGCCTTGTTGCTCCCACTTTGCCAGCAGCGCATCATAACCCCGCAGGGCGGAGACATACTTTTTTTTCTCCACCAGATGGTCTACCTGACGTTTGCGCTTTTCAATGGCGCTCAAGCCTGCGCCCTCCTTCAAGACCTGTTCCACGCTGCGGACCACACTATTGTCATACAGACCGGTGTACTCTAAGATCATGACCACAAAGGTGCTCATGCTTCCCTGCTTGTGAATGAGCGGATATAACATCTCCGCCAGCTTCTTTAAACCGCATTTATCGTCGATCCACTCCGCCAGCCCATCATTCATCAGAGTCGTATCCAGCAGAAATGCGTTTTCTTTCATACAATAACACAATTCCTCGATACAGTACACAGGAATTTCCAATCCGGGAATAAAATATGGAGTTGTCGTATATTCACCAATACTGATACAGGTGCGCATAATGCCTCCTACAGTTCGATTTCTTCCTTCCAGATCTGATGGGTCGCCGGACGAAACACGCCCAACCCCAGATCTTCCAGCTCCACCATCAGCCGCGTCTCACCCTCCAGATACAGCCGCGCCCTGATCCTGGTCAATCCCTCCGGCAGATCCTCCAGCACGATCTGCGCAAGCTTATTATTCCTGCCAATCAGGGAAGTTATGACAAATTCCACCTGATTGCCGTCCTGCACATAAAAATCAAATTCCTGCTCGGCCTCAAACCAGTTGACTCCCGCATCCAAAAGCGCATAATAAATCTCCTCCCCCTGGCGCAGAATCTTCATACCGATATTGGATTTGAGCTTTTCCCGTCCCAGATAGACATGCCCTTTTCCCGCCTCGCTTTGTTCCAGCCGCTCCAACATACCATAGCAGGCGCCCTTGCTGTACAGATTGCTGCCCTGAAACACCCGCCTGCCTCTGCACAAGAATCGTCTCGACTCCTTCATCCATTCCTCCGAAAACCGATCCCCGATCAGATAGATGCCGGACACCGGCATACCGGAACACAATTCTTCGCCGATATGCAGCAATTCCCGATCCATCTGCATCAGCTCAGCGGAAGAAAGCACCTCTCCTTCCGGCTCATAGGCGGCAAAGGCATATTCCCTCTCCTCTATAAAGACCACCACGGGAGTCGTGTGCTTGTTACACTCCATGGAATAAACTCTGATCTGTTCTTTCTGATACTCCAGCAAAAGCACCTTCAGACTCCAGAGACTTTTCTCCTGATAGATCATATAATAGTAAAAACTTTCCGCATGACTCTGGAAAAAGACCTTGTCCGTCCGCAGTTTCAAGCCGTCCACCGCCTCGATCAGCACCTCCAGCAGCCTGTGGTCCATCTGCTCCGCCGTGATCAGCAGCGCTGCGATACGATCGGGAGAGGACACCTGTGACAGCAGTCCCAGACTTCTCTTTAAAAAAAGCGTCAAAAGCGTCACCGGATCAAACGCCGCCCCCTCGATCAGCACCGGTTCGCCGTCCATCGCCAGACTCATCAGATTCTCCACCAAGATCCCGCCGGACTCCTCTGCATAGCGAAGCGCTTCTTTTCCATACAGCCATTGGTTTACGCCCTCGCGCTTACACAGCGCCGTGGGAATATTGAAATTCTCCTCGCCCGCCACCTGGGAGAGCGTCTCCACATCGCCGCTGCCGGCCATACAATAGCTGATCTGGCAATAATCGTCCCGCAGATCATATCCCACTATGATTTTTTCATCGCTCAAAAATTTTAACATGCCTTTTGCCCTGTCAGATAAGTTTGAAAAGCTCGTCGTTCATAAATTCTCTGCGGAAATACTCCTGAAGCAGTCCATCCAGCGTATCATAATCCTGCATGGTCTTGCTGATCACGATATCGTTGATCAGATCAAAACGGCTGTCCACTTTCTCGCCCAAAGTATCGCTTCTCTGCAGATTGCCGCTCTCAGTCAGCTCCTCGCCGTCCTCAGTCTCCTCCATAATGTAATACTGCAAATTCTCGCCAAAAAAGAGAACAAACTCCTTAAAACAGACTCCCCCGTACACATCCCACATATATTCCGACAGATATCCGCCGGACTCCCCATTGTCATGTACAATCACATAATAGATGCGCGCCTTCCCGCCGGGTCTGGTGCGGTACTCGATGATAGTCTTATCCTCCATCCCCCGCAGAATATCGGAAATTTCCCGAACAAAAGCCGCTTTTGGCTTCCCTTTCCCGCTCAGATATTCCCGAAAGAAATTAAAGTGGATCTTCTCATCCGCCATCTCTCTCAAAAAGGGGATCACCAGAGCTGCCTGCCGTTCTCCCAATTCCAGAGGGTTCTCCGCAAAATACTTTAGATACGCCAGCTTGTTCACACGCTGAAGCTCTTTCCCTCTCTCGTATCGCTCCTGTATCTTCTGAAAAATAAAACTGTCCGTAACCCGCTCCTTCACAAAATAATCATAGGAGCACTGTGCGAGAAAGGCTTCCTCCACGCGACTGTCCGACACACGGGACACGTAGTGGTGAAAGACTTCCATCTTCTCTCCTACGAATGCCCCCGTATACAACATCTGTACCAACATCCGCTCACACAATTTCACACATTCCACATCAAAAGATCTGGCCGCCTTCCAGATATCCCGCATCTCCTTGGTCATTCCCCAAAAGTATCTCGCCAGATAAGAGAGTACGCCGCTGCCATATTTGCCTCTGCGGAACACATAATAGGCCCCTGCCAGAAGCGTCTCGTCCTCCACCATATCCTGCTCGTACATCATCTCGTCCAACAGCCTGACCAACGTTTTGGGATCCACAAAATAAGGCGTGTATTTCGAGATCTGCTCATAGGCCGCCTCGCATTTCCCTCTGAGTACCATATATTTTACTGCGATCGCGCGCTCCTCCATGGAGAGCTCTTCCATGGGGAGCCGATCCAAAAAACCGTCCAGCGAACGCATGTCATCCACATCATAATAATATTCTAACAGCTTGACGGCCAGTTCTCCTCTGACCCGCTCGTCCACATGCGGGTCCTCCGCCACTGACAGACATCTCGCAGCCGTCTCCACGTCAATCTGTCCCTTTTCCCTGGCGGTCTCGCACAGATACAGATTAAAAGGCAGAGAATCCGTCACATACTGCGCGGTCATACGCAGATATTTGCCCGGCAGCATCAATTTTTCCAACGTATAGTCCACGTTTTTGATATAACGGTTCTGCGCGCCGTCCTCAAACACAACCGTGTACTCATGTCCATAGATCACCACCCATGCGGAACCATCCTGCAAGATGTATTCGGCTGGCTTTTTGTTGCCCGGCTGATAGATCAGCACCTTCCGCATCCTGCTGTCGGCCACCTGGATCCAGTTGGCAAACAACAGTTTTGACAGAGAATTGGCCGTCTGCGCGTTGACCATTTCCGGAGAGAGCATCACCTGATAAAGCGCCGCCAAATGTCGGTTGATATGCTCCTTTGCGATCTGCTCCATCACAAACTGCTCCATGCGCGCGCCATAACTGTCGTAAAGCTCCAAAAACTCTCTTCGGTTCTGGATCAGATAATGATACAGATACGCGCTGCGCTCATAGTCCAGATTGTTCTGGTAGGAAAAATACATCAGCACGACCTTGGGGATCGGCTGCATCACATTCAGATCGATGGAAAGCATATAATATTCGTACAAATTTGTGATGCGAAGCTGCGCCTCCACACCTTTTTGATACCACCCAAGATATTTCTGCCCCGCTTTCGCGCCCTTGATCAGAAGGGCGCAGATTTCCTGCAAAATCCTCACGTCCTGTTTTTTGGGATACAGCCTTTGCAGGATGTTCAAAAGCAACTGCGAGTATTCTCTTCTCTTGCCGCTAAGATACAAAAGCTGCTCCACCGTATCGTCATCAAGCGCATCCCGCCGCGCGCCAAACCATAGCACTTGCAGTTCAAAATCATCCAGCTTGCGCACAAGCGGCGGATTACTGTTCAACAGAGCAAGCGCCTCCAGATAGATGATGGGACTGATGCATCCCCTCTCAAACTGCTTTTCCAACAAGACCCATTTGCCCGCCGAGGTCGCATTGTACTCCTCGGAGAGATACAAAAGCAGCCAGGCCGCGCGCCATTCCTCCCTGTGCCGCCTGTAGATCTGCTCCACCTGCGCGGCCGCCTCCCTGACATCCGCGTCCGCCGTGTGGATCAGGGTGGTCAGATACAGATAGTAAGCGTAGCGGATATCCTCCGGCTCCTCACTGTCCTCCATCAGCTCCAGGGCATGTCCCAGGACCCATTCCGCCTCGTTGAACCGCTCTTCCGTGATCAACAACTGCGCCTGAAACAATCTGGTATCGATCGCGTCCTCATTCCACGCCACCAGCCGCTCTATCAGTTTGCCCGTCTCGCTGCGCCAGACAGAGGCGCTGATCTTGCGCAGACGAAAATTCAGATACGCGTCCATAAGCTGTACAATCGTCTTCTTTTTTAAGAGCGCGTGCCCCGCGGCATTTCCCTCGCCTATCTTGATCTCCACAGGCACCGTCAGGGACAGATACGGGTTGTAGAGATGCACCGCCCCGTAATTGCTCCCCCTCCTACAATAACTACCGTCCAAAAACACGGGCAGCCTGTAACTGTTCCCCAGAAAATCATCATCCGTGATAATCTCCTTCTCGGTAAAAAGGAAATCTCCCTCGCACTCCACCTGCAAAAAAGTGTAACCCCATCCGTTCTTTATGATCGTCAGTCCATTTTCCGTCACGGAATACGGGATATCGACCAGATCAATTTTCAATTCAGACGCTTCCGCCCGATACTCCACCATATGCTTCTTGTTGGCATGGATCAAAAACTCCTCCATGTTCTGTTCATTCCCGGGACAGGCGGACAGTCCTCGATAACTGTCTGAATATACTGCGTCGCTGCCCGTGAAAACACAGGTAAACCCGGGCGAATAGAACAAACGCAGCGCCTCCTGCCAGTTGCTCTTGGCCAGATTGGCAAAATGAAACAGATTTTTGATATTGCCGATGGAAGACTGCAAAACCGTATGTTCAATAGACACCACATAGGGCAAGTAATATTCACCGTGATTACTGATAATAGAGAAGGCTCCTTTGACCACATCGCCCTCCTCCATATGCTCTGCGTGGAAACGATATGCGATCTCCGCATTATCCCCGTAGAACTCATGGGTGAGACATTCCATTCTCAGATCAGAAGTCATCACGCGGCCATTTGTAAGCCTTCCCTGCGTGGAAGCAATGTGAAAGGAACCTTCGCAGACACTCCCCTTGAACAAAGTGAGCTCTATCTTTGTGCATGAGAAATCAAGGGAGCCATTCTCGTAATCAAAATTTCCCGCTAAGATCCGGTCGATAATCTCTTGCATCCATACTCACCCGCTTTTATCCATAGTATGAATTCATTATATCAAACTTTTGAGTACAGGGCAAATATTTGTTATCGCATCTTGCAAAATCCTGTCATTATGATAAGATATATATGGGTGTTACCAAAACGGGTAGCGGTTCGCCTTTTGCCAAAATGAGTACATTTTGAGAACTTCCAGTACCAAAGGAGGGGATACATATGGAAAATAAAGTGAAAGGTAAGCGCGATTGGTGTTCGAATTGTTTTTGAACCTTGCCGGTATTGTAGTGACGATCATCAGTATCATCGTCACGGCGATCAGTATCCTGCAGGCCAGAAAAGATAAAAAACATCAAAAAAGCAACCGCTCCGACCAAAGTTAGGTTGCTTTTTTGATATACACTTAACGAAGGCGAACCGTTGCTTTACGGTAACACCCTTTCTTACAACACATCTTAGCACTTATCAGCACTTTCGTCAACATTTTTTTAATATCTTATCTTCACAAAGTCCTCCTTTTCACCCTTTCAGATATCGCCTCCCACCAAAAACAACGCCCCACTCATCTCCTTAAAAGTGGTGATATTTCCCTCCGTAAATGCAATCGTATCCCCATCCCTGTACAATTCCTTCTCCGTAATCTGGAAAATGGACATCAAATACAGTTTCTCATGAATCTCAGACCAGTGGGATTTCGGTTCCAGAAACCACAACTCCAGAAAACCGAACTGCCGCAGTCCCCATGTTCCCATCAAAAGCATATCTCCCTTTTGCCCCTGTTTTATGGAAATCCATAAGGCAGCCGGAAAATATTCGGGATCCTCCGCATTTTTTTTTAAAATGTCTGCATGGTACAAATACATCCGACGGCTGATGAGCAGCTCAGCAGCACTCGCATAGACGCCTACAGCGCCCTCCAACTCCAGTAATGCGCTCATAAGCCTTGTATGAGCGCAGCATATCCGGCGTTTGTCTGCAAGGGACTGCGCGCCGCCCTTCTGCGCCACAATCCAGAAAGACTTGCTATCACACAAGGTCTGATATTCCTCAACATTGAACATACTGTACTGGGGCGTGTCGGGAATTTTCATCTCCTCTGGCGGAACAGGAAACGGCATATAGGAACACCAGAATTCTATCCCCTCCAATTTCACCACCATATGCGTCAACGGCGCATCACTTTGGTCTATCTCCCCCACGGCATCAGAACCAAACTTTTGTTTAAAAACCGTGCCTGCATAAGCGGCATCCTCCATCACCCTGCCCATGAGCAGCAGACAAAGAGTGTCGGTCTCCACCGGCCGCACTTTCTTTTTGAAACGGTCAAACAATCCCATTTTTATCGCTCCTTCTAATTCCGTGAATATTGATACATTTTCTGATGTTCTATACAACTCTGCAAATTGGAAATTGGCTTAAAAAACGCCGACTAATATAACTATAATAATTACAACAAGAATACTAAATATCCATGTCCGCTTATTTCCTATATTCATTGTATATCCGAAACCACTTTGCGGTCTCTTGATAATTACTCTCTTATCTTCCCTATTGAAATACAATCTTCCGGTTACCCAGCCATCATCTTTATTACCTGATTTCATACAATTCTCCTTTCCGAAAGGAACTCTTTTTACCGCAGCCTATAACGAACTATAACCATTCAGCCTTTTAAAGCTGCCGAATGTTGTGATCCGAATGTACGGGATGGTATGCTTTTTTCAAATTGCAGGATACAGGAGCAAAGGTTACAGAGGAGATTTTCTGTGACGTGAGTCGGATGTGGAGATGAGACTCCGGCGATGCCCGTCCAATGGCGTGCATTGCCGTGCATGAGGCTCATCGGAACGCCTATCCGGCCGTCACAGAAAATCTCCTCTGTAACCTTTGCTCCGTCCCTTAGCATCCATCCCTCAGCATCCATCCCTCAGTCCAAATTCAACCTTGCCGTCATCAAGTAATGGGTGAAGAAATAGCACCCCACTCCCATCCCTAGCGAGATAAGCAGCGCCCCCAAATTTGAGGCGCGAACCATATATCCGTAAGACCAGGAAGCGACCAACTGGACGAAAAAAGACAAAAACATGTTCACAGCAATCACTCCAAAACATCCCAAGATGCCCATCAGTCCCTTATAACTCCGCGAGAGCTGTCCCAGGGAAATCCCGCAGAAATACATGCTCATAGTGGCAAAGGGCGACACGAGCACTGTCAACACCATAAGGATGAAAGAGATCACCAAGACCACAGAATCTAAATTTTCGGAGAGCAGACTTCCAAAAGCTCTGAACACATCATAGGTAGAAATACTCCCGTCAAAACCTATGATTCCGGACACAAAGCTGTAGCTCACCATGACTACAGACACCATGATCACAAATTCCATGATCAGAAGCCACAGTCCCCCTACCAGGATCTTGCTGATCAACAGATGATGAGAATTGACCGGCAGGGTATGGGTCAGATAACCTTCGTCCGTGTACATGCTCCTGTAAAAATGAACCAGAAGATAAATGTAGAGACCATACATGCCGCCGATCAGCACACACACGTACAGCATCAATGTAAACATCCCGATCAACAGGGTGAGAACGCTTCCCAGATCATCGGAATCGCCGCGGTAAAAACCTTCCCAGGAGAAAAGCTGAGACCAGAAAGGGGTATTGAAAAAAAGGATCCCCACCAGAGACATACCCAGCACAACCACAAGGAGGATGGTGCAGACCTTGTATACGCTTTTCCACTCATACTTGATCAACTTGCCTAACATGCAAACACCTCCCTGAAATATTCGTCAACCGACTTGCCCTGCTTCTCCCTGATATTGTCCACGGAAGTGTACAGGGCGATCTGCCCGTAGCGCAAAAATATCACTTCGTCCAACACTTGCTCGATATCCCGTATCAGATGGGTGGAGATCAGAACCGTGGCCTCCGGATCATAATTGCTTATGATCGTGTTCAAAATGTAATCCCTCGCCGCGGGATCCACTCCGGCGATCGGTTCATCTAAGATATAGAGATCCGCCCTGCGGCTCATAACCAGGATCAACTGCACTTTCTCCCTGGTGCCCTTGGACATATCCTTGAACTTCATGGAAGGCTCGATGCTGAGACTTTTCAGCATATTGTCGGCCCGCTCTCTGGAAAAGTCCTCATAAAAATCACAGAAGAAATCCAGAATCTCCGTCACGCTCTGTCCGCCCCTCAAATAAGTCCTGTCCGGCAGATAGGCGATTCGGGACTTCGTATCAGGCCCAACATCCACGCCGTTGATTCGGATACTTCCGGCAGTGGGACGCAGCAGGCCGTTGATCATCTTGATCAGCGTCGTCTTGCCGCTGCCGTTGGGGCCCAGGAGGCCAATGATCTTGCCCTTGGGTAATTTCAGCGAGATCCCGGGGATCACAAAACGATTCCCATCATAGCTTTTTGTCAAATTTGTGATTTCTACCAGATCGTTCATCGCATCTCCATTCTACCGTCCGCCGACGGCACAGACATTTTTACGGTTTCCTGCCGCTGTACTCATACCGACCTCTCACGTCAATGTCTTCCTAAGAAAATCGACCGATTCCTGCCTTGTAAATCCCAGCCCCCCCATCTTGCCCAGAAAAACTTCCGACTGCTCCCTGGCAAGCGTCTGGCGCACACTGTCGATCAACACCTTGTCCTCCGTGACAATGCGGCCGTTCGTCCTCTGTGTGATGATCAGGCCGCCGCGCTCCAGCTCTGCAAACGCCTTCTGCATCGTGTTCGGATTTACTGCGGCGACCGCGGCCAGCTCCCGCACGCTGGGGATCTTCCCCCCAGGCGCGTACTGGCCTGAGACGATCTGCATCTGAATACGCTCTGCCAACTGGAGGTAGATCGGCCTGTCAGAATTTAACTTCCATGCCATATGCATCTTCCTCTCTTCCCCTGTCCTTGCTTCTCCTCCGCATCTGTACTATCTCAATAGAACAATCATACACCATTTGGAAAGATGCGTCAAGCACTTTCTAAATTCCCTTGAAATAGAAAGTAAATTCCATCTTTTCACTTACATCGATCAGGTATTCGTCATGTGTCCTGGCTCCCCAACTATTGTCGCCGCCCACGCCCATCTGCGCTTTCGCCGCGCGGACAATCGTATAGTGTACCTCGGGCAGCTCAAAAGGATGCTGCGCATTCTCCATCTCGTGCGGGGTGTAAGGCAGCGCCGAAAAATGCATGGCGTCTCCCGCAAACAACATTCCTCTGCCGCGCCTGTCCGTCACCTTCGCGTAGCGTACCTGCGTCTTGTTGCCGCACTCCTGGGGCACCAGATAGCGCGCCAGATTATCCGACACCAGATTGCGGTACAACCCCAGTTTTGCTCCTTTCTCACGATCTACATAAGTCTCCTCAGGGCCATTCCCGTACCACTCCAAATGGTCATAGTCCGCATCCAATCGAAACATCACGCCAAACTCCGGCATATCCCCCAGCTCCTTCACCGGATTGTAGGACAATGTGACGGCAATGGTCCCGTCCCCGTATACCTGATAGCGCAAATCACAGGAGGAAGCCGGCCTGGTGGGCAGCGCATAAGTGTAAGTGACTACCACACAGCCGTCCTCCTGGCTGACAGTAGGATTCTGCCCCGCCACCCCTTTATGGGAAGCATACAGACTGGCAAGTTTCCACTGTCCATAGCGCCCCATCATATCATTACCACAGTCATTGTCTATGGGAGCGCGCCAAAAGTTAGGTTTGGGGGTTGCCTTCAAAAGCTCCACGCCGCCATAGCGGTAAGAGACCAACCCTCCGTGCAGTCCGGAAAAGAGCGCCTCAAATTCGGCTCCTCTGACACCCAGATTGACGGTTCCCATGGACACCTGCAGCGGGCGGCGCTGCAAGATCGGCCTGTCCGCAATAATCTCCTCTGTTTTGGTGAAAACGCCCTGGCCAAATGCCACCTCATGCCCTGCTTTCGCCCAGCTTGTATCCGCTTTCAGGCGGAAGGATACGGTCACGGTATACTCGCCCGCCTTGTCCGGCACACGAATCGGATTGGGCAAAATCGCCCTCTCCTGTGGAGGCACACTCACATTCCAGGAAGTACGCTCCAGGAATCTGCCTTCCCTCTCCAATATCACCACACAATCAAACCGGTCTGTATTGAGAAACAGATTTTTATTGATGATCTCTATGGAGTCCTCTTTCACGCGCGCTTCTATATTTTGATAGTTGAACTTTACCTCCTGCATCTTGGGGGAAGGCGTTCTGTCCCCGCCGTAGACGATGCCGTTTCCGCTGAAATTATAGTCTGTGGGACGCTCGCCGAAATCGCCGCCGTAAGCCTGGAACTCCCGCCCATAGCGATCCCTTTTGTAGAGAGACTGATCCACATAGTCCCAGATAAAGCCGCCTTGATAGAGGGGCTCCGTGTCTGTCAGATCTGTGTACTTATGCATGGCTCCACAGGAATTACCCATGGCATGCGTATACTCACAACAGATAAAAGGCTTGTTCCTATGCTCTTGCAGCCATTCTCTGATCTTGTCCGCGGACGGGTACATCTGACTCTCCACATCGCTGGTATCCGGATACCTCCTGTCGTTGAAGATCCCTTCATACTGCACGATGCGGCCGGGATCCTTGGCGCGGAAAAACTGCGACATATCGTAAATATTTTTGCCCCCAAACGCCTCGTTCCCGCAGGACCAGATCAAAATGGAAGGATGATTTTTGTCCCGCTGGTACATGGAATTGGCTCTGTCCAGCATGATGTCGTGCCACTCAGGCTTCTCCCCCGGCACCACGGAATCGATATCCGCCACCCCTCTGGTCACGGGTTCCCAGGAACCATGTGACTCCAAATTGCACTCGTCGATCAAGTAGAGTCCCAGCATGTCACACAAAGGATACAGCCTGGAATCATTGGGGTAATGACAGGTGCGAACTGCATTGATATTATGCTGTTTCATGGTGATCAGATCTTGCAGCAGCTCTTCCTCTCTGGGCACCCTGCCGGACACAGAGCTAAATTCATGCCTGTTTACGCCTTTGAACACGATTCGCTTGCCGTTTAAGCGCATGATGGAATCTACGATCTCAAAACGGCGGAAGCCCACATTCTCAGGGATCCACTCCTGCTGCCTGCTATCTTCATCTGTGACCTTCACCAAAAGCTGATACAGCGCAGGATCCTCCGCGCTCCACAATCTGGGATGATCCACAGATATCTCCACATGATTGCCGCCCTCTTTTAACGCTGCTTCCACCTCGGCGCAGAATACCTCCCCCTGCTCCTCTCTCGTCAAAGTAATAAAAGCGGCTCCCGGCGCGGTGACATCCAGATCCAGCGCCAACTGCGCTTGTGTAAATTCCTCATTCAACAAAGTTTGGATCTTCATATCCCGAACATGGACTGCCGGAAACGTATACAGATACACATCCCGAAAGATTCCGGAAAAGCGGAAGAAATCCTGATCTTCACACCAGCTTCCCCCGCACCATTTAAACACCGTCACGGCAAGCTTATTCTCTCCCTCCCGCAAAAAGGAAGTGAGCGCAAACTCCGCAGGCGTAAAGCTGTCCTCACTGTACCCCACAAACTCTCCATTGCACCACAGCGCAAAGGCGCTCTCCACACCCTGAAAGGAAATATACACGGGCGTCCCCGCCATATTTTCAGGCACCGTAAAATATTTCACATAATTTGCCACCGGATTAAAATGCTCCGGAATCTGCCCCGGCGCGATCTGTTCTCTGCCGTCCCAGGGATACTGCACATTGGCATACTGCGGAATATCGTATCCTTCCATCTGAATATGGGCGGGAACACGGATATCCGCCCAACCTCTGCAATCGTAGTCCAAAGCCTCAAACCCTTTCGGAGAAACCGCATAATTTGGCGCATATGCAAATTTCCACATGCCGTTCAAATAGTAACGAAAAGATGTCTCCTGTTCCTGCATCTCCTCCTGATCTCGGTAATACTTGTGATCCGAGTGGGCGGGCAGGCGATTCTCCTGAAAATACCTGGGATCCTTCACTTTACTGTAATCAAATGTGCTCATTCCATCATCCTCCTGCAAATCATTTTTATAATTCTTCCAACAATCTCACCAAATATTCCCACACTCTCGCCGTGGAAGAGATACTCAGATACTCCTCGGTCGTGTGGATATTCTGCATATCGGGGCCGATCGCCACACAGTCCAAGTCGGCGATCTTGCCGCTTAAAAGTCCACATTCCAGCCCCGCGTGGATCGCCTCTATCGCCGGCTTTGTGCCATACATTCTCTCATATACATCCGTCATTTTTTCTCTGAGGGGCGAGTCAGGCCGGTACTGCCAGCCGGGATAAGAGCCGATGACTTCCATCCTGCCGCCTGATAACTCCGTCAACGCCTGCAGTCTCGCGATCAGCGCGTCCTTCGCGCTCTCCACGCTGCTGCGCACAGAAAATACCACGGCAACTTCTCCCATCTCTTCTTTTGCAGCATCATAGCGCAGACGTCCCAGATTCAAAGAAGTCTCCACCAGCCCCTCCAAATCGATGTTCATGGCCTGCACACCGTTTGGCGCAGCACACAGAAAAGCTGCCGCGCGGCGGGTATCCTCCGGCGTCACACAAACGCTCCGCCCGTTCCCAATCCTGACCGCCGAAAGAGCGACGTCCGGATCCTTGACCGCCAGCTCTCCGACAAGCGCTGCCTCCATGCTCTCCACGGTCTCCTCCAACACGCTATATTCTTCCTTCGAGATCAAGAGCCTGGCCGTCGTCTCCCGCGGGATCGCGTTGTCCGCCACCCCTCCGTCCACCGAAATCAGGCTTACCCTTACTCTGCCGCTCAACGCATACAACAGCCTGCCGAAGAGACAGTTGGAATTTCCTCTCTCCTTGTGGATCTCGTCTCCGGAATGTCCTCCCGCCAGACCGCCAAGCTTCACTTCACAGATCACGCCGTCCCGACATCCCTGTCCCACAGGCAACAGAACATTCACCCTTGCGCCTCCCGCACAACTGGTCAAAAACACGCCCTCCTTCTCGGAGTCCAAGTTGACCATTCGATGTCCCTGCAGCACGGACAGATCGATCCCCCTGGCTCCGTCCATCCCCGTCTCCTCATCCACAGTGATCACCACCTCCAAGCAGGGATGGCGTAGAGTGTCCGACTCTAAAAGCGCTAGCGCATACGCCACGGCAATGCCATCGTCACCGCCCAGACTGGTGCCCTCCGCATACAACCGGTCTCCGTCCACGGCAAGCCGCAGCGCTTCCGTCTTCATATCGATCTCCAAGTCCGGCCTGTGCACGGCCACCATATCCATATGCCCCTGCAGGATCACAGGCGGCCTATCCTCATACCCGGGCGCAGCCTCCTTTATGATGATGATATTTTTCAACACATCCTGAATGTAAAATAAATTTCTCCGCTCCGCAAAACTTGCCAGATAATCGCTGAGCCGGTCCACATTGCCCGAACCGTGAGGAATCTTTGCAATCTCCTCAAAATAGTAAAATACCCGCTCAGGCTCTAACCCCGATAAAACGCCCATCATATGCCTCCATTCCGCAGTCTTGGAACTTTTGGTCTCCTTCCGCCGCTGCTATTGAATTGATTGTACCCCTTTTTCTAAGATTTGGAAAGATGATTCCCTCTCTTCTGCAAAAAGAGAATCACCCCGAACACGACCAACAGCAGCGGGATGGAGACCCCAAGGGTGATCCAAGGATTGCGGACTATCCCCGCCACCAGATAACCCACAAAACACACCACGGCCACCAGAGTCGCATAGGGCAGTTGCGTCTCCACATGGCGAAGATGCTCGCACTGTGCTCCGGTGGACGCCAGGATGGTGGTATCGGAGATCGGAGAACAATGATCTCCGTACACAGATCCCGCCAAGGTGGCTCCCAGCGCCGGAATCAGCACGGCTCCTCCTTCCGCTCCCGCACAGAGCATAGACACAATGGGCAGCAAAATGCCAAAAGTGCCCCATGCCGTCCCCATGGAAAAGGACAAAAAGGCCGCCACGACAAAGATGATCGCCGGCAGCAGACTAAACGGCAGATTGACCGCCGTCACAAAATTGCTGACAAATATCCCCGTGCCGATCATCTCCCGACACACGCCGCCCAGCGCCCATGCCAGGATCAGAATGGTAAGCGCAGGAATCATCGTCTTGATCCCGTCGATGACGCCCCCCATAAACTCTCGCAGGTTCATAATCTTGCGCGGAAGATACAGCGCCATAGCGACCAACAGCGCCGCAAAAGTTCCCAGAGTAAGTCCCGCCGTAGGATTTTCACCGATGGCCTCCGTAAAGGAACGCCCCTCAAAAAAACCGCCCACATACGCCATACCCAGAATCGCGCAGACGATCAACGTCACAATGGGCAGCACCAGGTCGAGCACCGTTCCCTTTTTGGCCCTCTCCTCGTTCTCTCTGGCACTCTGCTCTTCGGTGCGCTCCTCTTTCTCCGCCCTCGCCATAGCGCCAAAATCAAAATTGGTGACACTCAAAAACAACACCATAACGATCGTCAAGATGGCATAGAGATTGTAGGGAATCGTTCTGACGAACGCATTGAGGCCGCCTGCCTCCTCCACCTGGGAGGACACAGCCACAGCCCAACTGGAGATCGGCGCAATGATACAGACGGGCGCCGCCGTCGCATCCAAAAGATAAGCCAGCTTTTCTCTGGAAATCCTGCATTTGTCGGTGATGGGGCGCATCACCGTCCCCACAGTGAGACAGTTAAAGCCATCGTCCACAAAGATCACAAGTCCCAAAAGCGCGGTTGCCAGCTTGGCGCTGCGCTTCTTGTTGATCCGTTTTCCCGCCCACCTTCCATAGGCATCCGAACCGCCCGAGCGGGTCACGACTACCACCAGCGATCCCAAAAGCACCAGAAAAATGATCATATAGCCGTTTTCTCCGATTTTGACCGCGATCATATCAAACACATACATGACCGCCTGGAGAATATTGCCCCCGGCGGAAAAGCAGTATACGCACATCCCTGACAGGATCCCCACAAAAAGAGATGCATATACCTCCTTGCTGATCAGCGCCAGCGTGATCGCGATCAAAGGAGGGAGAATGGCCAGCCATCCCGCCTCTATCATTTCCAATCCCATATGTAACTTTTCCTCCTTTTTCTGGGTCTTTTACAATCTAATCATCCATAGTTTCATGCCTTGAATAAGGTCATTATAGCATAACGGGGCTGTCACATGATAGCGGCAGCCCCGATCAAAATCGTCGAAAAAAGAAAAGAATCAATCTGGCTCATTCAACAACGCTTGGACACCCTCCCAGTAAATTACCGGCAAATTCTTCGTACCGGATGAGGTGCTTTCTATTTTCTTGTTGATCTTTGCCATGCGCCGCACATACAAGACGATCGCAATCGGCACACTGAGGGCAAAAATCACGGCAGCCAGCGGAAGCGGTAGATACTCCTGATACTCCTGCCCTCCTATAAAGTGCGCCACTACGACAAAACCGCTGATAAATACACCTAACCCCAGAGCGGTAAAGGAATCGTCAAATCTATCTTTTTTCATTCTGGCTACTGCCCATGACTGCGGCTTGTTGCAGTGCGGACATTGATCGTTAAACACATCCGAAAAGATCTTCTTCTCCACAGCCTCCTTATGGATTTTCTTTAATTCCCGCACCAAAAACTTATGCGCCCTCTGGCCAAGTTTCTCTTCCTGTGCAGAACTGATGGTCTTGCTGTGACTGGGCGTCTCCGCTTCCGGCCCATAGATAGCCGTACTCAAAATACCGCTGTCCATTCCACAGTGTTCACACTGAAAGGAATAATGTACCTCCACATGCTCTCTTCTCGTGTGTGCATAATAAGAACCCATGATTGCATCCTCCGTATCTCATTTTGTTTCTCCGCATACCTTCATTATAACGACCTAAACTCAAAATGTAAAGCCTCAACCGGATGCACTCTGTCCGCCAGGGCAATGGTGGACGGTCTGTGGGCGATCATCAAGAGTGTCCTGTGTCCGTGCAGTCCTTTCATCGCCTGATTCACCGCCTGTTCGGACTCATTGTCCAAGGCGGACGTAGCCTCATCTAAAAGCAATAGGGGCGCTCCTTTCAGTATCGCCCGGGCGATCGCAATGCGCTGTCTCTGCCCTCCGGAAAGCCGATTTCCCCGCTCTCCCACCTCTGTGTCATAGCCATTTTCCAACTTTTCAATAAAATCATGGGCATAGGCCAACTTTGCCGCTTCCACGATTTCCTCTTCAGTGGCATCCGTCTTTCCCACCAGGATATTCTCCCTGATGCTCCCGCGAAAAAGATAAGGTTCCTGGGGCACATAAGCAATCTGCCGCCGCAGTTCCTCATTGCTCAAGTCGCCATAGGATCTGCCCCGCAACCGGATCTCGCCGCTATGTATGGGATATAAGCCCAGCAACAGTTTGGACAGGGTGGTCTTTCCGCAGCCGGAGGCCCCGACGAGAGCCACACTCTCACCCTCCTCCACCTGTAAGGAAAAATGCTCCAACAACGGCTTGTCCGGACGATAGCAAAAACAAATATCCCTCATTTCCACCGCGGGCAGGCCCTTTTCCTCCGCATTTGCTGTATCCTCCGCTGTGCCTTTTGCTATATCTTTCGCTGTATCCTCCGCCGTGCCTTTCGCCGCTCCCCTGGTCTCTGCCTCCATTTTCTGCAGCGCCCCATCGCCATACCAACTCTCAGGCTCCTCTTCTTCCGCCAGAAAAGCAAAAATATTTCCCGCATTTGCCAGACAGCCCACCAACTCCGGCAGATATCTCCCCACCTGTAAAAACTGATGGGAAAAGTTTCCATAAAGACTGTAGATCGCCGCCAGAGCCCCCAGCGACGTCTTTCCCTGCCCCACAAAGTAGATTCCCACCATGAGAAAAGCCAACGCGCACAACAGGTCAAACCCATTGTTTCCACCTTCCAGACACGCGGTATACAAAATCTTGCGCTTACTTTTTCGAGCGTAAACCTGATTCTGCTCCATAAATTCCGACACAGTCTCCCTGCCAGCCGCATACATCCTGGCCTGTTCCATGCCCTGCAAAAGATTGGACAACTTTTCCGTCATCTTTCCGTTGACCGCCGCCAGTTCCTTCGCCACCCGCTGCATAGGCTGGATAAAGATCCCGTTCAAGATCAACATCAAAATATTGATCCCCACCAAACACAACGAAACCTCCCAACTCAAGATCAGCATAGGCGCCAGATACACGATCACCTGCAAAACGGGAGCCACCGTCCTGCGAAATCTGGAACCATAAATGCTGCCCATTTTATCCAGATCATAAGAAAGTTTTGACATAAAATCGCCGCTGTGATGCTCCTCATAATAGGCATAGGGAAGCCGCACCTCATGGGCGTAAAGCAGCTTACACAGTTTGCCATAGGCCCGCTTCGCCTCCACATTGTAGGCGATCGTGGCAGCGCGATATAGAAACATGGAGGCGAGTCCTCCCAAAATATTGCCGATGATCACATTGCGCATCCTGCGCACATCCCCCGTCTGCGCCGCGTCCACCACATTTTTCACCAAGAGGGAGGACATCACGCCAAACATGGCCCAACCGGTACTCATAAAGAAAATACCCGCCAGATAAATAATGCAGCGTCTGCCCATGATCTTCATGGTGCGCACAAACACTCTCGCTGTCGTCATCTATGCCTCCTCCTTTCCATACATGGAAGTGTAGACGCCGCCCGCAGCCAACAACTCCTCGTGGGCGCCGCTCTCCACAATGGCTCCGTCTCTCAGTACCAAGATCTTGTCCGCATTGCGCACCGTGGAAAGCCTGTGCGCAATGACCACGCAGGTTCTTCCCTCGGAAAGCCTCTCCAACGCCTGCTGAATCTGCCCCTCCGTCTCCACATCCACCGCGGAAGTAGGCTCGTCCATCAAAAGGATCGGCGCATCCTTCAAAAACGCTCTCGCAATGGAAATACGCTGCCGCTCTCCGCCGGACAAAAGCACGCCGCGCTCCCCCACAAGGGTGTCATACTTTTTTGGCAATCCCATGACAAAATCGTGGATACCCGCATTTTTACAAGCCTCCATAATGGCCTCATCACCGGCATTTTGGTCGGCGTAAGCCACATTCGCCCGAATCGTGTCCGGAAACAAAAACACATTCTGAGACACCAGCGCGATACGCTCCCTGGCTGCCTCCACATCCCAATCTCTAAAGTTTCTGCCATACAGCAGATAGTTGCCCGCGTCAGGTTGATAAAAACCACACAGAAGATGGAAGATCGTGCTCTTACCGCCCCCCGACTCCCCCACAAAAGCCATAGTGCTGCCCACAGGAATCCGGAAAGAAAGATTTTGAAGCACCGGCGTTTCCTTGGCATAACCAAAAGAAACCCCCTCAAAACAAAGCGCATCTTTAGAAGAAAGTCCCGTCCGCTCGCTGCCGCTCTCCTCATCCTTGGCCTGAAGAATCTCCTCCACCCGCCTGATGCACACCCAATGCTCCTTAGCCTCCACAAAGTCAAAGGGCAGCCCCACGAAAGCATCCACAAACCTCCCCAGGATTAAAATAAAGGTCATCAGATTGCCGATACTGATCGCTTTGTCAGTCACCAGCACATACGCATAGACAGCGCAGATAATGTTGGGAAGCCACCCCAGAATACGGCGAATTAATATGGCATTGTTGGAGATACGTGTCCGCTTTTCCTCATTTTCCACCAGTTCATCCGCCGCCTGCGCCAATTTTTTGCCAAAGTGATCCTCCGCTCCAAAGGAGCGCAGCACCAGAATCCCGCTCATACAATCCTGTGCGATCTCTGTGATACGGTCAGATTTCTGACGAAACACCTTTTTTAAGCTGGTCAGCTTCTTCACCACATAGTTGGTGATCCAGAGCACCAAAGGATAACAGACCGCCATCACCACGAGAAGCCGCAGATCCATCTGCCCCACATAGACGGCATAGGTGACGGCCGCCACCGCGTTCGTACAGAGAAAAGGCAGATTATCCCCCAGAAGGGCATCCGCCTCCGCAATATCCGAATTCATCTTGTTGATGACCGTGGCGGAACCGTTATCGTCAAAATAACGATATTCCAAGCGATAGAGCTTTTGGGCCACCAACGACTTGTATCGGGTCTGCACTCTGATACTGAAAAAAGAGGCTGCCAGACTTTTAAAAAATGCCGCCAAAGTCCCGACAACCGTCAGCATTAAGAGAAACAACAAAAAAGAAGCGTATTCCACTTCCTCACCGGCCAACAGTTCGTCCACCGCCGCTCCGATCAAGTTGTTGCCCTCCACCACCGCTCTGGTCAAGACCCAGGACAACGCAATCTCCAAGACAAACAGCGGAGAATAACGCAGCACACATCGCAAAAAGACATTTTCCCGCATGAGTTCGACTATACCTTTCTCTTACTTTAAAACAGCAAACCGCTCAAAATACTCTTCTGCTCTCTTCCTATCCAACTGAAAGTACCGTTGGAGCTTATCCATGATTCTAAAAAGACACCTGAAACTATGTTCCAATGCCATAAATCAGACTACTCCTGTATGATTCCCTGTCCCTCTATATAAGCAGGATTTCTAAATAGAACTGTACATTCCTGATTTACTGTATCTACATTCTCATATTTTTCAACAAGCAGCATTGTCGCTTTGGAAGTGCCACGCCTAAAATCTATCTCATGCTTTCTAAAGAAAGAGCATACTTTACACTCATTACATATTTGTGGAGATGACTCTTTCACAAGAAACAAATATAAAATAATGGTTTCTCTTAAGCTAATATTATTTTCAAGTAAGAAATCAGCCTTTATTTTTGTATATTTTGCATATTCCTTTGGATTGATTAAAAAGGTCAGTTCGCAGGAATCCAACATACTTTCAAGATACTCTAAATATTCTATTCGTTCATTAATGTAAAATTCATCAAAATATTGAGATTTACTGATTATTCCATATGTAAGGTTTTTATTTATTATTTGATGTAGGTGTCAAAAGTCATTTTTCCAAAGTCTTTTGACACATATACAGTTAC
>JAMPHU010000056.1 GCA_023663225.1 Candidatus Gastranaerophilales bacterium
TGGGAAGCCTTGTTTTTACTGGCTTCCCATTGATTTTGGTGTAAAACTTGAGATAATAGATATAATTTCGAAAAACAATCGCTATTTTTACTTGTTTTTCGCATCATCGTCACTTTCCCTCGAGGCGCAATATAAAAATTGTGCCTCATCAGGAACAGTTTTTCCATAATACACATTTATTTCATTCGCACCGTATTCTAAAATGTAATAACAAAAACGAGCGGTGTCATCAGAAAATACCTGTTCGGGATATTTGATATAGATTCTGCTGTTTTCTATCGTTTCTATATTAGAAGAATTAGCCAGAAAGCGGTAGGAAGATTCTGATTCATAATCGGAAATATCATATCCATCGGATGTTTTCGCAATGATCAGCTTGCCGTCTCCATAATCGGATTCATATGTATATTCTCCAACTAGGTTTTCCAGCACATCCGGATCGGCATTTAAGATTTTCAGCATTTCTTCCGCCCCAACCGCATCTTTCAGACAGGCCTTTTCATCTGCCTCCACAATTTTAAGCGTTTCCAGAATCTCACGGTAGGATGTTTCATCGGTTGTCTGCTCCATGTAAAAATACTCTGTAATTCCTTTTCCCGTATAGTTGCCGTCCTTGTCGTAAACCGCATTATAGCTGTAGGCTAAAAGCGGAGCATCCTCGTCAGTGAGTGTTCGTTCTGTCGAGGTCTGATAATATTGTCGGCCATATCCTCCCTCGTCTCCGCCGCCATTCCAACTTGCAAACGTCGCAATTACACCGCTGCCTTCAAAGTAGGTAAGTTCTACCGTGTTTATGGCGTCCGCCAGACAAAATACAGTGCCGTCCTTTATCGTATAAATAGAATAGATGTCATTTCCCCTGTCTCCTGCCGCCAGTTCGGGTATCTCATCCCCGTCCAGATCGATCAGCGAAAAAAGCGTTCCCTCGCGGCTTGCTTCCACCACTTTTTCATATTCCGTCATTTTGCCATCTTCAGGTATGGAGAAGGAGATTTCCGGTTCTTGCTCCGCCATTTCGCTGTCTTCAGGCATGATGAGGAATGTTTCCAATCCCTGGTCTGCCGTTCCGCTATCTTCAGGTGCGGCGCATGCAGACAGTAAAAAGAGTGTCAGAATTAAAGTACCTGTCATTGATCGAATAACATTCTCCATTTAAAAAACTCCTTTCTAAACTCCGTACTATGAGTCCTTCCAATCGCTATTTTTAATCCATTGCAAAGCGTAATCTCACGGCTGCTTACTTTTTCAATATATTTTAAATTGACAATATAGGAACGTTGTATTTGAAAAAAGCTAAATGAGGATAAACCTTGCGCTGTTTCAGAGATTCGCCCTTCACATAAATATTCGTGGCCATCCGCCATGAGATATCTCAATTTGCGCCCGCATGTTTCGACAAGCAGAAGCTCACTGAGGTTGATTTTGATGCGAATCCCTGCGATATCATCACAATAAACAATTCGATCCTGGATCTTCGTTCTGAGGAAAAAATCAAGCGCCTCATCGATTTCCTCCAAATGTTTTTTGTCTATATATCTGAAAGCGTTGACCTTATATCCCAATCTGGCCAATTCCGTATGCGAGGTTAAAAAGCATATTTTACATTTGTTTCCGGAATGGATCAGTTGTTCGGCAATTCCAAAACCATCTTCCCCTTCTGAGAGTTCAATGTCTAAAAACAGTAAGTCTACATCTGTTTTTTTCATAAAATCGCTTCCGCTACTGTATAAATAAATCTGGGATGAAATATCCCTTTTATTACAATATGTTTCAATAGCGGCTCGTATCTGATCGCCCCATACGGCCTCGTCTTCTAAGATAGCTATTTTCATACTTTTTACCCTCGAAATAGGAATACGGATTTTAATTTGTATATACTTCGGTTGCATAGATCTTGCCGGCTAAGTTTTCAAATTCATCACAAGATATTTCCGTTCCATTCAAGATATATTTCATGCCGGACTCTATATTATTTCCATCGACAGGTTCTCGGCTGAAATCCATTTCCGCAACTAAATGATCCGCTCCTTCAAATTTTTCCATATGGAATAATTCATATTCCGCATGCATACGGTTGCTGTACATAATCCATGTCGCTCCATTATAAACAACATAGGAAAGCATATAACCGGTGCCCTCTCCCGCGGCAAATTCATATACCTTGTTATCGCGCGCATCAAGGTATATTCCCCCATAAGGCCCGCAAATAATCAGTTCGTTTTCACCATCGTTGTCAAGATCGACTTTCTCTCCGATGGAATAGGAATCCCATTCTTCGGAATCCATGTTGAAATCGGTAATATAAAATGTCGATGCTGGATCGGTCGAGTCAACGGCGCCTATCGAACCATTGACAAACAAATCCAATAGTTCTTCTGTGGTCATTGTTGATTCTATATTCTCAACCATTTGTGTATTGTTTTCATTTTCTTTTGTCTCTAAATTCATACTCTCAGCCGTCTGTACGTTGCTTTCATGTTGACTGTCAGCCGAACCCTCCATATTGACGGCTTCATCTTCTACTTGTCCGCATGCAGCGATATGAGGCGCTGATAGAAGAACACATACCACTATAGTTATCTTTTTATGTCTGTTCATATACATACCCTCCCATACTGCTAAATTTGAATCTGTTGTGTTATTATTCGCCTTGCCTATTTCCGTTGCTCTTTACTGGCGGCTCATCTTATTTATATCATTTATATCACAACGAAAAAGACAATAACATATCATCTGCGTAAACGACACAAATTTTGCGCAAACGACACAAATCAAGGTTCAAACCACAGATTCCTTATTCTCTTTTGGGATGGCAACACTGATTTGGAACAGCGTTTCTCCATTTTCTGTCATAGACTCCACATAGTATTCGCCATGATACTTTTCAACTGTCGCAGCAATATTTTTCAGTCCGAAGCCATGATTCACCCTGTCTTTTTTTGAGGTCATAAAAAACTCTCTCTTTGTATCTATTTTTTTGACTGCACTGTTGCTGACAACAATAAAAAGCTCCCTTTCATGTTCTATCAGTTCGACGCGGATTCTGGGAACGTCAGCTTTTATGGCGGCTTCGATCGCGTTCTGCAATATATTTCCCATCAAAGTCGTAAGATCAAACATTTCGAGGGGCATTGTTTCAGTCAGTTTTCCGGATACAGCAAACGCAATCTTTTCTTTTTCCGCCAAATACAAATAATAGTTAAGAATGACATCGAGAAAATTGTCTCCTGTATGAATCTTTAAATCAAATTCATCCTGAATATTCCAAATCGTATCTATGTACTTCTTGGCATCGTCCATCTTTTTTTCGTTCATCAATTCTCTGAGAACGCCAATGTGATTGACCAGATCATGCTTAAAACGCCGCACAGCCACGGATTGCTGTAGCTGATAATCGTATTGCTGTTTCTGCATATGCGCAAAAGATTGCAGCTCCCGATTCTGCCTGTTTGACAGTATATTTTTGATTGCCAGATCAAGTGTGAGAAAAATGGAATAGAGCACCCCTGCGATACTGATAAAAAATATTGCATATGCGCTCCAATCGTATTGCGTGTGATTTTCGTTAAAGAAAACAAACACGAAATTGTAAAACATTTGGAAAATACTGCCTTGTACCAAAAGCGCGAGCTGATATTTCCATCCGATATCGCACAGATAAACTTCGTTTTTCTTGAGAAGTCGTAAATACACTAAAAGATATACCAAAAAAGAGAGCAGATAAGCCGGTTCCATCCACCATTCGATATCTGTGCCGGTGATTCCGCCGCCGATCCGCACAACCTGTATCAGCATGACGCTGAAAGTATCAATGATTCCGGTAAAATACATCAGGGCGGCGCTCAATAGAACCAGATGCCCTAAGCGGTCTTCAAAAAACAAGCAGATGGAAAGAACGCTCCAAATCATGTAAACGATTGGCGAATTGAGATCGTAATAGGCGTTGAAGACTCCAGCCAGCAACATTGTCAGCGCGGATGCACCGACAAAGAGTTTATTTTTTCTCGGTTCGATCCGAAAGCCAAAATGAATCAAAAACAGATATATGAAATAATTTGACAGGTTGTCCACAATATAGATCATAATTTTCTCCCAAGTCAACGCTTCTGCGTTTCGCGTTGTTTACTGTTTATAAGGACATGTGTAACATAGCACGCTTTCCGCAGGGTGTCAAGCCGACAGTCCGGCTGGTGAATCAATGTCGGCGAGGCGAAAAGTGACGGCAATTCTGCCCAATTTGGTCAATGTTGGAAAAATAAATTTGTGCTATTTTTTTATGATGCATAATGGTATAATGAGGTAGACAGTAAACATTTACTTACAAAAAGAAACGGTGTGAAAGAAAATGATGGAAGAAGAAAATAACAGAGAGTCAAAACCAGAGGGAGCGCAGGAGGCGCAGGGAGCGAAAGAACCGGAGGGAGTGCAGGAAGCAAAAGAACCGGAAGAAGCGCAGGGAGCGAAAGAACTAGAAGAGGCGCAGGAAGCAAAAGAACCGGAAGAAGCGCAGGGAGCGAAAGAAGCAGAAGGAACACGGGAAACGAACGCACCGGAGGAGGCGAAAGAACCGGAAGAGGCACCGGGAGCGAACGCACCAGAAGAAGCGCGGGGAGCGAAAAAATCAGAAGGGTCGCTGGAAACAGAGGAAACGAAGGAATCAGAGGAATCGACTGAGTCAAAGACTTCCCACAAATCAGGGAAAAAGAGAAAGATACTCTACGGTTTGCTGGGAATGGGGATCAGCGCGTTGATTGCAGCCTATGTTTGTGGGGCGTATTACTATCAATCTCATTTCTTCCCCAATACTACGATCGAGGGCATCACATGCGACAATTTGGATGAGATCGCAGTGGAAGTAAGACTCCTGCAGTTGGGGCAGGATTATACATTAGAGATTACGGGAAGAGATGAAGCGGGGAATACCGAGACGATCGGTACGCTTTACGCGGAGGATATCGACTACAGGCTGGTAGATGTGGAAGGCGCAGTGAGCGATCTGCTGAGGCAGCAGAATAGTTGGACGTGGATCGTCAAGTGTTTGAGCAATACGCAGCGTTCCTATAATCTGGCGTTGGGAGTTTCCTTTGACGAAGGCATGATGGCGGATAAACTGCAGCAGATGGATGCTTTCCAGAGCCAAAATATGATCAAGCCGGAAAACGCATACATTTCTGAATATAAGGAATCCATAAGCGGTTATGAGATTGTTCCGGAGACTTTGGGGACACAGTTGGATATGGATGCTGTCAGGATGGCGGTATCGGCTGCTATTTATGGAG
Source organism: Candidatus Gastranaerophilales bacterium (assembly GCA_023663225.1). Classification (GTDB taxonomy): domain Bacteria; phylum Bacillota; class Clostridia; order Lachnospirales; family Lachnospiraceae; genus Acetatifactor. Next base: position 5,280 of record JAMPHU010000056.1, read on the forward strand.
ATGCAGGTCAGGTGGATCTGGCGGAGCAGGGTTGTTATGTGACGGCGGCCGTCACAAGGGAAGACACCAAGCTGGTACAAAATCTGGAAGCGGTCAACAGATGGCTCGCCGCAAAGATTGTGTATGATTGGAACGGCAGTCGGGTGACCGTGGGGTTAGAGCAAATCCGAGAGTGGATTTTGTTTCAAAATGGAGTTCCTTCCTTAGATGAGGAGGCGATTGCAGATTTTGTGGCGGAACAGGCGAGAGAATACGATACATATGGTAAGAGACGGAATTTTATTACAACGTTGGGAACGGAGTTGTCCCTGCCGGGGGGAGCTTACGGCTGGAAGACGGACAGGGAATCTGAGATTGCCGAATTGATTCAGTGTATCAAAAATGGGGTATCAGAGGAGAGAGAACCTATATACAGCAGCAAGGGAGCTGCCAAGGGCAGCAATGATATCGGCTCCTCCTATGTGGAGGCGGATATGACCAATCAGCATTTGTATCTGTACCAAAGTGGAAATCTTGTCTTGGAGACTGATTTTGTATCCGGCAATATGAGCAATGGAAATGTGACGCCGCCGGGAGTGTTTGGCATCACCTATAAGACGCGGAACGCAGTGTTGCGAGGGGCGGATTATGAGACGCCGGTCAGTTATTGGATGCCTTTCAACGGTAATGTAGGTATGCATGACGCCACCTGGAGGGCAGCGTTTGGAGGAGATATTTATTTGACAAACGGATCTCACGGTTGTATCAATCTGCCGTTGGATATGGCGGCGGCGATTTATGATTATATGTCGGAAGGGTTTCCGGTGATATGCTACTATTATTGACCAAAGAGAGCGTGAGAAGTATTGGTTTTGTGCCGCCAGAGGCGGTGTGGGGTTAGGAGAGTGAAGTAAGTGGAAGCAGCGATCAACAGCCGCAGTATGGGTGGAAGCGGGGAGCGGAACAGAGACAGTTTGCGCAGACGAGGCAGAGAATGGAAAGATAGCATGCGAGAGCGCAGTCTGCGAAAGCGCAACTTGTGCTGGCGAAAAGATTTTGAAAAGCAGCGTGCGCTGTATAGAGAAATCAGGGAATCCGGTGCGGATATTTTTCAGTCGCCCAATTTTTATTCCACAAAATCCCATATACAACATGGGAATATGACAGTCAATGATCATTGTGTGCGTGTGGCGGCATATAGTCTGGCGCTCAGCAAGAAGCTCCACATTCCCTGTAGCCACAGGGAGTTGATCAGAGGAGCGCTTTTGCATGATTATTTTCTTTATGACTGGCACGATAAAGATTATATCAGTCCGCATAGACTGCATGGCTTTTTTCATCCTGGCAAGGCGCTTAAGAACGCTTCCGCGGAATATGACTTGACGCCCAGGGAAAAGGAGATCATCAAGAAGCACATGTGGCCCTTGACGGTGGTGCCGCCTACCTGCAGGGAGGCGTGGATCGTGACTATGGCGGACAAATGGTGTTCTCTGATGGAGACCTGCCATTTACATAAGGGCCACGGCAAGGTATTAGAGAAAATTAAAAATCAGCGGATGAAAGAAAGCAGACAATAATTTGGACTCTCTGTTTAGCAAGTTAAAGACTTATAGTGAAAGTGAATATTATCCCTATCATATGCCTGGACACAAAGGGAGGGCATTTGGAGAGCTTTCCGCGGAGATAGCGGGAATGGATATCACGGAGATAGACGGCTTTGACAATCTGCATGAGCCGGAAGATCTTTTTCTCAGGCTGCAGCAGGAGGCCTCCAGGATCTATGGGGCGGAGGAAAGCTTTTACCTGGTCAACGGGAGCACGGCGGGGGTTTTGAGCGCAATCAGCGCCGCGTTGCCGAAGAATGGTCATATTCTGATGGCGAGAGGTTCCCATAAGTCCGCTTATCATGCGGCATATTTGCGCAATTTGAGAATTTCTTACTTATATCCGTCTATTGTGGAAGGGTTTGATCTCTGCGACGCGATCGAGCCGTGGCAGATCAGGGATGCGTTGGAGAAGGAATCGGATATTGACGCCGTATTTTTGGTATCGCCTACTTATGAGGGGAGGATCGCCAAGATCAGGGAGATTGCCGAGATCGTTCACGACAAGGGACTTCCTCTGATCGTGGATGAGGCGCATGGCGCTCATTTGGGATTGGCAGCAGGGTTTGCGCCAAATAGCTGCCAGGCGGGCGCGGATTTGGTGATCCACAGTGTGCATAAGACACTTCCGGCCATGACGCAGACGGCGCTTTTGCACGTAAACGGGGAGCGCATCGACCGAGAAAGGTTAAAGCGGTTTTTGCATATTTATCAAAGCAGTAGTCCATCCTATCTTTTGATGGGAAGTATCGACAATGCCCTGCGCGTTGTGGATCGGGACAGGGAGAGGTTGTTTGAGAACTTTCATCACAGATTTTGTGAGATGCGGCGGCTGCTGGAGAACTGTCGGCATTTGGAGTTTTTGCCCCTGGAAGCAAGTCAGGATATCGGAAAGCTTGTGATTTCAGGCGGGAAAAGCAAGGTTTCAGGACAGCAGATCTATGATATTTTGCGGCGGGAGTATGGCCTGCAGTTAGAGATGGCGTCAGTCAGTTATTGTCTGGCAATGTTTACCATAGGGGACTGTGAGGAAGGCTACGATCGGATGACAGAAGCGCTGCTTTCCCTGGATGCGAGGATTGGAAGCGGTGAGATACGGCGAGAGGCGTGTATTTTGGATGGTTCTCGCGCTGTCAGGGCGGCCGTGTTGATGAGAGATCAGGGACAGCCGGGACTCCCTTTTGCAAAAGCGTGGGACAGGGAAACGGAGTGGAAGACTCTGGAAGAGGCTGTGGGATGTTATGTGGGAGAGTTTGTAAATCTATATCCGCCCGGGATTCCGCTTTTGGCGCCGGGGGAAGTGTTTACGAGAGAACATTGCCGCCAGATCGCAGAGTATATCAGAATGGGACTTAAGGTGCAGGGAATACGGCAGGCTGCAGGGTGTCAGCCTCCGTATCGCATCAATATTATAAAAGGCGTTGAAGACTAACGCAGAAGAGAGGGAGCATGAGAAGAACAAAGATCATCTGTACAATAGGGCCGGCCAGCGAGAGCGAGGAAAAGCTGGAGGAATTGATGTTGGCGGGAATGAATGTGGCGCGTTTTAATTTTTCGCATGGCACACACGAGGAGCAGAAGACGAAGTTTGAGAGAGTGGTGAAGGTGCGGGCGAAATTGGGACTGCCCGTGGCGACGATGCTTGACACGAAGGGGCCGGAGATCCGTCTGCGTGACTTTGTGGACGGAAGAGTGGAGCTTGTCACAGGACAAACTTTTGTGTTGACTTCTGAGGAAGTGATGGGTACAGCAGAAAGAGCGTCCATTTCCTATAAGAATCTGAAAAATGACATATCTGTCGGAACAACAATTTTGATCGATGACGGACTGATTGAAATGAAGGTGCAGGAGATCAAGGGAGAAGATATTGTCTGCCAGGTGATCAATGGAGGTTTTGTATCCAATCATAAAGGAGTCAATGTGCCGGGCGCTATTTTGTCCATGCCTTATATCAGTCAGGTGGACAGAGAAGACATTTTGTTTGGCGCACAGATGGGATATGATGTGCTTGCCGCGTCTTTTGTCAGATGCAGGGATGATATTCTGGAGGTGCGAAAGATCTTGGAGGAACAGGGTTGCAAAATGAAGATCATCGCCAAGATCGAGAATATGCAGGGGATCCAAAATTTGGAGGAGATCATGGAGGTTTCCGACGGCATCATGGTGGCGCGCGGCGATATGGGCGTGGAGATTCCTTTGGAAGAGGTGCCCGTTCTGCAGAAAAAAATGATCGGACTGGCCAATGCGCAGAGGAAACATGTGATCACTGCCACACAGATGTTGGAGTCCATGATCAAGAATCCCAGACCGACCAGAGCGGAAGCTACCGATATTGCAAACGCAATCTACGATGGGACCACCGCCATCATGCTGTCGGGTGAGAGCGCTGCGGGCCTGTACCCTATCGAGGCGGTCAAAACGATGTCCCGAATCGCGGAATGTGCGGAGAAAAATATTGATTATAGCGGCAGGATGCCGAGACTGAAGCTGACGGACAAAAGCGATATCACCACAGCCATAGCCCACGCTACCTGTTCCACAGCCATGGCATTGGAGGCAGCGGCCATTATCACGGTCACGTTGTCCGGCTATACTGCGGAAGCCATTTCCGGTTTTAAACCGAGTTGTCCTGTGATCGGATGTACGATGGAAGCGCGTGTAGCAAGACAGATGAATTTGCTGTGGGGGGTCAATCCGCTCTCCATTCCCCGCGAGGAAACGACAGAGGAGCTGTTTGCGGACGCGGTGAGGAGCGCGAAGGATAAAGGTTATGTGAAGGCTGGAGATACTGTGGTGATCACGGCCGGCGTACCTCTTGGCATGACAGGAAAGACAAATATGATACGTGTGGTTGAGGTTCAGTAACAAAAATGGGTAAAATAGTGTGTCTTATGGGAAAAAGCTCCACCGGTAAAGATACCCTCTACAAGGAGCTGTTGAAACAGGATCAGGTAGCGTTAAATGCGATTGTACCTTATACCACCAGACCGATACGTGACGGTGAGACGGAGGGAGTGGAATACCACTTTACCGATGAAAAGGGATACCAGGAGCTTTTGAGCAGGGGTGTCATTGTGGAGGAGCGCAGCTATCACACTTGTCATGGGGTGTGGCGCTATTTTATGGTGGACGACGGGACGCTTTGTCTGGATCGGGAGAGTTATCTGCTGATCGGCACGTTGGAAGCGTACACACATATGAGAGAATATTTTGGCGTTCACCGGCTGCTTCCTGTGTTGGTGGAACTGGATGACGGCATCAGGCTGCAGAGAGCGCTGGATCGGGAAAAGATACAGGAACAGCCGAGGTATGAGGAGTTATGCCGCAGATTTTTGGCGGACAGCGCTGATTTTGCCAAGGAAAAGGTGGAAGCGGCAGGGATCGTCAGAACCTTCCACAATGATGATTTTCCCGGATGTCTGAGAGAGATTATCAGCTACATAAAGGAAAATGTCTAATTCATAACAGGCTGTTTAAAATGATAAGAAAAGATCCGATAACAGTATTGAAAGGAAGAGGATGAGGCAGGTGCGAGCATGGATATCAAAATCAATCAGTTGACACAAGCCGCTCCTGTGGAGCAGACAACGCAGACACAGAGTACGGACGGCGATTTTAAATTTATGCTTTCCAGCCATATAAAAGAGTCAGAGCTCCAGGAAAAGCTCAATTTCCTGATGGAAGAGATCACAGAGGAGGGAAAGAAGCTTGCCAAGCGTCGAGATGTGAGGGAGATGCGGCATTACCGTGGGTTGATCAAGGAATTTATGAATGAAGTGGTCACCCATTCCCACGCGTTTTCCAGAGAAAATTTTTTGGATAGAAGAGGAAGGCATAGGGTGTACGGTATTATCCGGCTGGTGGATGAGAATTTGGATCAGTTGGCGCAGGAGTTGATGAAGGATGAGAAGGACAATCTGGCGATCTTGAATAAAATCGGTGAGATCCGCGGACTTTTGTTGGACATTTTTACGTGAGAGAAGGTGTGAGAATGGCGTATTTTCATGACATTGTAGGACAAGAACAGATTAAGGAGCATTTGCAAAATGCGATCGAGGCAAAGAAAATTTCTCATGCCTATATTATCAATGGTGAAAAATCTTCCGGCAAGGAGTTTGTCTCAAAAGTTTTCGCGATGACGCTACAGTGTGAGGCGGGAGGCAAGGATCCCTGTCACGAATGTCATTCCTGCAAACAGGCATTGTCAGGGAATCAGCCTGATATCATATATGTATCACATGAAAAACCCAACACGATCAGCGTGGAAGATATTCGAGTGCAGGTTGCCAACGATGTATCCATCAAGCCTTATAGCAGTCCGTATAAGATCTACATAGTGAACGAGGCGGAGAAGATGACTACGCAGGCGCAAAATGCCCTTTTGAAAACGTTGGAAGAGCCGCCGGAGTATGCGGTGATTCTGTTGCTCACCGCCAATTTGGAATCGTTGCTGCCCACCATATTGAGCCGTTGTGTGTTATTAAACATGAAGCCTGTGGCGGATGAGGAGATGCGCAGATTCCTGATGGAAGAGCTCCATACGCCGGATTATAAGGCGGAGGTGTGCGTGGCGTTTGCCAGAGGGAATGTAGGAAGGGCAAAGGCGCTGGCATCCAGCGAAGAGTTTGAGCATGTGAAGGCGGAAGCTTTAAGTCTGCTCAAATATATACAGGATATGGAGCTTTATGAGATCGTGGCGGCGATCAAGAAAATAGGAGAATATAAGCTGCAAATCAACGATTATCTGGACATTATGGCGATCTGGTATCGGGACGTGCTTCTGTTTAAGGCGACCCACGATGTGAATCATCTGGTCTTTCGGGAGGAGATATCTGCGCTGCGGAAGTGTGCCCGCAGGAGCAGTTATGAGGGGATTGAGGAGATTCTCAAGGCGTTGGACAAAGCCAAGAGACGTCTGGACGCCAATGTGAACTTTGATTTGACCATGGAGCTGCTGCTTATGACGATTCAGGAAAACGGGTAGAGAATAGTCTTTAAACGTTTGATGTTTTCCGAGAGGTATCGATTTGGGCTGATTTTATTAAATCAAAAATGAGTTTTTTATTATCCTCCCACAGCGATTCCTCAAGATCAAATGCTATTCCGTAACCATCAGTAAACTTATAATTCCCTATCACGCGGCCATAAAAGGTTCCCCATATCATTTCCTTTCCATTGATATCGACATGGTTGAGGTCTTTTGATCCATAGATAAAGGGATCGATCCCTCCCGGACTATAGCTTCCATAAAAATAGAGATAATTTTGATGATCTTTTGTAAAATAGACCATGATCCCCCAATCAGGGGAAGGCTCTGAAATGATGATCTCTCCCATGGGCACTATGCTGTATTCCAGTCCTTCCACCTGCTTGATGGACATTTTTTTGTTGGCCTGATCTGCTGTGCAGGGCGTAAATTCATAAGTAAACATGGGAGATGGCTGTGCCTCAGAATAATATTTGAGTATCCCAATAAGAGTCAAAACTCCTAACACACCAACACCGATCAGCCATTTTATACCGCTCTTTTTCATATTGATACCCAACCTTCAGAGATATAATTGTTTCATTGTTTCGCCGGATTTGACAATTCCATATAAATCTGCTAAGATACATTTATATAAAGGTACTGCCGATAGACGGCTAGTCCGATTTCATATTAGCAAAAATAGCTGCTAAAGTTTGTCAGACTGGGTGCGGCTATTTTTGTGGTTTATTACTATCCTTGCTTCCTATCGCATATCCGAGTCCGAAGGCTGTCAGGCATAAGCTGATGACCGCTATCAGACCTTCCATTGTCAACATTGGCAAAGCCCTCCTTTCCCAGATTCCTGCAAGCAGGTTTCTATGTAATCGGAGGGTCACAGTCCCTCCGCAGAAGAACTAGCCGCCTACCGTTATGGCAGTACCCGTGTGCATATTTTATCAAAAAATGTCGGACCCTACAAGGGTGATTCCGGCTTTTTTATTTAAGGAATTATTCAAGTTAATCAATAGAACTGTATAGACATGTCCAAAAGGGAAGGTGAACCGTTACGGGTAACAGCGGAAACAAAAACAGCAGATGTTGAAAAGAAAGAAAGGATACAGTATAATAAAAACCATACCGTCGAAACCATACGATCCAAAATCGCGAAAGAAAGGATATGGCAGGAAGGTTTATGGACTACACACAGTTGCCCACGCCCTGTTACGTTATAGAGGAGCGGAAAATAGAGGAGAATTTACGGATTCTGGCAGGCGTTATGGAGCGCACACAAGCGCATATACTGCTGGCGCAGAAGGCATTTTCCGCCTATGCATTGTACCCTATGATCGGCAGCAGCTTGAGCGGAGCCACGGCCAGCGGAGTCTTTGAGGCGCGCCTGGGAGCGGAGGAGATGGTGAGACCTCTGGCCCAAAAGGGAATTTTTTGCGAGAATCATATCTTTTGTCCGGCATATCGGGAAGCGGATTTCCCTCAGATATTGGAGTATTGCGACCACATTGTGTTTAATTCCTGGAAGCAGGTAAGACGGTTTGGCAGGCGGGCGAAGGCCGCCGGCAAAAGCATAGGATTGCGCATCAATCCGGAGTGTTCTACTCAGGAGGGGCATGAGATTTATGACCCTTGCGCGGCGGGTTCCCGACTGGGCGTCACCAGAGCCGCCTTTGCGGCAGGCTTGGCGGAACCGGATGGGGAAGAACTGCTGGAACTTTTGGATGGCCTGCATTTTCATACGCTCTGTGAGCAGAACGCAGATGCCCTGGAGGTGACTTTGGATGCTGTGGAGGAGAAGTTTGGCGACTATCTGCCTCGGATGAGTTGGATCAATTTTGGCGGGGGACATCATATCACCAGAAAGGATTACGATTTGGCGAGACTGGAGAGATGCATCCGCCGTATGCAGGACAATTATCATCTCACCGTATATCTGGAACCGGGCGAGGCGGTGGCGTTAGACGCGGGGGAATTGGTGACCACGGTGTTGGAGACGGGGGAGAACGGGGTTCTTCTCGCGATCTTGGACACATCCGCGGCATGTCATATGCCGGATGTGCTGGAGATGCCATACAGGCCGCCTCTCAAAGGAAGCGGCGCTTCCGGCGAAAAATCATACACTTACCGGCTGGGAGGGCCCACCTGTCTGGCGGGGGATGTGATCGGGGAGTATTCCTTTGACCATCCTCTCGAGGAAGGGGAGCGGCTGGTATTTGAGGATATGGCGATCTACTCCATGGTAAAAAACAACACGTTCAACGGTATGCCGCTGCCTGCGATCATATTGCATGAAAAAAGCGGAAATTACAGATTGTTAAAAGAATTTGGCTATGAAGATTTTCGCACAAGGCTGGGATAAGGCAGACTGTGCGGGGATGAGGATGAAATGAGGATAAAATGAGGATATTGCGTGAAACGACTCCGCGGCAGGACGGCTATCATATGCCTGCGGAATATGAACCACACGAGGGCTGCATCATAATCTTTCCGGAGCGGGCAGATTCCTGGCAATATGGCGCTTATGCCGCGCGCAGGGCGTTTGTGGAAGTGGCTGAGGCCATTGCCCGATCGGAGAAGGTGACCGTCTGTGCCAGCGCGGCTCAGTACGACAACGCCAGAGCAATGCTTCCGCCCCATATCAGAGTGGTGGAGATGGAGAGTGACGACGCCTGGGCAAGAGATTATGCGCCCACCTTTGTGAGAAATGAAAGCGGCGATATTCGGGGGATTGATTGGGGGTTCAATGCCTGGGGCGGACTTTACGACGGTCTCTATTTTCCCTGGGATAAGGATGAGAGGATGGCCAGGAAGCTCTGCGATCTGCTGGAAAAAGATGTCTATGACAAGCGCGATTTTATATTGGAAGGCGGCTCCATCCATGTGGACGGAGAGGGAACTTGTCTGGTGACGGAAAGCTGTCTGCTGAGTAAAGGGCGCAATCCTGAACTGACGCGCGAAGAGATAGAGGATACTTTGAAGAATTATCTGGGAGTATCCACAGTAATCTGGCTGCCCTGTGGAATTTACAACGATGAGACCAATGAGCATGTGGATAACATTTGTGCGTTTGTGGCGCCGGCTGAGGTTGTGTTGGCGTGGACGGAGGACAGGGAAGACGTGCAGTATGCCATGTCAAAGAGATGTCTGGATGTGTTGGAGCGATCACGAGATGCCAAGGGGCGTCCGATACGGGTGCACAAGCTGCCATTGCCCAAACCGGTGACGATCACCGCTGATGAGTGCAACGGTCTGGATGCCTGTTGGGGGGAGGCCGCCCGCACGCCCGGAGAGCGTCTGGCCGCGTCCTATGTGAATTTTTATATTGCAAACAAAAATATTGTGATGCCGAGTTTTCACGACCCGTCGGATGCGTTGGCGCGGTCTGTGCTGCAGGGATTGTTTCCCGACAGGGAGGTCGTGCAGATCTACGCGCGAGATATTTTGATCGGCGGCGGGAATATTCATTGCATCACCCAGCAGATTCCCAGGTAGGCCGATGGGACTGGGCCGTTATGGTCGGGCGGATAAGGAGTAAAGAAAAATATGAGGAACGTTACGGTGGCGGCGGTGCAGATGTATTGCTGTCAGAATCGGGAACAGAATATAGAAGGGGCGGATCGTCTGGTGCGGGAGGCTGCCGGACGAGGAGCGCAGATTATCTTGCTGCCGGAATTATTTGAAACCTGGTACTTTTGTCAGGAGCGCAATTATGCTTCCTATGGACTGGCGACAACCGTGTCAGAAAATCCGGCGGTTCTGCATTTTCGGAAAGTAGCAAAGGAGTTACAGGTTGTACTGCCGATCAGCTTTTTTGAGCGTGAGGGGAATGTGACTTACAATTCTGTGGCGGTGGCGGATGCCGATGGGAGCTTGCTGGGCATCTATCGCAAGACGCATATTCCGGACGATCATTTCTATCAGGAAAAATTTTATTTTACGCCGGGCAATACCGGTTTTAAGGTGTGGGATACCGCCTATGGCAAGATCGGCGTGGGAATCTGTTGGGATCAATGGTTTCCGGAGGCCGCCAGATGTATGGCGCTTTCGGGGGCGGAATTGTTGTTTTATCCTACGGCCATCGGTTCGGAACCGATCATAGAGTGCGACAGTATGCCGCATTGGAGGAGATGTATGCAGGGACATGCGGCGGCCAATATTGTGCCTGTGATCGCGGCAAATCGCATCGGGGAGGAAGCGGTGACCCCTGCCGGAGAAAATAATGGGCAGACTTCTTCCCTGACTTTCTACGGTTCTTCCTTTATTACGGACGAGCTGGGAGAGGTGAAGGAGGAGGCGGATCGGACGAGGGAGGCAGTTCTGGTTCGCAGCTTTGATCTGGATGAAATAGAGGAAATGCGTTTCAGTTGGGGTTTGTTCAGAGACAGAAGGCCGGAAATGTACGGATCCATCGTTCGATAGCAGGATGCTTTATTGAATCGTCAAAGTGCACTCCTCTTTTATGATACGAAGGCGTATGCGGTAAAGGTCATGATCCCAGGCCAAGCGGAGTCTGGCGTCGGTGATGGGAAGCGTCTCTATGGCATGTAACTGCGCCCCCTGATAGTAAAGTCTTGCTAGATCGCCAATCTGTATGAAACTTTCCGCATTTTCCGCAGGGGTCACAGGTTCCTCATAGGTGATGAGGTTTAAGATGGCATCGCTGCAGTTGGTCACATCCGTGACAGTCACTTGATCTGTATCTTTGTGCAGCGTGATCTTCCGGCGGTAAGAGAGATGGGCGGCAGGATCCAAAGGGTATGCGGTCGCAAGCTCCATGGAGATAGAGGGGTGGTTTTCCTCGAATGAGGTCTGTACCTCCGTGGCACAAAATGCTGCGCCGTCTTTTTGATCCAGTCCCATCAGCGTGGGCAGATTGTGATAACCGGATTGCATAGTCCAGATCTCGTAGCGCCTGTCGGAAAATGTTTTGGCGGTATAGCTTTCCACACCAATGTCTACCAAAAGAGGCCGTCCGTTTTTGAATAGGGTGAGGCTGCCCGTGTCATTGTGGTTGTGGTTGTCCGCGTTGCAGCCGGCCTTGACAGCCAGAGCCATTTGGCGGCTCCTTGCCAGAAAAAGTCCCACGCTGGGATAATAGAGATCCTGCGCCGGAAAAGAGGCGGTTTTATGATAATTCAAAACTTCGTCCCGACAGAAGATGTTTTGCAGTCGGTGATAGAGGTTGATCCGATTCACCTCATCCGAATAGAGCGCTCCCTGTGCAGCGCGAAAATCATCTGCGCCAAACTGCATGAGCTGTGGCTGCTCGGTGTATTTGCCAAATAAATATTCCTGCACGCCTGCCCTGCCCGCAACAGGGGAGCAGTCTGCAAAATTGAAATAATATTTGTCAGCCACGTGAACATTCTGGATATAGGCGGCGATATTTTTTATTTTTTCCCAGAGAAACAGGGAGCGGAAAGCGCCGTCTGTGACCGTGTCGAGAATTTCCATAGCGTTGCAGAGGCACAGGCCTGCGTGACGGTAGTATTGAGCGCCCTCGTCGCAGCAGCCGTCCTCGCCGTAATCCTTCAAAAAATAATCGCAGCTTGCCGCGGCCTGATCGATTACTTGCCGTCTGATATTCTCGTCATAGTCATCCAGAAAGGCGGTGAGCAGCACGTTTTGCGTGCACCACGCAGTCCAGTTGCACATGGGTTCTTCCCCTTTTCCCATCCACCAGAAATGTTCCTGAAGATAGGGAGAGATGATACGATGATTCAACTCCTGATGGATCCGCTTGGTAATAAAAGGACTGACGGCGTCCAATTCTTCTCCAAGAAGATAATTGACACAGGCGAGACAAGCACCGGTCTCACAGGCAAACAGATCCAGAACGGGTCTGGAGGCATCCGGCAGAAGAAGTTGAGGTGCGTCCCGCACATAGGTGTTATGGGGCGGGAGCTGCCAGGCGCTCTCCTCGCAGATGGCAAAAATACCGTTGATAATATCATCCAGAAACCGTCCTTTATGCTCGGCACATTCCGCTGCCACAAGACCGTTTAGGGCATGTCTTTTGGCAAAATAAATGGTCTCGAAACGCACGCGGTCCCCTGTGCGTTTAAAATTCATAAAATCAGTAGCGCGGATTGTGGGATATTCATAGTCCAGATAGCTTTCTCCTTCTTTGATCAACGTTTCCCGCAAAGAGGGTGAGAGCGCCTCATATGCCGCGCGCTCTCGGGCGCGGGGAAAAGGCTCAAAAGCCTTGAGGACGCCTTTAAAGTTTTGTATGGTTTTCTGAAATCTCATTTCCATGCGATCGTCCTTCTTTCTCTGTATTCACAGATATTTTCCGTTTAAATATTCGGTGGGAGAGACTCCCTCCACTTTTTTGAAAACCTTACTGAAATAGAAAGCGCTTTCAAAGCCGAGCATGTCAGCCACCTCGTAAACTTTCAAATTGCCATCCTCCAAAAGCTTTTTGCTCTTGGCGATCCTGCATTGATTTATATATTCGCTAAATCCGGTCTTGTTATACTTTCCAAAGAGCTGACTTAAGTAGTTGGGACTGATACCGAACACCGCCGCCTCGCCGTCCTGCAGCAGAGAGATGGACAGATAGAGAATGTTGCTGGCGGCATCTAAGGCTTGCACATAGTACTGTGGATGAGCCTGAAAGAGCTCACGTATGGAATCGATGGTTCTCGTCAGAATCTTCGAGTCATATTCTTCAAATGCCTTGGTCAGATCCGCGCTGAACAAGCTCCTGTATATAAGGGTTTTCCGTACCGAATATGAATATTATATCATAATATGGATATATTTTGAAGGAAAATCAAAAGCAGAGGAATCTAAAAATATTACATTCTCAAGAGAACTCTTATGCGAAATGAAAATAAATTGTGTATAAAATATAAATTTATTCCATGTAAAGTAAATAAAAAAATGGATATACTCTATTTGTATCAGCAAAAACGCTTTTATAGGTTTTTGTAAATTGGACGTAAGTCCTGAAAAAGGAGGATGAAACATGAAAAAGAAGATTTTGAGCATTTTGCTTGCAACTGCTATGATCGGCACTATGCTGGCAGGCTGCGGCAACAATGACAGCGGTAATGGCAGCTCCACACCCGCACCTTCCAACAGCGGCGCAAGCAACAGCAGCGCAAGTTCTGAGCCGGTTACTTTGAAGTGGGCGATCTGGGATCAGGAGACCACGCAGTACTGGGGAGATATCAAGGAGGCGTATGAGGCGTCTCACGACAATGTCACCATTGAGATGGTTGACTTAGGTTCCACTGATTACATGACTGTGTTGGCGACCGAGTTGTCCGGCGACGGTTCTGATTTTGACGTCGTCACCATCAAAGATGTTCCCGGATATGCAACCTTGGTGCAGAAAAATGCGATTATCCCTCTGGATGATTACATTTCCGCTGATGGTGTCGATCTGAGCCAGTATGCGGGCGCTACCGATCAGGTGACGGTGGATGGCAAGCTGTATGAGCTGCCCTTCAGAAACGACTTCTGGGTGGTGTTCTATAACAAGGATCTATTTGATGCGAAGGGTGTGCCTTATCCTACCAACGATATGACATTTGAGGAGTATGACGCTCTGGCAAGACAGATGACGGATACGACTTTCGGCGCACAGATTTATGGCGCGCATTATCACACCTGGAGAAGCGATGTGCAGTTGTTTGCGGTACTGGATGGTGAGCACACTATTCTGGATGGCAATTACGATTATATGAAGCCTTACTATGAGATGGTTTTGAATCAGGAAGCCGACGGCGTCTGCAGAAAGTATTCCGACCTCAAGACGGAAGGTCTTCATTATTCAGCAGCATTTTCCGGCGGCGATGTAGCTATGATGAACATGGGTTCTTGGTATATCGCTACTCTGATCACCAATCTGCAGAGCGGTGAGTATGACGCAGATCTTTGCGGCAACTGGGGTATGGTGAAGTATCCTCACGCTGAAGGCGTAGAGCCTGGCTCCACGCTCGGTACAATTACCGGTCTTTCCGTAACCACGGCCAGCGATACCCCCGATGCGGCATGGGAGTTTGTCAAGTGGGTGAGCGGTGAAGAAGGTGCGGCAGTTATGGCTTCCAGCGGTAACTTCCCTGCTATTATGACCGACGAAGTGGTTGACCTGATCACCGGTCTGGAAGGATTCCCTACCGATGACGCAAGTATTGAGGCGTTGAACGTATCCAACCTGTATCTGGAAGTGCCTTATGCTCCCAATGTATCGGAGATCAACTCCGTTCTTGATTCTTACCATGGTTCCATCATGGGAGGCGAGATGTCCATCGATGAAGGTATTGAAGCTATGAACACGGAGGTTTCCAAGATTCTGGGTCAGTAAAAAGTAAACTTGATGGGGCTGTCGCATGGCATCAGCAGCTAGAATGTGACAGTCCCGTTTTATATTTACCCTAAGAAAGGAGAATTTTCATGCCGAAAATGGACGAAGCCCAAAAGGCAGTAAAAATCAATTCCTTACAGGAAGAACTGACTGCGCTGATCGCTTCTGTCAGAACGGAGACGGATATCAAAAAGAAGCGCAAAATGATCGCGAAGATCGGGGATTACAACAGAAAAATTGACACTTTGAAGTCCGGAAAGCTGCTGAGCCGTGAAGCAAAGCGGGATCTGGTGGCATATTCTTTCATTGCCCCCAACTTTATAGGGTTCTGCGTATTTACATTGATTCCCATTATATTTGCCTTTGCTCTGGCATTTTTGAAATGGGACGGCAGCAACCCCATTCAGTGGGCAGGATTATCCAATTTTACAAGGCTGGTAGATGATGTCTTCTTTAAAGCCGCCTTGAGAAATACGATTATTTATTGTATCGGCACAGTGCCGCTTACCATGATCGCCTCTCTGGCATTGGCGATTGTACTAAATCAGAAAGTAATAGGGCGGGGCATTTTCAGAACCCTTTCCTTTTTCCCGTATGTGGCTTCCCTGGTGGCAATCACGGCAGTCTGGAAAATGCTGTTTCATCCCTCCAAGGGCCCCATCAACAATATTTTATTAAATGTGTTCAATGTAGCGCAGGATCAGTTGCCGCAATGGTTCACCGGTAGTCTGGTATTGCTTTCCATGATTTTGTTCAGCGTGTGGAAGTATATGGGTTACTATATGGTCATCTATCTGGCCGGTCTACAGGGAATATCCGCAGAACTGTACGAAGCTGCGAGCCTGGACGGCGCCAGCACATGGGATAAATTCCGTTATATCACTTGGCCGCAGCTCAGTTCTACCACTTTCTTCGTAGTGGTCATGTTGACGATCAACTGCTTCAAAGTGTATGACATTGCTGTGATGTTGGCCGGCGGCGGAAGCGGAGAGTTGACGATCTCCTCGACAGTGTTGGTATTCTATATCTATCAAAAGGCGTTTATTGATTGGGATCTCGGATATTCCAGCGCGGTGGCAATGGTACTGTTTATCATGGTGCTCATTGTGACGATCATCCAATTCAGAGGTCAGGCTAAGAAGGAGCAGGCATAATGGCTTATTTTTCACTGAAGGTATTAGATAAGGACAGCAATACCATCTGTGTGAGCAGCGGGGAAGATTTTGCGGATCTGGTCTGTACGCACACTTACGAGGAGGGCGACCGTATTGTGCTGGAGACCTCCGAGAAAAATATTCATGTGAAATGGCAAGTGGACGATGCGCTGGGCGTTGCTTTTGTGTATATCACGGACAATGTATCTTATTATATTCCTTTCGGGGAGAAACGCATCAGCTATTCGCCCAAGGTGTTTGCAGGCGGCAGGCATTATATTTATGTGGAGAAGGCCAGAGAGGATGAAGTGGCAGCATATCGAAACCTGGCGTTAAACCCCGCGGATCAGCACATGGATGTGCCCTGTTTTCCCCACGCAACCGCCAATGTGGAGACCAGGGGAGAGAGCGTTTTTGCAGCCAAGAATGCGATCGACGGAGTGCGGGCGAACCTTTCTCATGGCGAATGGCCCTATCAGTCCTGGGGTATCAACAGGCAGGAAGACGCTGTGATGAAAGTGGATTTCGGGCGCAGAGTACGCACCGGACGGGTTGCGCTCTACACCAGATCCGATTTTCCGCATGACAACTGGTGGCAGCAGGTGACGCTCAGTTTTTCTGACGGGAGCAGCGAAGAGTTTTCGTTGGAGAAGAGCAGTCGGGCGCATGTCCTTACCTTTGCTGAGAGGGAGATTACCTGGATCCAACTGGAAAAACTGAAAAAGGCGGAGGATCCTTCTCCTTTTCCCGCTCTGACACAAATAGAAGTCTATGGAAATGATGTTAAATAAGAATCGTAAGGAAGCCGACAAAAGGCTTGCCCTACGGGAAAGGCACGGGATAATATGAAATCAGCGCATAAAAAAGCCGTTCTTGGCAAAGTGATCGTATATGTGATCTTGATCATAATCGCTCTTGTGATGATCGTTCCCTTCCTTTGGATGCTTTCCGCATCCATAAAGAGCGATAGAGAGGTGTTCCAGATGAATCCCTTTGTGTGGATTCCGGAAAACCCCAAGTGGGGCAATTATAGTGACATTTGGACGAGAATCCCTTTTGCGAGGTTTGTAGGCAATACGGTGTATCTGACCATTGTCGTGACGTTTTTACAGTTGCTCACCAGCAGCTTTGCGGCGTATTCCTTTGCAAAGTTGGAGTTCCGGCACAGAAGCGGGCTGTTTTTGGCATATATTGCGACGATCGCAATGCCTTGGCAGGTCTATATGGTGCCACAGTTCATTATGATGAGAAAGATGGGGCTCAACGACAAGCTGCTTGCCATCATCTGTCTTCAGGCGTTTTCCGCCTTTGGTGTGTTTATGATGAAACAGTTTTATGAGGGAATACCGGGGGATCTGTGCGAGGCAGCGCGGATTGACGGCATGAGCGAGTACAAGATTTATGCCACGATCATGTTGCCGTTGTCTAAACCGGCGTTGTCAACATTGACGATCTTTACCTTTGTAAATACTTGGAACGACTATTTAGGGCCCCTCATTTATTTGAAGAGTCAAGAAAAAAAGACGATTCAGTTGGGTTTGAAAATGTTTATCAGTCAATATTCCTCAGACTACGGACTGATCATGGCGGGTTCTGTTCTGTCATTGATACCGGTGTTGATCGTGTTCTTGTGTCTACAGAGGTATTTTGTGGAGGGCGTTGCTTCCACAGGTTTGAAGGGATAAGCGTAGAGGAGGAGAAGAGATGCCCATTACCTTTGAAAATTATCCGGAGATCACCAAAGAAGAGATACGCGAGGCGCTGGACTTTTGTAAGGAGCAGATTTTGCATATCCTGCCGGAGTTTACGGATAAGTTCCAGAAAGCATACAGCGAGGGAAATTTTTATCACCCCACTGAGAATGACGATTGGACTTGTGGTTTCTGGACGGGAGAGATCTGGCTTGCCTATGAGTTCTCAGGGGATGAGAGGTTGCGTGCGGCGGCAGAGGTACAAATTGACGATTTTCTGCACCGTATAGAAAATAAAATTTCCGTAGATCATCACGATATGGGTTTTCTCTACTCGCCGTCCTGCGTGGCAGGATATAAACTCACCGGAAATGAGAAAGGCAGGCGGGCGGCAATTCTGGCCGCCGACCAGTTGATCAGCAGATATCATCCAGTGGGAGAATTTATACAGGCGTGGGGCGCCATGGACGCGCCGGAAAATTATCGTCTGATCATAGATTGCCTTTTGAACCTGCCGCTCCTCTACTGGGCGTCAGAGGAGACGGGGGATATGAAGTATCGTGAGATTGCGGAGAAGCATATTCACACGGCGGTGGCAAATGTGGTCCGCGAGGATTACTCCACTTGGCATACTTTCTTTTTCGACATGGAGACCGGCGCTCCTGACCATGGCGCCACCTGTCAGGGTTATCGGGACGGCTCCGCATGGGCGAGAGGCCAGGCCTGGGGTGTGTATGGGTTGGCGCTGGCTTACAAGTACACCGGCCGCAAAGAGTATATCGATCTGTTCAAGCATGTAACGGAATATTTTCTGACACATCTTCCAAAAGACTTGGTTCCTTATTGGGATTTGGAGTTCACGGACGGAGACGATCAGCCGAGAGATTCCTCTTCCGCCTCCATAGCAGCCTGCGGCATGTTGGAGATGATTCAATACTTGGAGCCGGAGGATGCCGAGCACTATCGCAGGATCGCATATCAGTTGATGAAGTCTGTGTATGACAATTATGCGGTGAAGGATATGGAATGTTCTAACGGATTGGTGCTGCACAGCACATACTCCAATCATTCTCCTTACAATACCTGCAATCACTATGGTGTGGATGAGTGCAACTCTTGGGGCGATTACTTTTATATGGAGGCGCTGACCAGGATGGAGAAGGTGTGGAGGCCGTATTGGTAGGGGAGGTATTCGGATTTCTCGGGATGCCGGAAAGTTGCGGCAAGTTACGGCAAGTTACGCTCCAGCGGGGTAATCATTCCCATTCGGACACGTTTTCACTCGATGA
>JAMPHU010000057.1 GCA_023663225.1 Candidatus Gastranaerophilales bacterium
GCGCTCTGTCTGCGTCAGAATGATATTGTTGGCAAATTTCCTGTCAATGAATGGCGCTATGTCCTTTTTTGTGCCCCACCTTGCGCTGCCATACTCCACGCCAGGGCGGTATTTCTTATTGTTTTTTCCTCTCAGGTACACAAACGCCCATACTGCCATCACACATACAATCCCCGCTGCCAGGTCATTGGGATGCAGGCTGGGCAGGGGGTTCCGCCGGAAAACTGCCTCGATATCCGCCACCGCTCCCATCGCTTTTGTCAAGATGTCTTTACCAGCGGAAAGGCGGTAAGCCTCCGCCGCCTTGTCAAACACCCAAAACAGGAACGCATAGGGCAGACAGAAAAGCAGTTTTTGCTTGTTCTCACCAATCAATGCTCCATGCCCCCTTTCGACCTGTGCTTTTCTTTCCCCGGCGCCATCTGCTGTACCATCTGCTTAAATTTGGCAAGCTGTTTCAGGAGCGACGGTTTTTGCTGCTGTTTCAACGTCCTCGCCGTATACTCTGCAAAGGCGGCATTTAAGGTGTCAGCGTCGCGGGCACGGAAAAACACAATATAATGCCCTTTCTGCGGGTCTTTTTTCAAAGCATAGTCAATGCCGTACTTGCGGGCGGTCTTTTCAAAGGACTTGATATTTTTGTCCGTGATCTCAATGCTCTGAAGTCCGCCGCTCTTTCCGGCGAGGCTTTTCACGCTCTGTTTTCCGTGTACAGGTTCGTTTTTGTGCTTCAGGTAATCACGGATTGCCAGCTTTAAGAGCGCCGCCGTCAGCTTTGCCCCGCCTTTTCCTACTTTGATGACAAGGGCAACCGATTTTTCCCTCACTTCATCCTGCATATCCCATATCCTTCCCCCTTTCCTTTTTTACACTTCCGTCCATGCCGCCACAGGATATTTGATCCTGCTTCATTTATGCGGATGATGCACCCTTCCCCCGGCCGCCCCACTTTGTCAGCATGATGCTATCGCCGTCCTTCATGGTATCCCACAGGTTATAGAAAGCATTCACCGCATCGTCCGGGTCGGCATAAATGCTGTTCCCGATCACCATAAATTCCCCAGGCTTTTCAAAGACAGCCTGAAATTCCTTCTGCTGTGCGGGCATCAGCGAGTCAAACATACATCCTCCCTCCGGTATGCCGCACAAAAGAAATGTCCCCCGGACACAGCCTTTCCCGTCCGGCATACGCCGGTTGGGTTTCATCCCGTCCTGGCACTGGCGGCTAATCAACAATACCCGCTGCCGCAAAAAACACCCCACCTGTGCCGTTCCGCCCAGCAGCTCTTCCGCCGCTTCCATTGTGTTTTCCATGGAGATAATACGGGGAGCTTTCCCCGGCTCCACAATAAAAACCTCTATCTTATGATCCATTGTCCTTCCCTCCAATCACTTTTCCTGCTCATTTTCCCGCTGCTCCCGGTCAATTTTTCTCCCGGCCAGCCAAGCGATCAGGAACAGAAGAAACAGAAGCAGCAGGAAAAAAAGAAGAAGCATGAGCCATCCGCACACACTTCTGAAATCTACTCCTAAAAATGCCCACAGCCCTCTATCCTGTTCTGGCGATCCGATCAGAATATCATTATCCTCCTCTCCAATCTGCGGGGACGTCATGACCGACGGGGAGGGGGACGATTCCCTGTCCCCCTGTTGCCCCTCTATCTCCTCCACCACAGCCGTCACCAGGCAATCGGCCCTCTGTTCCTGTGCATGGACAGGGAAGCTGAAAAGCAGCGCCATCACGGTCAGAATCATCTGCAGGAACACTTTTCCTCTCATTCTGATGTCTCTTACTGCCACCACTCATACTCCTCCAGTCCAAACTCAAAGACCAGCGTCCCGGAATAAGTGTCTGCCTCCTCCAGCTTGTCAGAAACAATCGTGCCATCCACATAGACAAAATCGGAAGCAGAGATCCGAATAAACCTTTCCTCTCCCCACGAGGGTTCTGTTCCCGTGGGAATCCACCGTGTTACCTGCTGCGTGACGGTCACGGGAAGCGCCCTCTTTGATTTTTCCCCCGTCAACACGCCCTGGTAGTATTCACCCCCGGTTCCCGCTGCAAGGGTCTCTTTAAGCTGTACGGGAACCACCTGCACCATCTGCCCCGGCAGAAGCTCGCCCTTGACGCCGATCCGGTAGCTGCCGCTCACCGTGCCGCTCTCCTTGTCATAATCCAGAGAAACCGCAGCCGGAATGGAGACCGTGTAGGTGGAAACCACCCTCGCCGTCACGCTGCAATCTGCCGTTCCGTCCGCATCGTATTCCTCCGCCATGGCAGGCACCGCAAAGGTAAGCACTGCCGCCGCTGCCAGCATAATCGCCGTCATTCCCTTTTTCACCTGATTCTTTTTCATTCAGATACCTCTTTCCGTGGTTTTTCCACTTTAATATTCAATCTTCTTATTTCTGAAACCATGTCTGGCAACTCCCGCCAAAGCGAAAATTGCTGTTACTGCCAGCAGGATTACCGCTGTTTTCTTTTTCACCAATAAATTTTTCATACCATGCCCCTTTCCGTGATTTATTCACTCCAATATTCAGTTTTCCTTGATCTTGATCCACGCCTGGCAGCTTCCCCGTGTCAGGGTGATGTAATTCCCCTCCCCGTCCGTGTAACAAGGGATCTGCAGATAGGTCAGGGTATGCTCCCCGGCTTCCAGGCTTTTCCCCGGCACCCAGTCCACGGACTCGCCAGAAGCGAGTAGACCGCTCTCATAGACCAGTTCCCCTCCCACCGCATCATAGACCTCGTATTTCATCAGGAAATCCCCGTTTTCTATGCTGTTCTCCAAGCACACAACGCCGTCCATACCGATCACAGCGTCCTCTACGCCTGAAAAATAGATATTTCTGCCAGACAGCGGGTTTTCTTCTCTTTCCCCGGCTCCTGCTTCCACCCTGACGCTGCCGCCCCATGTTTCTGAGCCTTTTCCTTTCCCATCACAGAACTTCACCACGCAGACGACAAAAACTGCCGTCAGGATTATCAGCAGGATTACCAGCGGGAAAAGGAATTTACCAAGCTTCCCTCTACTGTCTGCTTTCTTGCCGTTCCGGTCACTTCGGCTCTCTCTGCCCTTGTCAGCCGGATTTCCCTCCTTTCCTGCTGTTCTGTCAACTTCTCTGTCTTTTCCCATCCTCTTATTCTCCACCTCCGCACGGTTTCCGTGCGTCCTTTCTGTTTTCTTTTCCCTGAAACTTATTGTCCCATGCATCCGCTGTCTCACGGGAGGCCCCCTGACCCGGCTTCCCCACAGCGGATAAAGCAAAAAAATAAGAACAGCTCTGAAAAAAGCCGTCCAAGACACTCCCAAAAATATACCCTGCAGCCTGCGGACCATAAATTTTTCAGTCTCCCCTCCTTCCGTTTTCTGCCAGCTTTCCTCCCGCTTATGTTTTTACCGACGGAGAGGAAAATGAGATGCCCTCTTTGTCTTTATCCGCCGCAGAATTTCCCGCTCGCCATGTCATGGCTCACAAGGCTTGCGTAATACTGGCTTATTGTCGCAGGCGCATTGAACAGCACCGACAGCGTATATGCCTTTATATTCCCCACAAGGGTGGTGTTCCTGTCCAAGCAGTCCATGACATACTCGATATGCCCGCTGTGAAGCTTTAAGAAACGCTCTTTTACCACTTCCACGCCCATATCCTCCTGGTTGATGCGGACAGTCTCCCGGCGGCTGCAGCACACCTCTGCCATGAGCTCCACAAATCCGTCCAACCGCTCCCTGTCATGAGGGCTGCGCTCCACAAGGATGTTATAGTCGATATTCTCGCGGAGTATCTCACGATAAGCATTGAACAGCTTAAAATGGCTGCTGTGCGCCTTGTCCGCCCCATCCATCCTATCCGGCCGGTTTTCTGCGCCCCCGGCGTGGGATACGCTGTCAGCCGGATAGATAGACGGATCAGTCTCATTCAGGTCAGTATTACTCAAGTCAGTATTATTTGTTTGTGATTTTCGCATTTCTTGATTTGTGATTTTCACAAATCTGGAATTGTGATTTTCAAAAGACGGCTCCTGTTTCCTGGCGATAAAGTTTTTGACATAGATGATATTGGGTTTTCCCAATCCGCGCCGTTTCCTCTCAATCAGCCCGATCCCTTTTGCGTTGTCCAGTTCCCCCAGCAGCTTATTTGCCTTCTGCTCTGCGCACCCCAGCGTTTCCAGAATATCCGAAATGGTGTAGATGATATAAACGCGCCCGTACTCGTCCATCCATCCGTTTTTTACTGACAGCGCCATGCGGTCAAGCAGAAGCCCATACAGTACCTTCGCCTCCACGGACACGGCCTTAAAGCGGCTGTCCGTGAACAGCACCTTCGGGATGCGGTAGAAGCTGTACTGCTCCGCCTCATTACCATAGTAGTAATCAAGTTCAAGCGGCATATTGATTGCCCCCTTCCTTATCTTTTTCCCACAAAAAAAGCCCCGGTGTAACTAAACAACAAGTCACACCGGGGCTTTAAGTTATTATTAGAACTTAACATGAATAACTACAAGACCTTGTTCAATTATGCAATATATCTAATCCGTAATTATTTGGATAGAACCATATTGATTTACCATTCCTTGATCCTCTTCAGGATATTGTTTTAATAATACTGCATACCCCGAATCAAAATACGCTGCAGGAAATAAACTGCTCACTGTTAGAAAATCATTTGTTCCAAGCCACTTTAATCCTAAAGATGTTGGAATTTTAGCTATGCCTATTACTAAATCACTATAATCTTCCGGAATCTTTTCATTCTTTCTAATCATATACGCATGTTGAGCATGTGGCCTTAAAAAATACGATGGTAAAGCTTTTCTCAAATCAATCAACTTAGTTTCAGTTCCAATATATATTCCACTTTTATCACTCTTTTCTGTTGCATCTGTAGCAATCAAAAGTATGTATGAGTATTCATTCTCATTATTATAAAAATATACATATTCATGCGAATTAATTACCTTCGTTTTTGCCTGATGCAAAGCAAACCAAAGCGCAACCCACACATTATCAACCAAATCAACAAATGGAGTTTTTATCCCATAATGTTGTAATAGTGGCTCCAAAATTAGTCGATCATATTGCCTAAATGATTTTACATTATCTTTCATTTCGTTTATTCTTCTATTATACTTTGTAGTAATCGAACTTAATTTTGTCCTTTTTCGATATAGCGATGGTATTAATGCACCCCCGTATAACTCCGTCTGTCCTCTTAAAAAAACACTATGATCTTTATTGTTGAGATATTTTCCATATCCAATAAATTGTGTCAAATCATGCACAGATTTGAGTGTATACATATTCACATCAGTTCCGCATTTTAGTTTTACTTCCTCATGCTCAATAATTGAAGGTGTTTTATCCTCAAAGCGATTTATCTTATGCAACAGCATTCCATTACCCCCATTCGTATTATTAAGTGTACATTTTCATAACTTTATTATATGATATCAAAAAAATCCCCGCAAATCTACCCAAATCATACATAAAGCCCGACAAATATGCCGGGCTCTTTACATTTCAATTATGTTCTTTTTTCCAAGTCTCCAACAGAGAAATAATGACATCCTCTATCTGCTTCTGCGTATATTCCTCTGAAAAATACTGCCGCAGCCTCTCACCCTTTAGCGTCACCTGGGGCGGGGGCTTGCGTTCCTCCGTCAGTATCGCCTCTATCACATCCTCCCCCAGCTTTCCTTCCTGGCTGAATTTCCGCAGCCGCTTCGCCTGCTCCAGCGAGGGCACATGGGAAAGCTCTGCCATCTTTTCAGATAATTTCACCTGTTCCTCTTGCGTCAAATAGGACAGTTCCACAGCCGGGTTGAACGGCAGCTTCTTATCGTCCACCATCTGGAGCATGGCGGGTTCAAGTTCCGTCAGGCGAATGAACCGGTGAATGTTCCGTGCGCTGTCATTGGAATTAGCGCTCAATTCGTCAATGCTGTACTTCTCGCCAAGTTGGCGAGAAGTGTCCTTTACACCCTGATGCTTCAATGCTTCCAGCTTCATCCGGTACGCCCAGGCTTTCTCGCTGGGGAGTATGTTCTCCCTCTGAAGGTTGCTGTCCACCATCATCAGCACAGCCTCGTCATCGTCCATCTCCCTCACGATCACGGGCATTGTCTCCAGACCTGCCAACTCTGAAGCCCGTTTTCGCCTGTGTCCGGAGACGAGTTCATATCCGCCCTCTGCCCTCGGTCTTGCAATGCCGGGAACGAGTACGCCGTGTGTCTTAACGCTTTCCACCGTGTCGGTCATGGCTTCATCGTCCAGCACCTTAAACGGGTGATCCCGGAACGGAAACAGCTCTGTCAGGGCAATCTCCTGTACCTTTTCACCATCGGAACCGCCGTTTTCTGAGACCTGGAACAAGTCCTCATAGGAAGTCATCTGGATATTTTTCGCGCTGCTTTTCATGCCCCTGCTCATGCCAGCACCTCCTTTGTCAGTTCGTTATACGCCTTTGCCACCCTCCCGGACGGGTCATGGAGATAAATGCTTTTCCCTTCCGCACTCGTCTCCGCTGCACGGACAGACAATGGGATGATGCTCTCAAAAATCCGAATATGTCCGTCATAGGTGTTATGCAACAGTTCCACAATCTCTTTCGCATAATTGGTACGCATATCCGCCATTGTCACCACAATGCCCCTGATTGAAAGTTTTTGGTTAATCTGCCGTTTTACTTTCGCTATGGTACGCATCAACTGCTCCAGACCCTTAATTGAAAGATACTGAGCCTGCACAGGTATCAGAACCTCATCCGCGGCTGCCAGCGCATTGATCGTCAGCATCCCCAGGGAGGGCATACAGTCCAGAATAATCACATCATAAGTATCACGCATCAAATCTATGTATTCCCGCAAGATTGTCTCCCTGCTCATTGTATTGACCAGCGTGACCTCCAGGCCGGAAAGCTCTATATTTGCCGGGATCAGGTCAACCCCCTCCTCATGGTGCAGAACCGCCCTGCCGGGCGGGAGGGGATTATCCTGAATAATCCCTCCCAACACATCCGCCAGTGTTGTCTCCATCTGATCCGGCTGCTGGTAGCCAAGGCTTGCCGTCAGGCTGCCTTGCGGATCAATATCCACCAGAAGCACCTTCTTACCCTCACGGGCAAGGCCAATCCCTAAACTTACTGACGTCAAGGTCTTTGCCACCCCGCCTTTTTGATTACACACAGCGTATACAACAGCCATATTTCACGCCCTCCCTCTCAAACGTACTTTTAAGTCCTCCAGTTCGACCTCCCGATACCCCGCCAGGAAATAACCCTTACCGTCATGTTCAATACTCGTTCTCACCCAGTAGGGCACCATCCGGAAGCTGTCAGATATCAATGCCTCCACTCTGCATCCACTTGTAAAATATTGCCCACTCTCAGTTTCGTATCTCCCATCGGAATTCTTATGCAGCCTGCTGACCTCTTTGATCGGAAGCGCCAGATAGTCAAGACGGTCACTCACATCTTCCAGCTCCTGCATAACCTTCCAAAGCTGCTCCTGGAGCAAAAGCTGCTCGGCATCCTCATAGTCGATATCCAACTCACTTAAATCGTCATACTCTAAATAAGTAGACTCCTTCAAAAGCCTCTTGATATCTGTGTTCAGTTTCTGCGACCTTTCCAACAACTCTCTTAAATCTTTCACTATACTTTCTGCCTCCTTTTCTTTCAGGTGGTTTTTCCCGTACCCTGAGTTTCCTCTGCATCCGTATAACTCGATTCTTCACAAACCATACTGGCATTTGCCCGGCTGATATGTAAATAACCTTCACCATACTCGACCTGCAGCTTGTCGCCCACATGAAACCCCAGTTCCTCCAGCCATAACCCTGCTATGGATATTTTGGGAAATCGGGTATAACCACTTTTACGGAACATCCCTTTCCCCTCATGCGTGGGCCTGCTGCCATACTGGACGGTACTCATCCTAACCTTGTCCTCCACCTTCTTACCTTTCATTCTTCCCTACCTCTGCAAATCTAATCTTAACAATCTGCTCCTTTCTCCAATTTTTCACTCCCTCTTTACGGTCAATAAAAAAGGCGCAGACACCTTGGAATTACTCGATTCCAAAGTATTTGCACCAAATGTATCCTGTATAAGCATGATGCAAAAACCTCGAAACCTAAGTAAATACCGGATTCCCCGTGTCTTTACACCAATTATATCCTGTGAACATGCCCTGTACGATCCCGCCTGTGAGTTCGATCAGCTCCGGATCTGTCACCCGCAGCTCGATCCCCCTGTTTACATTGTCGTGATCTAAATGGACAGCCAAAATTTCCACATCATAATACTGCGGCTCTTCGTCCACTGTGCACAGAATTTGGGCCGGCCCTTTTTCAATCTCCTGCTTAAAAGCGATGGGAAGCGGTTCCTCCACCGCCAGGCTTCTTGTCCGCTCATTGCACACGCCAAAGATCCCTCTCTCGCTGTTAGCTGTGATATCCCCCATAATGCGGTCGTCGCTGTAGACAATCATTCCCGTCATCTCCCCGGGATTGCCCACCTCTCCTCTGCGAACCGATATGATTTCCGTCTGATACAGGGTGCCGTCCTCCATATCCATCAAAGTGCTGGTGTCCACATCGTTGATACCATGTCCCAAAGCGCCGAAATTTCCGTCCTTATCCATGTAAGTCATCGTGCCTACGCCTTGGGCATTGTCTCTGATCCAGACCCCGATCTTGTAGACGCCGCTCTGGTCTAACTGCGGCGTCACCCGCTGTTCGATCAGCTCGCCGTCCCGCTCCACCGTGATCACCAGTTCCTCTCCGCCGCTCTCCTCCACGCGCCGCATGAAATCCTCTTTTCCTGCGACAACCTCTCCGTTTACCTTATAGATGTAATCCCCGCTGCGCAGAATATATTTGGCCGGAAAACACTCCACCCCGTTCGCCCCGATAAACTCTCCCACACCGATCACCAAAACGCCGTCCGTCTTCACATAGATTCCCACCGGTATCCCCATCGGCACCAACTCTGTGGTCTCCACCACCTTGATCTCCACTTCCTTGAAGGGCAGAAAACCAAAGAGCTTCACCTGCATGAGATATTCCTGCAAGTCCCCCGTGCGCAGCATGACCGGCTCGCTCAGATCGATGGTGACGGCTCCGGCGGGAATATTGCTCTCCCCCTGACCGCTCACGCTGATTAGCTCCGCGCTGGCGGGAACTCCCAAGCGCAAGACCTGTTCCTCGCCCGCCCGCATCTGCATGTTGGAGGGGATGCGGCTGTCCAACAGATAATAACCGCTGCCAAACAATCCGGTCAGGCTTAAGAAAAGAGCTATGCCCAGACAACATCTGTAAATCCGATATCTTCTCACCCGCTTTTTCCAACTTTTCAAAAGGATGACCATCTCATCCCCCGCCTGCCGCTTCACCTTATCGTTTGCGTTCACCCATATTTTCATAGCGTCGATTCCCCTTTTTGCACCTATATAAAAAAAGCCGCATACCGGCATTTAAAATCTCTCAATGCTAGTATGCGACAATTTTTCTTTTTTATAATATTCAGGAAATCTTTTTTTGTTCTTCTTTGTGCAGAAGCGCCTGCTCACGCATCTCGCGGGCATTGCCAAGGGCCGCGTCCGTCAAAAGATCGCTCCCCAAAAGCCGCGCCAGCTCCGAAAGGCTCTCCTCCCCTTCCACACTGTGCAGCACGGTCGAAGTGCTGTTGTCCGTGCTGTTTTTCTCAATGACAAAATGCCGATCCGCCATGGCGGCGATCTGCGGCAGATGCGTGATACAGATGACCTGATGGGCGTGCGCCACCACGTCGAGCTGCTCGGAGACCTTCCACGCCGTCCTGCCGCTGATGCCCGCGTCGATCTCGTCAAAGATCAGCGTGTCGATGTGATCCCTCTCTGCCAGCACCGTCTTGATCGCCAACATGACCCTGGACAATTCTCCTCCGCTGGCCACCAGATCAAGCGGACGCGGCGGCTCTCCCGGATTGGTGGAGAGCAAGAGCTCCACATCGTCGTAACCGTCCGCCGTGACAGACTGTCCCGGCCGCACCGCGATCTCAAACTCCACCGTCAAAAAATTCAGATTGACAAGCGCTTTTTTCAAGATCTCGCCAAGCTGCGCCGCATTCTCCCTGCGCACCAAAGAAAGCGCCTCGCACGCCTCTTTCAACTGGCGGTCGGCGTCTTCCCACTCTTTCCTCAGTCCACTCATATAGGAGTCATAGTCGGAAAGCTTCTTCAACAATTCCTGTCTGGAATCCCTGTACTCCAGTATCTTTTCTATGGCGCCGCCATATTTTCCCTTCAGGCGGTTCACCAGATTCAGCCGCTCCTCCACCCGGGCAAACTCCTGCGGGTCAAACTCACAGTCCTGCAGATACTCCGCCACATCTCGGTTAAAATCCGCCAGAAGGCTGTCCACTTCCCCCAGTTGTCTCTCAAGCAGGGCCAGCTTCTCATCATATGCGGAAACGCTTCCCAACGCCCGCATTGCACGGCTTAAGGATCCGCCCGCTCCGTTCTCGGAATCTCCGCCGGTATACTGATGACATTCCGACAGATTCTCCGCGATCTTGCGGCTGTTGGCCATGAGCCGGTAACGTTTCTCCAGAATTTCGTCCTCCCCCGCGGTCAGATTGGCCTCCTCGATCTCCTGACACTCAAATTCCGCAAGGGAACGTTCCCGCTCTCTGGCGGCATCGTCCATCGATTCCGCCTCCAACTTACCTGACAGCTCCTTACACAGACGGTAAAGTCCCGCCACCTTCTCAGCGGGTTCTCTGTACGCCTCGCCGCAGTACGCGTCCAGGATCTCCCTGTGTTTTTTCTTGTGCAGCAAAGACTGATGTTCGTGCTGCCCGTGAATATCGATCAGCGCCTCCGCCAGCTCCTTCACCTGTCTGGCAGTGACCGTCTCGCCGTTGATCTTGTATAAGCTCTTGCCCGCCTGTATCCTGCGGCTGATGATGACACAATCTTCATCGGCCTCCAGATCAAGCGCTTTCAGCGCCTCGGATACCTTTTTGTCCTCACAGTCAAACACCAGCTCCACAAACGCGCTGTCCGCGCCTTTTCGCAGCATCTCCTTCTCGAACTTGCCGCCCAATGCCAGGGTGACGGAATCGATCAGAAGAGACTTGCCCGCGCCGGTCTCTCCGGTCAGGATATTTAAGCCCTTTCCAAACGTTACCTCCGCCTCCTCGATCAATGCCAGGTTCTTAACGTGTAAACTTTGTAACATATCATCTCTCCTTATGTACTCTGCCCTCTCCAAAGCATAGCGGAGAAATCATACTCTCATTTTCCTGTTGAGCACCTCCACAAAACTCATCTGATTGAGCTGGATGAACTCTGTGGTCTTTTCGGACTGCACGATGCGGATACGATCCCCCGTACTCAGCGCGATCTTGTGGCTGCCGTCAAAATTCGCCTCCACCGTCTGAGACAGATTGCCCCGAATGGGAGGAATGGCAATCTCGATCACATCCTCCGGCGAGAGGATGATACTCCTCTGATTCAGGGAATGGGGACATATGGGCGTCATTGTCAAAATCCTTGCCCGAGGCTCCACCAGAGGCCCGCCCGCCGACAGATTGTACCCTGTGGATCCGGTGGGCGTGGTCACGATCATCCCGTCCGCCTTGTAGTCATGCAAAAACTGCCCGTTTACATAGATCTCATAATCAATGATCTGCAGGGAACCGCTTCGGGAGATGACAATATCATTTAACGCCCATCCCTCATCCACGCTCCCGTCCGCAAAAAACACCTTGCCGTTGAGCATCATACGGCTCTCCTGCTCGTAATCTCCGGCGATCAGACGATCCAGCGCCTCCTCCAAGTTGTCAGGCTCGATCTCCGTCATAAACCCTAACGTCCCCAGGTTCACGCCGATGATGGGGATATGGAGTTTCTTGGTCTCCCTGGCTGCCTGCAGCACCGTGCCGTCGCCTCCCAGCACGATCATGCAGTCCACATCCAGAGGAATGTTCTTAGCCTCCTCGCTCTCCTCTCCGGCGCCGGACTTCCAATCCGCCTCCTTCAATTCCAGCGTCACCTTCTGCCCCTTCTTTTCCAGATGACTCACAAGCCGATTTGTCACACTCAGATTCTTGTCTTTGTACGCGTTGGAAAAAATCAAAAAATGCTTCATATCCCTTCTCCTTCTCTATCCGCAGCGGCATCCGCCTTCTGTTGCTTTTCATCCAGACTGTGGGAGCACTCCACGGTCTGATGCACAAGCTGTTCCCACTCTCTCTTGTGGGAAATACCGATACCGGCATCCACGATATGTTTCAGCCGCTCCTCAGCCTCATGCTCCGACAACGTCTCGATCTCCTCCGAGATCTGCTCCCTCTTTTTTACATGCAGCAGATACTCTATATTGCCCTCTGGCCCCTTGATGGGCGAGTAGTCCAAATGCAGCACATCAAATCCCACACTGTCCGCATAGTCTATGATCCGGCGGTTTACCTCCTCATGCACCTTCGGATCCCGCACGACGCCATTTTTCCCCACCTTCTCGCGCCCCGCCTCAAACTGCGGCTTGATCAGACATACCATCTCGCCCCCCGCCTTCAACAATTTTCTGGCGGGAATCAGGATCTTGGTCAGGGAGATAAAAGACACATCCACACTGACAAAGTCCAGCTCTTCCGCCACCTCCCCGCGGGTCAGATAGCGGAAATTCGTCTGTTCCATGCACACCACTTTTGGGTCATTGCGCAGGCTCCAAGCCAACTGCCCATGGCCCACATCCACGGCGTAGACCTTCGCAGCGCCGTTTTGCAGCATACAGTCCGTAAACCCCCCTGTGGAAGCGCCGATATCCATACAGATGAAGTCTTTCAACACCAGATGAAAGGATGCGACCGCCTTCTCCAGCTTGAGACCGCCCCGACTCACATACTTCTGGCCGCCGCCCCTGACTTCCAGGCTCTTGATCTTAGCCTCGTCAAAAAAAGTCCCCGCCTTGTCCTCCCGCTGGCCGTTTACATAGACTACGCCGGACATGATGACCGCCTTCGCCTTCTCTCTGGAGGGGACGCAGCCTCTGTTTACCAAAATCACATCCAAGCGTTCCTTCATAGCCGTCCGTCCGCCTCCCTGATACGCTTTACGATGCTCTCCGCGTCGATGCCGATCTCCTGCTTTAACAACTCCACGTTGCCATGCTCCACATAAGCGTCGGGAATGGAGATATTGATACATGGATTGTGCAGGCCGTTTTGATTCAGACAGTCCATCACCCGCTCGCCGAAACCGCCGCATTTCACATTTTCTTCCATCGTCACGATCATACGATGATCCTTACAGGCCTCCAACACAGCCTCTTCGTCCAGAGGCTTCACGAAGCGGGCATTGATCAGGCTCACGCTGTAACCCTGACTTTTCAGCTTCTCCCGCACTTCCTCCGCGGTCTTCACCATGCTGCCCACCGCAAACAGAGCGATCTCCCACTCTCTGTAGATCCATTCCGCCTTGCCCAGCTCGATGGGCGCCCGATACGCTTTCAGTCCCGCGTAGGCGTTGCCCCTGGGGTAGCGGATCGCGACGGGCGCATTAAGTTCCACCGCAAATTTCAACATGTCGGACAACTCCCACTTATTTTTGGGGGCGCAGATATGCATGTTGGGAATACCGGACAAATAAGTGAGATCAAAGATCCCCTGATGAGTCTCCCCGTCGCTCCCCACCAGTCCCGCTCTGTCGATGGCAAACACCACCGGAAGATTCTGAATACAGACGTCGTGAATGATCTGGTCGTAAGCTCTCTGTAAAAAGGAGGAATAGACCGCCACAATGGGTTTTAATCCGCCCGCCGCCAGTCCCGCGGCAAACGTCACCGCGTGTTCCTCCGCGATGCCCACGTCGAAAAAGCGATCGGGATACATATTGCGGAAACGCTTCAGACCCGTGCCGTCGGGCATAGCCGCCGTGATCGCCACCACGCGTTCATCCCGCTGGCCCAGCTTGCACATGACGGTGGAAAAGATATCCGTGTAATTGGCTACTGTCCTGGGATGAGAAGGGATGCCCGTCTCGATGTCAAAAGGCTCCGCCCCGTGAAATCTGGCGGGATGGCGCTCCGCCGGCCCATATCCTTTCCCTTTCTGGGTGATCACATGAACCAAAACCGTGCCCTTCACCCTCTTGGCCTCCCGCAGCACTTTGGTCAAAGCCGGTATACTGTGCCCATCCACAGGTCCCAGATAAGTGATCCCCATATCCTCGAAAAACATCCCCGGTATCACCAACTGTTTGACGCTGCTCTTGGCTTTGCGGATCTTGGACACCACACTGTCGCCGCCGGGCGTGCCCATCAGCACATTGTAGATTCCCTCCTTCAAGTCCAGATAACTGCTGGCTGTCCGGATATTGTTCAAATATTTGGACACACCTCCCACATTCTCGGAGATAGACATATTGTTGTCATTGAGCACCACAATGAAATTCGTCTCCAGCTTCGCCGCATTGTTTAACGCTTCATATGCCATGCCTCCCGTGAGGGAACCGTCCCCGATCACCGACACGATGGTGGTTTTCTCTCCTTTGATATCTCTCGCCATCACCAAACCCAATCCCGCGGAGATGGATGTGGAGCTGTGCCCTGTGTCAAAGGCGTCATACTTACTTTCTTTTCGCTTGGGGAAACCGCTCATGCCATGAAATTGGCGCAGACAATCGAAACCATCCTTTCGTCCGGTCAAAAGCTTGTGAGTGTAAGATTGATGACCCACATCCCATATAATCTTATCTTCGGGCAGGTTCAAAGACAGATGAAGCGCCATGGTGAGCTCTACTGCGCCCAGATTGGAGCCTAAATGCCCTCCCGTCACACTGATCTTCTCTATGAGAAACTCTCTGATCTCCTCGGCCAGAGTCCCATAGTCACTCTTTGCAAGCTTCTTGATGTCATTTGGTCTCTCGATTTGTTCCAATAACATGTACTTGTCCTCTCATCACTTGGTACGGTATATCAATGTCAGTATCAACTGTTCCATAAAGCCATGGTCGCCCGGCAGCTCACAAAGGACTTCCACCGCCTCCCTTGAGAGACGTTCCACATCCTGCCTGGATCGCTCAAGTCCGTTGAGCGTCACATAAGTCTGCTTGCCGTTTAACGCGTCGCTCCCCACATTTTTGCCAAGTTCGCCGCTGTCTCCCACCACGTCCAGGATATCGTCCTGAATCTGAAAAGCGATCCCGATATCATAGGCACATTTCTCCACCGCGACAGTCTCCTTCTCGTCCGCTCCCGCCAAGATGGCTCCTGTCATCATGGCCGCCTGGATCAATGCGGCAGTCTTGTGTGCATGGATAAACAACAGTTGCTCCATGGTCAGAGGCTCCTTTTGTCCTTCCGCCTCCACATCCGCAGTCTGTCCGCCGATCATACCGCTCACGCCCGACTTGTGCGCCAGCACCCGCACAGCCTTCGCCACGGCACGCATCCCATCCGGCGTGTCCACATGATCAAACGCCGAAAGCGCCGTCTCAAAAGCCAGGTTCAAAAGGCCGTCTCCCGCCAGGATCCCCATGCCGTCCCCGTACACCTTCCAGGTCGTCTCGCGGCCTCTGCGGTACTCGTCATTGTCCATGGCCGGCAGATCATCGTGCACCAAAGAATAAGTATGTATCATCTCGATCGCCGCCATAAAAGGCTCCACCGTCTTGTCCTGTCCGCCAAACATCCGATAGGTCTCGCTCATAAAAAGAGGACGCAGCCTTTTTCCGCCCGCCAGCAGACTGTAATTCATCGCCTCCAGGACAGTCTTTTGATATCCTTCCTCTCTGGGCAGGTAGCTTCGTATCACCGCCTCGACCTCGCTTGTCTTGTCCCGCAGCAGCGTTTGAAATGCTTGTATTTCCATGACATCCTCCACTATAATTCCTCCAGGTTCCCTTCCTCCGTGAGTTTCAAAACCTGCTTCTCCACGCGATCGATCTGGGCATTGCAAGTCTTCAGGATCGCCATGCCCTCGCTGTATGCGGCGAACGCCCCTTCCAGAGAGATATCCTCCGCTTCCAGCTTCTCTATCGTCTCCTCCAATCTAGCAAAATTCTCCTCCAGACTGAAAACTTTCTCAGTATCTGTCTTACTCATACGCTCCCCTCTCTATCCGCATACTCGATTCTTTCAACGATTCCGTGAATGTCGCCGTCCCTGACGCGGATCCGAACCTTCCCTCCCTCCATGACCTGCGTCACGGAACGAATATTCCTGCCCGCTTCATCGTCCACATAGGAAAAACCGCTGTTTAACTTTTCAAGCGGAGACAATCCCCGCATCCTCTCAATGTAAAGCGCCATTTCCTGACGTTTTTCATTGAGGACAGCCCGCATCCGTTCCTGCAATTTCTCTCCTAATTGGATGCTGTCCTGCCTGCGCTCTCTGATTCGACTGACCGGATTGAGATACTTCAGGCGCATCTCACAGCCAGCCGCGCGGGCGCGCAAGTCCTGTATCCTGCGGTTCATCGACCTATCCAGCGCGCTTCTCAAAGAGGCGAGTGTCTGAATGATTTCCCTGATATCTGCCACCGCCAGCTCCGCTGCAGCGGAGGGAGTGGGCGCCCGCAGATCCGCCACAAAATCGATAATCGTAGTATCCGTCTCATGTCCCACGGCCGATATGATGGGAATGGAACAATCGAACACGGCCTGTGCCACCCGCCGCTCGTTAAACGCCCACAGATCCTCGATCGAGCCGCCGCCGCGTCCCACAATCATCACATCCACGCCATGCTTTTCCAGGGCGCGGATCCCTCGCACGATACTGTCCGCCGCAGCCTCCCCCTGCACGATAGCAGGGTAGAGAATGATCTGCACATAAGGGTTTCTGCGCCCCGCGATCTGGATAATATCCCGCACGGCGGCGCCGGTGTCCGCCGTCACCACCCCCAGCGTGCGAATAAACCGCGGGATGGGCTGCTTGTACTCCGGAGCGAACATGCCAAGCTCCTCCAGCTCCCGCTTGAGCTGTTCAAATTTCTCGTAGAGCAGTCCCGCGCCGTCTAAGACGATCTGTTTTGCATAGAGCTGATATTTCCCATCCCGCTCGTACACGTCCACTGTGCCGCCTACTACCACCTGCTGCCCCTCGGCCAGCCGAAAAGACAACCCCGACCGATTTCCCGCGAACATCACGCAGTTGATCGCGCCCTTGGAATCTTTCAACGTAAAATAAATATGTCCAGAGGAATGATACTTGCAATTACTGACTTCGCCCTTGACAAACAAAGCCTGCAGCAGATAATCCTGCGTGAACATATTTTTGATGTAGGAATTCAGTTGTCCGACCGTGTATACGCTCCGAATCTCAATCACCCAGCTTTACAATCTTTGCCAGAATGGCGTTTACAAAACCGCCGGAGGCGTCCTGCCCATAGACCTTGGCAAGCTCCACCGCCTCATTGATCGCCACGCTGGCGGGAATATCCTCGTCAAAAAGTACCTCGTACACGGCAAGCCGAAGCAGCGTCAGTTCCACTTTGCCCATGCGCTGCGTGTCCCAACCCGTTGTATTCTCGTTGATCAGGCGGTCTAACGTCTCGATCTTCTCCTGAATTTTCCCATACTTTTCGCTGACATACTCCGCATCTTTACCCTGAACAGGATTCTCCGTATCCTCCACAAACAGCCGCACCTGTTCCGGCATATCCTCAGGAGTGTTAAACTCTACCCGAAACAGCAGCTTGAAGATCTGTTCTCTCAATTCATGTCGTCCCATGATTCTCTAATTGTCCTTTTTAATCGTGATGCCCGAAATGCGGATGTTGACATCGTTGCAGCTTAAGCCTGTCATATTCTCGATAGCGCTCTTGACCTTGAGCTGCACTCTCTGACAGGTGGCAGGGATATTGTAACCGTACTCCAAAGTCACAGCCAAATCCACCTTCACCTTATCCTCCTGCACGACTACCCTGACGCCCTTGGTCAGTTTCTTCACACCCACGCGGCTCATCAGCTCGTTGGTGATATTGCCGGCCATAGCGCTGACGCCTTCCACCTCGGTAGCCGCCAAAGACGCGATCATCGCCACCACATCGTCCGCGATCTGCACCGATCCGACGCTGTCATCCTGACGCAGAACCAAGGTTTTCTTTTCTTTATCTATCTCTCTCTCCATGCCGATATCCTCCTTGCATAAAATGGAAAACAACTTATTTTTTAGTATAGCATATTTATATCCAGTTTGTCACCAAAAAAGTCTATGAAATCATCCATCAAAGGTAATAATCGCGCTTGGCTCTCACGGTTCCTGCTCCCCGCCTCTCCAGAAAGTCAGCGAAAGCTGCTTGTCGTTGCACGCGTAGACCACCGTCTCCCCTTCCTGCATATAGAGAAAGATCTCCTGATTGTCGATCAGGGCGGATTTGACCCTCTGAAAACATTCCGCATCCTGACATTTCACCGTCACATCCTCCCTGCCCTGCTCGTCGGCGCGCGCAAACAATTCCGCCATCTGCTCCCTGTCGTAGGAAGCAAACAGCGCGTTCTCCCGCACATAGTAATTGGCCGCTGTGGCCGTACATTCCGGCATGGCCACCGCATTATCCAGCATGTGCGTCCGAAACAACTGCTCGTCAGTCACACACAAATAATCATAATTGATGGCAGGTTGATAGCCGTTTTCGCCCCCTGTCCCCTCTGAAATCTGATAGGATACATCCCCCCATGTGGTGTCCAGATAATAATAATTTCCGTCCACCTTCACCAGATTCCACGCATGTCCTTCCCCCGTATCCACAACGCCCTGCACCAGCGTGCACATGATGCCCGCTCGATTTAACAGATATTGCGTCGCCTTGGCATAACCCATACAGACGGAGGCTTTGTTGACCAAAACCGAGTAGATGTTCAGATTGTCCGGCGCATCCAGATCGTACTCTGTATTTTTGATAATCGTCTCGTAGACATATTTGACTTGCTCATATTCGGACGCGTCCTCCGGCATCCCAGACAAAAACGCCTGCGCATATGCCTCGATAACCTTCTTTCGGGATGCCGCTTCGTCCCGCTTCATGTTGTAAGTGCCGGAAAAAGAGATGCCCACCACCCTGTCGCCGCGCATATACTTGCTGTAACTGTAGCCGTCTACATAAAAAATCTCCGGATGGTCATTCATAACACACTGAAAGATATCGTCGATGCACTGCTCGTCCAGTCCGGCTTCCAACCCTTCTTTGGAGAGTCTGACCACACTCGACATACTGCCAAGGCATCTCTCGATATCCAAATACCAAAGCTGCTGCGCCTGAGGCAGACGATCATAGGCAAAACGCTCCGACTCCTCGTCCAAAAGATTAAAGCCTTCCGACTCCTCGTCCTGCAGTCCCCGCTCTCTGAGAGACACCGCATCCTGCCCGGGAACCTCCAGTTCCAGATAAATGTCCTCCGGCACCTGAGCCGTCAGCTCCTCCGCCGTACAGCCGCCCATCAAGAGAACCACACACAAGAGCGCGCCTCCTGACAGGCATCCTTTCACACCTTTTCCCATGCATTTACTCCACACACTTAATTTCTACTAAACTCCGTCAGCACCAGTCCCGGATTGCGCTCTTTTGTCATGCCGACGCTCCAGGAATTGACAAACAAAAGCAACGGATTCCCCTTCATGTCCTTGACTTTTTTCATATCCGAAGTGCCGACAATCTTATCGATCTCTATTTCGTCCTGATTTTCAATCCAACGAATGTGTTCATAAGGCAGGTTTTCCAGGCGGATCTCCACATTGTACTCATTTTCCAGCCTGTATTTGAGCACGTCGAACTGCAAAACACCCACCACGCCCACGATAATCTCCTCCAACCCGGTGTTAAACTCCTGAAAAATCTGGATCGCGCCTTCCTGGGCGATCTGCTCGATCCCCTTGACAAACTGCTTTCTCTTCATGGTGTCCACCTGACGCACGCGGGCAAAATGTTCCGGCGCAAAGGTAGGGATCCCCTCGTACCGAAAATTGTCTTTCGGCATACAGATCGTATCTCCTATGGAAAAGATGCCCGGATCAAACACACCAATGATATCTCCCGCAAACGCTTCCGATAAAATCTTTCTCTCATCCGCCATGATCTGCTGGGGTTGGGACAGGCGCATAACCTTTCCTCCCTGCACATGGCGCACTTCCATGTTGGCGTCAAACTTGCCGGAGCAGATGCGCATAAACGCCACCCTGTCCCGATGCGCCTTGTTCATATTCGCCTGGATTTTGAACACAAACGCGCTGAACTCATTTTCCACAGGGTCGATGATCCCGATGTCGGCCTTGCGGGACAGGGGTGATGTCGTCATATCCAAAAAATGCTTTAAAAAAATCTCCACGCCAAAATTGGTCAAGGCGGAGCCAAAACACACCGGCGTCAGATCACCCGCGCGCACCTGATCCAAGTCAAACGCCGCGCTGGCCCCGTCCAAAAGCTCGATCTCCTCCAAGAGCTTGTCCAGTGCTTCCTCCCCCAGCGTTTCCCGCAGCAAAACTTCCTCTGTCAGAGGAATCTCTGTGGCAATCCCCTCCTTCGTCCCCTTTTCCGTGTCCGAATAAGAGATCACGCACTGTTTTTCCCTGTCATACACGCCCTTGAAACCCTTGCCCGAGCCGATCGGCCAGTTTAAAGGACAAGTGGCGATGCCCAGCTCTTTCTCGATCTCATCCAAGAGGTCAAAGGTATCGTTGGCGTCCCTGTCCATCTTGTTGATAAAGGTAAAAATGGGGATCTTGCGCATCACGCAGACCTTGAACAGCTTCCTCGTCTGAGCCTCCACGCCCTTGCTCGCATCGATCACCATGACCGCGGAATCCGCCGCCATCAGTGTGCGATAAGTGTCCTCCGAGAAATCCTGGTGTCCGGGCGTGTCCAAAATATTGATACAGCAGCCGCCGTACTCAAACTGCAACACCGAGGAAGTGACAGAAATTCCTCTCTCCTTCTCGATTTCCATCCAGTCCGATACCGCATGTCTCGCCGTCGCCTTTCCTTTCACGCTTCCGGCGAGATTGATCGCTCCGCCGTAGAGCAGAAATTTCTCCGTCAGCGTCGTCTTGCCCGCATCGGGATGGGAAATAATGGCAAAGGTGCGGCGGCGATTAATTTCTTCTGTATAGTTGCTCAATGTAATGTCCTCCGTGGTCTTGATTTCTATAATTATCCTGTCTTTTTTGTCAACCGATCAAAGTCCTGAAAGCCTCCCTGCCGTCTCAACGTATCCAGACCTCACGCAGCATATCTTCCCCTGCAAAAACAGGCGCAATCCCAAAATATGCCAGCACCGTCGCCCCGATATCCGCGAATGTTTTTCTGGTTCCGAAATTGTATGGTTTCACCCCATGTCCGTACATGAGAAACGGTGTGTACTCCCTGGTGTGATCTGTGGTGGCGGTGTAAGCAGGGTCGCAGCCATGGTCCGCAGTGATCATCAAAATATCATCCTGCCGCATTTTTCGCTGGATCTCGGGAAGTCTCTCGTCAAAAAAAGTCAGCGCTTTCGCATATCCGTCCACATCTCTCCTGTGCCCGTAGAGCATATCGTAATCCACCAGATTGATAAAACACAATCCCTCAAAATCTCTGTCCAGATATTCCAGCGTCCTTTCGATTCCCTCCTCGTTGCCGCTTGTATAGACGGCCTCGGTGACGCCTTTCCCAGCAAAAATATCCTTGATCTTCCCGATGGAGATCACAGATTTTCCACTCGCTGAGAGCTGATCCAGCATAGTCGTGCCGGGCGGCAAAATGGAAAAATCATGTCGTCCGGACGTGCGGGTAAAATGTCCCTCCGCGCCGGTAAAGGGCCTTGCGATCACGCGTCCCACGCCATGCTCTCCCTGTAAGATCTCCCGCGCGATCTTGCAGTATTCATAAAGTTCCTCTCTGGGAACAAGATCCTCGTGGGCGGCGATCTGGAATACACTGTCCGCGGAGGTATAGACGATCAAGTCCCCCGTGCGCAGATGCTCCGCGCCATATTCCTTTATGACTTCCGTACCGGAATAGGGCAGATTGCACAGCACCCCTCTGCCTGTCCGCTCCCGAAAAGGTCTTAACACTTCCTCCGGAAAACCGTTCGGATAGGTGGGAAGTGGTTTGGGCGAATAAAGACCTGCGATCTCCCAATGACCTATGGTAGTATCTTTTCCCCTGGAAGCCTCCGCCATGCGCGCGATCGCCGCAGTATGGGGCAGCGCAGCCTCCGCGATCCGACCGCGGATATCTTTCCGTTCTTCTTCGTTCTCTCTGACGCCGTCAATCTGAAACAGTCCCATTCTCTCCATATTTGGCATGTGGAAATAGGGACTCTGCGAAACGCTTCGCAGCGTGTTTACATTATGGTCGCCGTATTGTGAAGCATCCGGCATCTGACCGATGCCGAAGCTGTCTAAGACAATTAAAAAAATTCGCTTCATATGTTTTCCTCGCTTGCCGCCTCTCGCTGTTGTGCGTTGCCTCGACACCTACCTCCGCTGTGCTCCGCTCGACAACGCTTCGCGTTGCCTCGCTCTCGGGCTTCGCCCTATGAAAAAAGACGGATGACCTTCTGCTTTCGTGCGAGCACGACGCTTCGCGTACTTTTACTCGCCGACTACCTCCGCTGTGCTCCGCTCGACAACGCTTCGCGTTGCCTCGCTCTCGGGCTTCGCCCTATGAAAAAAGACGGATGACCTTCTGCTTTCGTGCGAGCACGACGCTTCGCGTACTTTTACTCGCCGACTACCTCCGCTGTGCTCCGCTCGACAACGCTTCGCGTTGCCTCGCTCTCGGGCTTCGCCCTATGAAAAAAGACGGATGACCTTCTGCTTTCGTGCGAGCACGACGCAGAAGGTCATCCGTCTTTTTTCGCACAGCTCATTGCTTTCGTGTACATTATACCCCAATTTGGGTTTGTTGTATAGATTTTCCTTTTACGAGATTTGTGTCAGTGTAACAGTTCAGCCAAGGTCGTAGCAAGTGTCATTGTGTGGATGGTATACTTTTTGACATTGTAGGATACAGGAGCAAAGGTTACAGAGAATACTTTCTGTGGCGTGAGTCAGATGTGGAGATGAGACTCCGGCGATGCCCGTCCAATGGCGGGCATTGCCGTGCATGAGGCTCATCGGAACGCCTATCTGGCCGTCACAGAAAGTATTCTCTGTAACCTTTGCTCCGTCCCCAAGTCGAAACCACAATCACTTTATGGCTGAACTGTTACTCGATTTCTGCAGCAGTTCAGCCATGTCATAATTGCATAAGATCGAGTAGGAGGAAATTTCTCCAACTGAGAAATTTCCGACCTCTCACACCACCGTGCGTACCGTTCGGTACACGGCGGTTCAATCAACTTAACAAGTAACACACCTTGCAGTGTAGTAGTCCAACATTGAGATTAGCCCAAAGTCAGCTAATCTCTCGTTGCTTATGGCCTTTTGTACCCAGCCGTTATGGCACATGTGCGCAATTCTGTTTCCTGTATTTGCCACCTTATGCGCCGCCCACCTGGGCACTCCAAGTTTCACCAGATTCTTTTCTTTGTTCTGTGGCGTTTTCCAGTGTTTCCAGATACACATCCGCAAGCGGTATCTGATGTTACTGTCGAGACGTTTACAGAGCCCTTTCATGCTCCCGATTTTGAAGTAATTTATCCACCCTCGGATCAGCTGATTGAGTTTCTTCACTTTATAAGCATTGCTTACTCCCCAACTCCTGCATGTCAGCTTCTTCATCTGCCCCTTGAATTTCTCCACCGATTTAGGGTGTGGTCTGGCTTTATATCCTTTGGCAAATGAGTCATAGTAAAACCCAAAACCGAGATACTTTATTCCCTTCGGTTTATCAACCCTGCTCTTTTCTGCATTTACTTTCAGTCCAAGCTTTTCTTCCACAAATCGTGTCACGCTTTTCATTACCCGTTCTGCCGCCTGTCTGCTCCCGACCATAATAATCAGGTCGTCTGCGTACCGGACAAAATTCAGCCCCCTTGCTTCCAGTTCTTTATCCAGCTCATTGAGCATGACATTTGCCAACAGCGGGGAAATGTTGCCTCCCTGCGGAGTTCCGATTATTGTATCTTCATACTCGTCGTCTATCATCACTCCGCTGACAAGAAACTTTCTTACCACCGATATGACATCCCCGTCCTTTATCGTCCGTCCGAAGATTGTCATCAGCCTGTCATGGTCAACTGTGTCAAAGAACTTCGCAAGGTCTATGTCCACAATCCAGCTATAT
>JAMPHU010000058.1 GCA_023663225.1 Candidatus Gastranaerophilales bacterium
TAGCAAAGTCACCAATATGTACCAATTGATAATTGCTATAATTTTCAGCTAATTGTCCCTCATTTTTAGATAAATCTTTTGGCTTAATTCCTTTTTGTGTTATAGATAACACTGTATGTCCTTCTTCTCTGGCAATATCTTTCTGAATTTTGAAAATATATTTAATTTTTTTCATACACCAATCACTAGGAATTTGTCCAAACCATGCACTTCCGCTATCGCTCGTTTTCCTACTGTTTCTTATTCCTTTGGTAACCGCCTGTGTAATAACAGCTTGCTTTAGCCTGTTGTAACCTTCTATGGTTTCTTTTGTCTTTAAAATCACAGAATCAATTACTTTAACTTTTTCATTAAGAAAATCGGTAATTTTTTTTTGGTCATCAAGATCAGAATATGGAATATATTGATTTTTTAGTATAGTAGCCGTAATTAATGGCTGCGCTGTTCCTGCTGAAATAATTTCGTATGGAAACATCGGTATAATATAGGCCAAATACTCAAGAAAAATATTTTCCTTTGTATTGATAATCAATGCATTGTCTGTTACCCACACATCTTGAACAATATGAGCTGTACCTATACTACCAACTCTACCAGTTGTAATAACCTTTTTATTAATATTGGTTTTATTAGTTTCTCCAATTTTTCCATTTGATCCAATAATATCATATGCCCCTTGTGATTCATAATCCTCCTTAGAAATATATTCCCCACTATTTATTTCTGATACACTCTTTAATTTTCTAATTTTCCAATACTTTGGTATCTCCCCAATCCACTCAACACCACTATCTTTCATCTCTCTAGCCATATCTATTTCTCCTCAGCAAACAGCTTTTCCAAAGATGCAGAAATATCAGCCTCCAACACATGAATCCGCGCCACAATATCCTCCATCTTCTCCGGAGCCCGATACTCATAAAAATATCTCGTCATAGGTATTTCATATCCCACCTTCGTCTTTTTCTTATCA
Source organism: Candidatus Gastranaerophilales bacterium (assembly GCA_023663225.1). Taxonomy (GTDB): domain Bacteria; phylum Bacillota; class Clostridia; order Lachnospirales; family Lachnospiraceae; genus Acetatifactor. Next base: position 974 of record JAMPHU010000058.1, read on the forward strand.
ATCCACGCATCCTCCGCATAAGGCAACACTTCTCTCTCAAAATATCTGTCAATATCCTGCACCAGAGGTACATTCTCTGTATCACGCAGGTCTGCGTCTGCAACAGGCTTTCCTTTTTTCAAGACAACTTCTCCGTTTTCATCCCGTAGCGGTCTCTCTACCACAATCTTGTTATATCCAAATTCTACCGTCTCAAATATCTTACTCTCACAGTAAATCCCACCCTTATCCCCATACACGGCACAGTTTTCAAAAGAACCATAGGCTTTTACAATCAATTCCCTACACAAATCCGTAATGTCATTTCGTTTTGTCCCGATACTCTTTCTTCTCGCTTCATAACAATGAGAAGCATCTATAAGCTGCACTTTTCCCTCTCTATATGCCGGTTTATTCTTGGAACATATCCAAATATATGTACTGATACCCGTATTCATAAACATATCCGTAGAAAGTTGTACGATTGCATCTAGCCAGTCATTTTCCAGAATATATCTTCTAATCTCCGACGGACCGCTTCCTGCATCGCCTGAAAATAAAGGCGAGCCATTTTGTATAATTGCCATTTTCCCGTTTGGCGCAAGCTTGGAAAGTCCATTTAACACAAATAACTGCTGCCCATCACTGATTTTAGGAAGTCCGGGCGCAAATCTCCCCTGCTCGCCTCTCGCTGCTTCTTCTTCCACTTTTTTCTGTTCACGCTTCCAGTCAATCCCAAACGGTGGATTAGAGATACAATAATCAAATGTAAAACCCGCAAACTGATCGTCAGACAAAGTATCCCCAAACCGCATATTATCGGGATCGCCCCCACGAATCATCATATCCGCTTTTGCAATCGCATAGGTAGATGGGTTAAATTCCTGCCCGAAACAGGTAACCTCTATATCGCTGTTCAAATCATGGATTCTCTCTTCCATGCAGGAAAGCATCTGGGATGTTCCCATCGTCATATCATAGACAGTCATGCCGCCTGTATCTAAATCAGCATCCGCAAGAAGCAAATCTGTCATAAGATAAATAATATCCCTGCTGGTAAAATGTGCTCCTGCTTCTTCTCCAAAGGACTCAGAGAAACGCCGCACCAAATCCTCAAAAATATAGCCGCAATCCACAGCGCTGATCTTATCGGCTCCCAAGTACCCTTTTTCAGAATTAAATTCCTTAATGATAAGATACAGCGTGTTGCTCTCTACCATTCTTTTGATGATATTATCAAAATCAAACTTGGACAATACATCCTGTGCGTTTGCGGAAAATCCGGCTAAATAATCTCTAAAGTTCGTTTCTATGTTATCCGGATCAGCCAAAAGCGTTTCAAATGTAAACTTGCTTGTGTTATAAAACTGATAGCCGGATGCTCTTGTCAGGAAACCGTCTATGACTGCCAAGTGTTTCACTTTTTCATACTGCGCAAGCACTTGGTCATGCGTAGGCAGCAAACAGTCATGAAATCGCTTAACCACCGTCATCGGCAGGATAACAAGTCCATATTCATGCGGCTTGAACGGTCCTCGAAGCATATCCGCCACATTCCAGATAACGGTAGCCTTTTCCGCTATATTGATTCCAACATCACGGATTTTATCGTTGCTCATTTTTATCAGTTTCTCCCAGAGTTTTCTTGTGATTTAATACTTATTGTAAAGTATAGCATTATTTTGTCAAATTAGCAATTTAACTTCAAACTATATAACAACAAAAACAATACCAAAGAATAGTTTGCTATAATTCCCCCAAATATGTTATACTTGAAACAAGCAAATCTTAGCCCTTTTCGCATATATGAAAAGATGTCCGGTAAATCCTTAGTCAAGCTGTTATAAGGATTGCCCTTTGAGGTTTCAGCAGTAGGTTGCCCTATATGCCGGTCAAAGTATTTGCTTAATTTTATAAGGAGGTCAAATACAAATTGTACTTCTCATTTTCACAAGAAAGGGAAGTATGACACATGAAAAAACTTATGAATTTAAACAAAGAAACCGCCCTCCGGTTGTGGACACAACAGTTTGGCAAAGGGCAAAAGGCGATTGATTTCTCCGGACGTGAGATTGCCAAAGCAGCCTACAATGACAGGAATAGCACCTATGGTTGGAATGTGGATCACATCTTACCATTGTCAAGAGGCGGCAAAACGGCAGACCACAATCTGATCTGTTGCCACATCTTGACAAATGATGAGAAATCAGACAAATTTCCGTGCTTTAAAGCCAATGAAAAAAATTTCGAAATTCAAAAGCGTCAAAATCACTATGAGATCATTGAGAAGACTGACACACAAATTACAGAAGAGAACGAACCCGTAAACTTTCTGGATGTGGCGCAGGGCCTTGAGTGTTGGAAACAGTGCAAACCTACCGGGAAAAATGTTTTCACCGGATATGTCAAGATCAAAGTGGAGATATCCAACGAATCCAATCAACTTTTGGACAGATATGTGAGTTTCTTGATGGAACTGTTTGGTGTGGACAACATTTTTATTGAAGATGGTTGTGCAGATTATAAATTTTGCACGATTAAACCACCCAACCGGGTCTTTATTTTAACTGTTGTAATAAGTGATATTCCAACAAAAGAGGACTCGCAGAACCTCCTTGACGATTGTGTGACATTGAACACTTATAATGATTATTTCATAGGCCGCACTGGGTTTAAAAACATACAGATTGTCTGTGGGATGGAATGCTACAGGAGCCGTTCTGACATGTCTTTGCATTGCAAAAAAGACATTGTGGAAAAACAAGTGCCATTTGCCAAATCATTAGCAATTGATGAACTTGTGAGAATCAACACGAATGCCAAAAAGGATTTGAAAAATAGTTTTTCTCACAGCGAATTTTACCCTTATAATTTTACATTCACGCGACTCAAAAACAATTTGGCAAAATACATTTAAGACTAACAGGGAGTATTATTTGTAAACCTCCAAAAGAGATACCGGGCAACAGGTATCTCTTTTTATGCCACGTTGCCCGGTTTCATATTTTCCCTTTCCTATCCAACACCCCTCAACACCCCTCGGGGAGTTTCCAAATCGCAAAACTCATAAACACGATCGTGATGGCGGTTCGGAGTATCCCGGGGATCGGGATGGTCACCAACGGGATCAGGCTGAATACCAAAGCCACCACGAACATCAGCACTTTGGAGTACACGGCTACCCTGAACAACCCCCCCGAAGACACTTTCTTGCCCATGATCTGTCCTATGAGCATCGCGATCAGGAAATAGAACGTTGCGCACAGGAAGTACCAGAGCGTCCGCCCTACAAAGAAGAATATATATCCCACGATCAAAAATATCCAAACAATGGGAGCAAATGTCTCCACAAGCCATTCCTTATCCAATTTCAGATCCGTTCCAAAATCATTGAAATCCATCTCCTGGTACTCGCCGTTCTGCATGAGGGCAATATTGCTCTCCGCCACCAACAAGATCTGTGTGTAGCCCAGATCCGACAGATAGTCCGCGTCATCGTATGTGAATTCATAAAATTCATCCGTCAGCCAGATCAGGGTATCACCTTCATCATACATGTATTCCTCATCAATGGAGAAGTAACCGTTTTTGACCTCAAAGTCAGGCACATCGCCAAAAATCGCATCCACATCGAAAAGTAAGAGTCCGGCGGCCAAACTCGCGAAAGAGATCAGTGTCGCGACCAACGTCAGCAGAACCACAAATCCGATCATGGAACCGGTTTTGACCCTTGTCAGACCGTCGTACTTGGGCGGCACGAAGGAATAGGCAAACTGTTTGAAAATGTTGGGCGCCTTTCGGGGCGGTTGAGGCTGCATGGGCTGCCCGCCTCCATAGGAATACCCGTTGCCCGTGTATCCGCCGTCGGAAGGGGCGGCATTATAAGAGCCACTGTAGGAGCCCGTGTTGGAATAGGGATCCCGGGGTTGATTATTGTTAAAATTGTTGCTGTCCATATCTGACCTTTCTGCTGCGTCTGTTCTTCGGGAGCGGTTCACACCCGGATTCCGGCGCAGCGCAAAATCCGCAGATGAGAATATTTCTGCCATCTTCCCCCTGATTAACGCAAATACAAAGGTATTGTATCACAAAACAAATATCCCGCATAGTAAATTTTAACAAACTCATTCAAAATTTATCCGTTTCGGATTTTGGCGGCAGTTTTCGGCGGTTTCTCTTTACAAATACAACAAATATAATTTGAAAGTGTGACTCTGATGTGATAACATGAAAACAGAGGGCTCGGAAGGGAGATGTTAATCTTTATGAAATCGAAAACCCGTAAGTTAAGCATTCGAATAAAAATTTTGTTACCTGTCAATCTGTTGATCCTGATTATCTGCATAGTGTTGGGATTGTCCGCATACCACAGGCTCAACGACGGCATGGTCGCTCTGGGCGTGGAGGAAGCGCGGATGGCCGCCCTGATCGTGACGGAAAGCATCGACAGCGATGCGATCCGTGAGCTGACGCCGGGATGTGAGGACACTGACAGCTACCAAACTCTGTTGGTTTCCATGCGGAATGCGCAGGAAAAATATGGTATAGCATATCTTTACACTCTGTATACGGACGGCCAACAGGTCTACTACGGCGTGGACACCGACCGCTCGGATCTGCAGGCTCAGGTCGGCAAAGTCTACGAGACATCCTATGAGGATCTGGCGGACACCTTCTCCGGCGAGGAATATGTGGAGAACTATATTGACCGCAGCGAGTACGGCAACCTGATCTCCGTATATAAGCCGGTCACCGACAGCTCCGGCAATATCGTAGCCGTCTTGGGATGCGACTACGACGCCTCCAATGTGGTGGACAAGTTGAATGCCACCACGGGACAGCTCATCGTGATCACGATCCTCTGCCTGGTGATCTCCGTTGTCTTCCTCAATCTGCTCGTGAGCCATATTTTGAAAAACCTGCACAGAGTAGACCAAAAGATCTATGATCTGGTACATAATGAAGGAGATCTCACCCGCACTCTGGACATTAAGACCGGGGACGAGTTGGAGCTGATCGCGGACAACATCAATGTGCTGTTGGAACACATTCGGGGCATCATGCTGAACATTTCCCACAATTCTTCCAAGCTGAACGATTCCTCCAAGACCATCGCGGAGAATCTGGCCGATGTGGAGTTGAACATCACGGATGTGTCCGCCACCATGGAGGAGATGAGCGCGTCCATGGAAGAGACCAGCGCTACTTTGAATCAGATCGACACCAATGCCGTGGATATATACGAGACGATGGATAAGATCTCCCGAAGCGCCAATGCCGGAAGAGATTCCTCTGAGATCATCATGAAGAAAGCCGGCGAAATTTATCAGAGTGCGGTGACTGCTCAGGAGGACGCCAAGGCTCAGGCGCATGAGATGGCTCTGTCCGTCAACCAAAAGATCGAGAAATCCAAAGCCGTGCAGGAGATCAGTATGCTCACGGAAAATATCATAACGATCACGGAGGAGACCAATCTGTTGGCCTTAAATGCCAGTATCGAGGCTGCCCGCGCCGGCGAGGCGGGAAGAGGTTTCGCGGTGGTCGCGGACGAGATCGGCAAGCTCGCCGCCAATTCCGCGGACACTGCCGTACAGATCCAGCAGGTCAGCGCGGATGTGATCGCGGCGGTGAACGAACTGGCAGAGAACGCCGAGAGTATGTTGCAGTTCATGGACACCACAGCCATGAGCGGATATGTGAAACTGCTTGAGACCAGCAAGAGTTATCGCAATGATGTGGGCGACATGAATCAGATCATGTGCAATTTTGCCAATGACAGCGAACAGGTCAATGAGAGCGTGGATCAGATCAAGGAAGCGATATCCTCCGTGAATATCGCAGTGTCAGAGAGCGCAAAGGCCGTTGTGAATGTGACGGAACTGTCGGTAGATTTGAGCAGCAGCATGAAAGATATCGGCGGTGAGGCCGAGGCCAACAAATCGGTGGCGGAGCAGTTGGACAAAGAGGTCAACAAGTTTAAATTAGAGTGATCGGGCAAAAGAATGTCTGTACTTTACTCCTGCGTAAAGCGGGACAGAAACTGTCTTGTGCGTTCCTCTCTGGGATGTTCTATCACCTGGAGAGGATCGCCCTGTTCCAGAATACGTCCCTCATCCATGAAAATAACATGGTTGGCCACGTCTCTGGCAAACGCCATCTCATGCGTCACGATCACCATCGTGGTCTTCTGATCTGCCAATTCCCGAATTACTTTGAGCACTTCCCCCGTCAGTTCGGGATCCAATGCGGAGGTCGGTTCGTCAAAACAGAGAATGTCCGGCTTTAACGCCAACGCCCGGGCTATGGCCACACGTTGACACTGTCCCCCCGAGAGCTGATGCGGATAGTGATGCATCCTGTCTTTCAGCCCCATCTGTCCCAGAAGTTCCACTGCCTGCGCCTCAATTCCCTGAAGGATTTCTTTCTTGCGCGTCTTGTATTCAGGTTTTTCCTTTGCCAACAATTCCTCGGCCAGCATGACATTCTGCAGAGCCGTGTACTGCGGAAACAGATTAAAGGACTGAAATACCAGTCCGAAGTGCAGACGTTTTCTGCGGATTTCCGACTCTCTGCATGTGTCGGGATCATCCGCGTCAAACAGAGTCTCCCCGTTTACACGAATGACACCATGATCCGGACGCTCCAGAAAATTCAGACATCGCAGGAGCGTGGTCTTGCCGCTCCCGGAAGATCCGATGATGGACACAACCTGCCCCTTCTCCAGAGAAAAGCTGATATCCTGAAGCACCTCCGTATTGTCAAAAGTTTTGCGAATGTGTTGTACTTCCAAAATGGACATATAAACGGATTCCATCCTTTCTGCATCTGCCTGTCCGTCAGGATCTATCTGAAATACTCCAGTTTCTTTTCCAATCTGCCCAACAATACCGTCAGTATCCCGTTACAGGCGAGATAGTACACGGCGGTAAAGAACAGCGGCCAAATGGCGCCGGATATGCCCTGCGATCCTTTCATAAAAGATTGTCCCGCCCAGATGATCTCCTGCAGGGCGATGATCCGGGCCAGAGAGGTATCTTTCACCAAGGTGATGATCTCATTGGACATGGGCGGCACGATCCGCTTGATCATCTGCAACAGCGTGACCTTAAAGAAAATCTGCTTTTTGGTCATGCCGAGTACCAGGCCTGCCTCGGTCTGCCCCACGGGAATCCCCTGAATCCCGCCGCGATAGATTTCCGAGAAATAACATGCATAATTCAAAATAAAGGACACGGAGGCGGCGAGAAAACGCCCCGTCTCACCGCCGCCCCAGATGGGATTATGTAACACCAGACCCGGAAAATAATAAATGATCAACAATTGGATCATCAGAGGAGTTCCCCTCACAACCCACACGATCAGTTTGGTCAGATAACTCAGCGGCCTGAACCGGGACATGGAGCCAAAGGCTATGACCAGTCCCAGAGGGATCGCGCCGATCAGTGTCACAAAAAACAGTTTTAAGGTCTGCAAAAAGCCAACATTTAGAGAACGGATTACAATTGGCATTTGTTCCAAAATCAATTCCATCTGTCTGTCCTGCTTTCTCATTGGATGAAATCCAATTAGGATGCAATCTGTTAGGATGCGATCCCGTCGGGATGCAACTTCTGCTTACTGCTCCACGATGGCAGCCTGCACACCATAGGTCTCAGCGCACTTCATCATGCTGCCGTCCGCATAGCTGTCGGCAAAGAAATCATTCAGAGCCGCTGCCAGATCAGAGCCTTTTCTAAAGCCTACTCCGTACTCCTCGCTGTTGAGGCCCACCGTGTAAGTCAGATCGGCATATCCGGTGCCCTCTCCCACCATGGCTGCCGCCATCAGGGAATCAATGATAGCCGCGTCGGAAGTTCCGGAGGCCACTTCCATCAATGCGCTGGCCTGATCTTTCACCGGCGTGTAATCCAGATTTCTCTCCTGAGCCTGCTCCTCACCCGCACTGCCGGACTCCACCGCAAAATTCAGCGCGGAGAGACTGTCTTCCGTCTGATAATTGTCTGCCACATTGGCGGGCACGATCACCACCTGTGCATTGTTGCAGTATGCCTTGGAGCACTCCATGGAACTTGTAACTTCATCGGTCAGCGTCATGCCGTTCCACACGCAGTCAATGGTCTTGCCGTCCAACTCCATGACCTTGTTGTCCCATTCGATCTCCACAAACTCTACGGACACGCCCAGAGACTCACCGAAAGCCTTTGCCATATCCGCGTCAAATCCGATCCACTCCCCCGACGCGTCCTGATAGTCCATGGGCTCAAAATCGGTAATGCCGACCACCAAAGTTCCCTTGTCCTGCACATAGGCCAGATCGCTGTCCCCACCGGCGTTAGCGTTAGTCTGCTTGTCGGAATTACCACAGGCAGCCAACGACATCGTCATGAGAGATGCCAATACCAATGCAACTAATTTTTTCATAATCTTTTCCTCCTGATTATTTATTGTGCCCGAAACGCAAAGCGCCTTTCGTACCACGTTACCATATTAGCAGTTTAGCAAGCTAAAGTCAATACATGATCTCCCAATGTCCTGATGTTTTGGTGTGTGGGATAATGCGCGGAAATTTGACGAAAAAGTTCGTTGTGTGGCTGCCCGTCTTGTGATATACTGAATCCGCTGTTGACTCTTTCCGGCAGGAAGGAGGTGATGTCTTGATACAGTTTATTTCGTTTATTGTCTCTGTTATGGCAGGTGTAGTTAGCTACTACATATGCAAGTGGTTGGACAGAGATGATTAATCAACAGCCAACCCACAAAGAAAGCCCCGGGATCGCACTCCCAAGGCTTTCTTTGTGATGTCATTACAGCTTATTTCGTTTAGCTGTATTTACAGTATCACATTTTATGGGGAATGTAAAGTAGTTTGTTTATATTGGTTTATCCAATTTGTAGGTTTGTCAAACATATGTTACATGGACAGCAGATAATTCTTTAATACCTGATCCGGAGTACGCCAACCGAGAGGTCTCATGGGAAAGAGATTATAATCCCTACGGTTGTATCTCTTTAACTGTGAAGCAAAGTCCTCAAAGGAATAGAAGGTGTGGGTGGCATAAAAACGTTCATTGTCCTTTCGGTGACTGCGCTCCACCTTGCCATTATGCCGCGGTGTATAAGGACGTATGAGCTTATGGCGGATACCGTGGCGTCTCAGATGCTCTTGAAACAGGGTAGGCTTGTCTGAGGAAGAGGTAAAGCGGTTGGTGAATTCTGTACCGTTATCCGTCCGGATGCACTCAATAGGGCAGGGAAAAGCTTTTACCAAATGATCAACAAACAAGGCAGAGGAATAGGTGCTATGTTCCTCAAAGGCTTCCACATAACGCCATCTGGAATATTCGTCGATGGCAGTATACCGGAAGAATTGTTTACCGATGACCTTACTGTTGACGAGGCAGGAAGAGGGGACGAATTTCACATCAACCTGGACGCGCTGACCGGGGTGATCCATCTGCTCGTAAGGCTTAGGGATGTATTTAGGGTTAGGAGGATGGACAGCCATGATACCCTGCTTTTTCAGGAAACGGTAGAGACCGGGGATGGAGCGGGAATAACCGCGCTGCACAAGCTTTACCCAAAATACGACGAGTCCGGCATCGGGATTACGCCTGCGCATGTCGGAGATGAGTTTAATCTCTTCGGGAGAGTGCTGGTTAGGATGGTGGTGAGGCCTGCGAGAGAGGTCGCGAAGGGAGTCAATGGAGCCGTCAAAGCGTCGTTTCCAGCGGTAAACATACTGTCTGTTGGTTTTATATTTGATAGCCGCATTGGAGACACCATATTTTTCAGCGTATTTAATAAGAGATAGACGGAAGCGCATATCCTGTGTTATAGTAGCCATAGCAGAGAACTCCTTTTTGTTTTATTTGGTGTGGTAACTAAACTATAACACAAAGGAGACTTCTCTGCTTTTCAATTATTCAGTTGTAACATATGTATTGTAATCCTACATTTGTTTATATTGGTTTATCCAATTACCCCGCGGACCAGTCTGCCGCCCGCATCCTCGGTTAGACACCATTATTTTGAGTCAGGGTGTCCAACCGTGATTTGCGCAAAAAAAGTACCGACCCCCGGGCTCATGCGTCCCAAAAATCAGTACCTAGTGCGTCTTCAGGGGCTCGAACCCTGGACACCCTGATTAAGAGTCAGGTGCTCTACCAACTGAGCTAAAGACGCATTTATTAATTTTTCCTTAAAAATACATCATTTTTAGAAGACAAGGGTTATTATAGTATAATGTTTTCCCAAATGCAAGTGTTTTTTTTTAATTTTTTGTGTTTTTTGAAAAAAATTTTGTTTTTATCGATTTGCATTACATTTGCTACAATATCCGTACAGCTCAACCTTATGTCCGATGACCGTAAAATCTGCCAATTCCTTATCGTCCGATTGGCCGCCCCGATGCGCGAAATGTCCGATGGTAAAGGGACATCCCGAAAGCGATATCCGCTTATGGCAGTCCAAACAGACCGCGTAATGTGTGTGTCCGCCCCGCTCCAACTCATATAGTTCCGTATCATCGCCCGGCCAAGTGGTGCTGCTCACCAGGCCTCTGTCCACGAAAGCCGTCAAAATACGATAGATCGTGGAGAGCGCACAGGCATCCTCCGGCATCAGCTCCTCCACGGCCTGATAAATCCGACGGGCAGAGAGAGGCTCCTTCGCCTGCCACAGGATCTGATATACACATTTGCGCTGTCTGGTCCACTTGATACCGCCCGGATATTCAATATTTTCCCGCAAAACAGTGATTCCGTCCGCGTTCCGCAATTCCCGTTCACAATCCTCATGTTCGCTCATCCCGCACCTCCTGCCCAACCGGGCATCATATGCACTCCGCCACAATTCCCGTCAACACACCGATCGTATACAATATACCGGCGATTTTGAAATTCTCCGCCCGATGCCTGTTGACACGAAACAGCACCAACAGCCCCACTCCTGCGCCTACCAACAGCCCCGACAGCAGAGAACCCGCACTGATCACTCCCTCCAGATAGAGCTCCGTGATCACCACGGATGCCGCGCAATTTGGTATGAATCCCACCAGCCCGGCCACCACAGGACCCGCAACGGGCCGATTTAACAGCAATCCCGCCAGGACATCCTCTCCGCACAGCTCCAACAGCAAATTCAATCCAAAGCTGACAAGCAGCAAAAACGCGCCCACCTGCACAGTATGTTTCAGAGCCGACCGGACAATTCCCTTCCCGCAGTCATCATGCTCCTCTCCATAGGGTTTCCTCTCGCCATCCGCAAGAGGTGTGGGTCTGCGCCTGATGAACAGGTCGATCACAAAACCCGCTGTCATACCCACCAAAATCTTCACTCCCAAAATAGTCAATATAGTCTCCGCGGAAACTTTGGAGGAGATCATCACCGGCAGCATCTCATCGGAAGTGGAGAGATAAATGGCGATCAGCGTGCCCATGGTAATGACCCGCCCCGCATAGAGGTCGGAGGCTGCCGCGGAGAAACCGCATTGAGGCACCACACCCAACAGAGCGCCGATGGCCGGGCCCATCCTGCCGGCCTTTTGCACCCAAAGACGCACCCGGCTCTCCGTGCGATGCTCCAGATACTCCATGACCAGATAGGTCACAAAGAGCGCCAACAATACGAACAGACTGTCTTCAATTGTATGTTCCAGAGCATGCAGGGCCAAATGCAAAATTGTTTCCTCCTAAACGCAAATGCGACTCATTCGCATTTAGAACTATATCACATTTTTGCGGTTTGTCAAGCCCTTTACACAAAAATAGTCCGCATTGACCGCTTTAGGCTCTTATGGAATTCATACCGTAATTTTGGCGGAAAGCGTACAGTGATCCGAGGAATTTCCCACGTTTAACATAAATTCTCCCGGTTCCACCACAAAGTCTTTCCGTTCCACATCATAGAAAGCAAAGGATCTGCGGGGCAGGGTCAGCCGAACTTCCTTTTTCTCCCCCGACCGCAAAAATACCTTCTCATATGCCTTCAGCTCTTTCACCGAACGCTCCACGCTGCACGCGCAATCCGTCACATAACACTGTACGACCTCCGCGCCGTCCATGGAACCCACATTGCTGACCTCCACACTCAAAACGACCTCTTCCGGAGTCTGCGACTCCACTTTGAGCCGGTCCATGATAAAATCCGTGTAGGAAAGGCCATGTCCGAAGGGAAATGCCGGACGGATGCCTTCTTTCTCATAATAGCGGTAGCCCACAAAAATTCCTTCCCTGTATTCCACGGATCCCTCCAAACCGAACTGACCGTTCTTGAAAGTCGCGGTATCCGCATATGCCGCGGGGAAGGTCTCCGGCAGCTTGGCGGAAGGATTTATCCGTCCCAGGAGGATATCCGCCAGAGCATCTCCCGTCTCCATCCCGGAATAATAACACCATACCAACGCTTTTACCCTGTCCCTCCAGGGCATCTCCACAGGGGATCCCGCCACCATCACACAGATCATGTCGGGACAAATGTCCAACAACGCCTCCACCAACTCATCCTGTCCATAGGGCAGTTTCATATCCGCGCGGTCTCTGCTCTCCATGTCATAGTCGTGGTTCAGGCCGCCCACAAAGATCACCGTGTCCGCCTCCCGCGCCAGAGCACAGGCTTCCTGCAGGAGTTTGGCGCGATTCTGCAGTATTTCCTCCCGCATCTTGCGCTGCTCCTTGGCATCCATATCCTGCATCTCCATGACCTGACGCTCCAGGCTCGCCTCCTGCCAGTTGACCTCGCTCTCGTTCTCCTTAGCCGGAATATAATAGCCCTGCGCATAAGAGATCTCCACATTGCGTCCCAATGCCTTCTTCAGTCCCATAAGCGGAGAGATCTCATACAGAGCCTTGATCTCAGCGCTTCCGCCGCCGCAGGAATGTATTCGCTCCCCATTGCTGCCGATGACGGCGATCTTGTGCTTGCGCACCCCGGTCACTCCCGGATTCCCTTCTTTCTTTACGGACACCGGAGTCAGTCTCTCCGGAGTCAGAGGCAGAATCCGCGTTTCGCCTCCCGAAATATCTGAAGGCTCGTTCTTTAACAATACGATGGCCTCACGGGCCACCTTCAGGGTGCTCTGTCTGTGTTCCTCTGTGTTATATGCGCCCTGTTTGCGCCGGGGCGCCTCCTCACCCAACATCTTGAGTCGGAACATCATCCGCAAGATATTAGTGACTTTGGCGTTCACCGCCTCCTCACTGACCTCTCCCTTCCGCAATGCGTCCAACAAAGGACTGGCCAGATAATATTGGTCAAAATCCGGCGTGACGCTCATCTCCAGATCCATGGACGTCTCCGCCGTCTCTTTGGTGGAGTGGACAGCACCCCAATCGCTTATGACAACTCCGTCATATTTCCATTCCTCTCTCAAAATACCATCCAAAAGCTCTTTGTTTTCACTGCAAAATACACCGCGGAATTTGTTGTAGGCATTCATGAGCGAGTAGGCGCCGCCCTCCTGCACCGCCGCCCGAAATCCCGGCAGATAGATTTCCCTGAGCGCCCTCTCATCCACCAGAGTATCCACCGCCAAACGATCCGTCTCCTGATTGTTCACCGCAAAATGCTTGACACAGGCAGCCACGTCATTTTCCTGCACACCCTTGATAAAAGGCACCACCATTGTCTCGATGAGATAGGGATCCTCACTCATGTATTCAAAATTTCTGCCGCAAAGCGGATCCCGCTTGATATTGATCCCCGGCGCCAGAATGACATCCTTTCCCCGCCCTGCGGCCTCCGCGCCCAACACATTGCCGCTCTCATAGGCGAGCTTAGGATTCCATGTGGCCGCGAGGGCAGAGTTGCAGGGATTATATGTGACATAATCGTCAGATTTGCCCAAGGGGATCCAACTGTCATCGGGAAACTCCATCCGCACTCCCATGGGACCGTCCGACATCTTGAGCTCCGGGATGCCCAATCTTTCCACCGGTGTCGTGCGAAAAAAACCGCTGCCGTGGATCATGGACACTTTTTCCTCCACGGTGAGTCTGTCTGCCAAGGCATGGATTTCGCTCTCGTAATCTTTTGACATAGTGAACCCTCCTGTTTTGATATGATTTTCTGATATAGCTTTTATAGCTTTTTATGCCCGGGCAGAAACTTCCGCACCGGATTGCCCGCTGCCATCCAATGACCGCAAGCTGTCTTCCAGTCTTCGTATCAATTCCTGAAAACGCTCCTCACTCCGCAGCTCCTCAAAACAGTCATCCTTTTCCAACCCGCGCAAAATGGTCATCCGCATCTCTTCGGTCGCCGTCGGCTGCTCTGAGGACACGGTGATCGCAGGGGCAAAGAGCAGCGGATTGGGCGATTCCATCGGTCTCAACAGACCGTCAACCAACTGTTCCAGATGCGTCAGACATTCTTCTTTTCGCCCGGCCTCCAAGAATATTTCCGCAAAAAGACCCGAGTCATATCCCGCGCCCACGCGAAACACTTCATCCATTGTCCGAATGACCTTACATATCTCCAGTCTTTGATCTATGTCGGCCACCATATCCTGCCTCAACATACTGATCAGACAGGTCTTCATCTCACCCGTCAATTTATAAAGCTGCCTCTGCGCCGTTGCCAACGCCTTGTCCTTTTCCCCTTTTTGGATGTAGAGCCGCACCCAAAGCGCGGTAAAATCCGCGGTGTTGGTGAGAGTCTCCTTCAGCAGACTCTCCGCCTGTTCCAAATCACCTTCCGCCAATGCCATGGACACCAACATGGAGATGGAACTCATGTAAAAAGCGGGATTCCCGTCATCATATACGGCCCGGATCAGCTCCTTCTTCCTCTGCGTCCATCGGGCTATATCCTCTTCGTTTCTCTCAGGCGTGTTCATCTCCAGGAACGTCAGCATTATCACTGCGTTAAATTTCAGCCTGATATCAGAGGGGTATAAATGCAGCAGTCTGTCCAACTCTGCCTCCGCGTCACGGATCTTCCCCTCTCTGCCCAGAGCCGTGATCCCCACCATGCACTCTCCCAAGCGCTCCTCCGTCAGATTCTCCTCAAACGCCAACAGCGTATCCACATCCGTGCCCAACGCCCTCGCCAAAGGACAGAGCAGTGTGATATCCGGATAGGAACTGCCCGTCTCCCACTTGCTCACCGCAGGGGCCGATACGCCAAGCGCGTCTGCGAGCTGCTCCTGCGTCATTCCTTTCCTCTTTCGCATCTCCATGATCTTGGAACCGATCTTTAATTCCATTCTGTCTCACCTTTGCCTTTCTTATAGTATTTCCGGCCGGTAAGTTCAGTATAGATGAAATTAGAGGCAACCGCAATGGAGGGAAAGTAAACTGAGAGGCAGATTTTATTAACCGGGGGTTAAATCTTTTATCTTGTTATATATGTTTATCAATTTTCTTATACATCTTACCTTTTGTACTGCCTATACTCTCAATCAATCCCTGTTCCATCATATCCTTGAGCAATACTTTAATGCGCGATTCTTTTACTCCAACGACACTTTCAAATTCGGATGCCTTATACCACTTATCGGGCAACATAACATTCCAAATAGTTTTGTATTTTTCCTGTGTTTTTAAAGTTACTTTTTTTTCGCCACTTTTTTTCGCCACTTTTTTTCCGTCACTTTTTTTCCGTCACTTTTTTTCGCCACTTTTTTAACAAAAGAAAGTGACAATACCGTTCTGTCCGGGTCAAATTTTTCCTCAATCACCGGTTCTTCCCAACCTTCGTCCGCCCAAATATTAAAGATGTTCGGCACACCACTTCCGGCGCGTTCCCCGATATTGATGAGATTAAACATTTTCATAAGAGCTTTATTGCGCGGATCGGATTCCCCTCCGATGCGCATCTGTTTTTTACCGGTTCGGATATAACCGGGATTTGCCAAAATCAGCTTGTCCGCCTCCTTGCGGATTACAACACCACGCAAACCATGATAGTCTGCATTAATCAAACAATTTGCCAATGCTTCGCGGAGCGCTTTGTGAACCGGAGTATCGTCCACACGCTCGCCACCGGACATTTTGAAAGGCACTTTAACGTCCTTAATAATTTTATACCGGTTTTGTTCCCGTTTCGCCATAGGCACATAAATGACCATGATAACATCCTTATTGTAACCGGTTTCATAAGTCTGTACATCATCTTCTGACAGGAGATTAACACTTACCTTCTTAGAATTGTTGATGGTATCCCAAAAATCTTTGCAAAGCTTGGAAACATTCTGAAGCCCCGTAGTTTTCCAACTGCCATCTTTTTCCTCTTTAATACCCAAAATAATGACACCACCATAGCAGTTTGCAAAAGCAGAATAAGTATCCCACAAAGAAATCGGCAAACCACCGGTTGCCCTTTTCACTTCCCTCCGATTGTCTTCTCTGTATTCATCAAATCGTGAAAGGTCAAATATATCAGACATTTTATTTTCACTCCTTCGTTTGATAGAACTCATATAACTTTCAACACCTTTTGAAAACTTGCAGCTCCTAAATCATTCGTTGCACCAATGACTTCCACCAAACTTATCATCCATATTTGTCTTGCCCTTCATTATAAATGATACAAGTAATGAAATCAATTATTTGTGTGTTCATTTCTGAAATGCTGCGCGGGATCGTTGGTCAGGCCTCCGATATAATCCAATGATACATTATAGAATTTAGCCAACGTTACCGCCAGTTCAAAAGGCAATTCCCTTTTTCCCGTCTCGTAGTTATGATAAGTTGTCCGTTGCATATGAAGTATCTCCGCAAGCCTTCTGATAGACAAATCCCGATCTTCCCGTAAATCTCTTAACCGAGGATAATAACCCATAAAAGCACCTCTCTCTTTCCGCTTTTCTTGACAAATGTACAACATATGATGTATGCTTGTTTTGATTGTCCATCATATGTTGGACAAAGTGCGGAAACGAGGAGAGATAAAAAATGAAACAACAAAACCAAAGTACAAAAATCATAGAAAGACAATTGCAAGAATGGATTAAACAAAAGTCCCGACCAAGCAATCAAATACAAGAAATCAAAGAAACCATAGATAAATGGAATGAAAATCCGGAAACACTGATTCAGGCGAAAGCCATCATTGCGGAGAAGATTGCAGAGAAATCAGCTTATGACCAGTTACCGGTAATGCTGTCCTTACTTGCTTGTGTACTGGCCTCTTCTGTTTCATTATTTGGAGACATTGCGATGGGAGTATTCGGATTGGCGTTCCTAATTGCACTCATCGCCATAATTATATGGACACTGATGCGAAAAGAAAGTGATTATTACGTTGAATTGCAAATACTTATAGATGAGCTCAGCAAGAATGTATAGTCTGTGTAGTCAATAGGTTGCAATAATATACATTGTCCGGAGGGAGAAAAGGATTACAATGAAACAATTATTCACAAAACACCCAAAACTTATTTTTACCATTTTTGTAATAGCAGTTATTGCGGTTTTATGTATAGTGTTTAAGTATAATGCAATAATACCGATCATTATACTGTTGGTTTTATCCGTTTCGATTATGATAACCCGTAAAATTTTACGCAAAAAACGGGAAAAGGACTCACAGGAAGTCGCGCAATGCGCCCTGACCGCCAACGAAACAGACAAGCTTGCGCAATACTTCGTCAGCAAAGACGAAAAATATATATCTTCTCTGGGAAACGGATACATTATGAATTATCTGGCAAACGGAAACTTGAGCAAGGGTTTTTCCGTTATTTCCAATAAACGCGTTTATTTTCGCGGAAGTTGTTTCAGCGGACAGGGAAAGGCCTTGGTCAAGACAAATGAAGAACGCACGGTTGATATCAAGGATATCACCGGCAGCGGATTTATTTATCGACGTTATCTAGGTGTCTTGTTGGGATTATTTACGGCACTTATAATATTGCTTGGCGGCATTGCGGGAAGCACGATACGTATGGCGATGGAATGGCGCGAGACTGCTTACCGACAGCAACTCGCTGACGCAGCGCGAGTGCAGGACATTATGGATGATATAGATAACCATATTACGAACCGGAATGAACAGATCTCTCAAAATCAGGCCTCCATAGAAGAAAATCAGGCTTCCATAGAGGAAATAAGAATACAGAGATCCGAACTGGAAACATTAAAAAGTTCGGAGATTAAGACTATTGCCATTGAAAATGCATCCGACTTTGAATTTCTGCGTGATACGCAAGTTACTTCCGCCTATGGAGAGTATCTCAACAAAATGTACGAAATATACGAAAACAGCGAACTATATCGTCTTTTAAAACAATTATATGACCATGCTCAAGACTCTCCCATATCTACAGAACAACGCTATTACAATGGGTACACGTATACTCAAAACACAGTTATTGATGTCAAAGTGGAACCCGATCGCAACAAAGTGAATGGCAATATGATAACTTCCTATTCCGGAGACAGGGGAATAGATTTGGCCCATCCGTTATTATATGCCATTAATGCAGTAGGGAACTCTGTGTATATGATAGAATTGGCGTATACTCCTGATATTAATTCCTATAGTGGCGAAGAACTTGAGGCAATTTATAATACGTTGGTATCGGAATACCCCGATTACATCGAATTGTACCAAAAGCTTGAAGCAAGGTTAGATCCCGAAGATATTGAGGCCTCTCATTCCGCATATAGAGAATTCAAGGAAAAAATAGCCCCAAATTATGTAGATGATGATGAAACGGATGTTTTGGTGAATATCGTCATTGATTATTTTGTGAATAAGAATCCACATGCTTATCCCGCATTAGACCGGTCCGG
Source organism: Candidatus Gastranaerophilales bacterium (assembly GCA_023663225.1). Taxonomy (GTDB): domain Bacteria; phylum Bacillota; class Clostridia; order Lachnospirales; family Lachnospiraceae; genus Acetatifactor. The sequence continues at coordinate 19,687 of JAMPHU010000058.1, forward strand.
AATCACTACGGAATATGATTCCCAAATATCCGAACTTGATTCTAAAATATCCGAACTGAATGGACAAATAGCGAGTCTGACTAATTCCAACACGGAATTAATGACTGAAATAACAGAATTGCAAAACCGAAAAGACAATCGCTCTTCCTATGAAGATCAATATAATAAGTTACAACAAGAAACCGCCGTTTCTTTTACGCGTACATCCCTTTGTGCCATAGTCACAGGATTACTGATTCCATTTTTGATTTCCTGTCTTCTTATCTTTTTGGACTATCTGCGGAAAAGAAAAACTTTGTTCCGAATCGAATATGCCGGGGGATATATTGCATTTAATGTCTCTTATTATGCCAAAGCGGAAATTGATGATTTCCAAAAGCAATTAAGACGGGCAAAGGATTTAGCGGAAGAATCCGTTTCCAAAATTACCGTCACCGAATCACCTGTGCCGACCACCGCGCAAAACAGTGTGCCCGATGATTTGCGGAAATATGCCGACCTGTTAAAAGAAGGGTTAATCTCGCAGGAAGAATACGACACCATGAAAAAGAAAATCTTAGGGCTGTAGGTTAAAAGTTTGAAAGTAAACTTTCAAATATTGATTAGTATGCGTGCTGAAGTACGCCAAGGGTATAGTTATGGAATTGTTGCATATTGATGGTATATCTGACAAAAAGCAATGCCACATTTATGTTTCGGAGACGGATTTTGTCATAGAGGGGGACTTCTATTATCTGGTAAACAAGGAGTTTTGCCCTGTAAAAGACGGCCGAGACACTTGCAGCATAAAAGAATATTTGGGTCTGGGGAGCCTGCGAAAGCGCTCCCCCAAAAAGTTGATACAGTTTATTGTACTTGCGTGTATTCTGGAATTGTTTGATATGATTGCCGGAAAATTGGGGGACTATCTCTTTTTCATAAATACAGACTGGACTTCCTATTTTGTAAATGCCGCTGCAATCCTCTGTATGATCCAAGGACTGCGCCTGTTTTTCTCAAAGAAAAAGGTAACGGAAATCTCTTTTTTGTCAAAGCGTTTTTGTGTGGACGAAAAGTTATTCCGCAACGAGGATATGGACAAACTGCACCGGATACTGATAAAACTCCGATAAGGATAATTATTATGCCCTTTTTTCTATGTTATTCCGAACAGGGTTGACTCGCCGGAACTTATTCGCTCGTTCCGGTGTTGTCTCCGGACAGTCTTCCTCAAAGACTATCTCCTTACCTCGCGCCTTGGCAAGGGTTTCTATCTCCCCTTTCGAAATTAGTAGCGACTCCGACAGATAGCTACATTGGCATACTCAAAGAACACCTCACCGTTCCCCCACTACCTGAAAAATATAAAACTTCAGATAATACGAACTGTCTGCCGCCCAGAGGATCGGGTGGTCGCAGGCCTGTGTGCGAAACTCCACCTGGCGCAGACGTCTGTGCGCGCCCCCGGCCGCCTCCCTGATCGTCTTGGCAAAGAGTTCCGGATCCATGAAATGAGAGCAGGAACAGGTCACAAGATATCCCCCGTCCCGCACCAGTTTCAGTCCACGCAGATTGATCTCGCGATATCCTTTCACGGCATTTTTCACCGAATTTTTGGATTTGGTAAATGCGGGCGGGTCCAGGATCACCACATCGAAAGTCTCGCCCTCCGCCTCCAGTTTGGGCAGCAATTCAAACACATCCGCACATTGAAAACGCACCCTCTCCTCCAGATGATTCAACCTGGCATTTTCCATGGCGCGATCCACCGCGGGCTGCGAGGCATCCACTCCCAATACGCTCTCCGCCCCCGCGATGCCCGCGTTCAGGGCGAAGGAACCCGTATGCGTGAAACAGTCCAGCACTTTCTTGCCCTTGCAGAACCGATGGATGGCCGCCCGATTATTCTTTTGATCCAGGAAAAATCCCGTCTTTTGTCCGTCCTCCACATCCACTATATATCGCACGCCGTTTTCCACGATCTGCACCTTGGTGTCAAAGGGCTCTCCGATAAAGCCCTTGTGGCGCTCCATTCCCTCCAACTCGCGGACTTTGGCGTCACTGCGCTCATATACGCCGCGGATCTGAATGCCGTCCCGGGCCAACACCTTTTTGGCGGCATCCACAATGACGGATTTCCACCTGTCGATGCCCAATGCCAGGGATTCCACCACCAGTACATCGGCAAACTTGTCCACCACGATGCCCGGCAGAAAATCAGCCTCCCCGAAGATCAGGCGGCAGCTGTCCGTGTCGATGGTCTCCCGCCGATAATTCCACGCCGCGCGGACTCTCTCCTCAAAAAAAGTCTCGTCAATGACGGCATCTCTCTTGCGGGACAGAATCCGCACGGTGATCTTGGAGCAGGTGTTGATATAGCCGTAACCCATAAAATATCCGTCAAAATCGTGGACGGCCACCACGTCTCCATTCTCAAAATAGCCCATGACGGATTCAATCTCATTGTCGTAGATCCACATTCCGCCCGCTTTTAAGGCGCGTCCCTCACCCTTTTTCAGCGTCACTTTCGCGTAGGTCTTTTCCACTCCGCTACTTTCTGCTTTGCTGTTTTCTGCTTTTTTATTTTCCGTGTTCATTGTTTTCCTCGCTCAATCCACATTCCAAGTGACGGTCCCCTCCGGGGTGTACTGCGCCACCGCGGCTTTGCCGTCAAAGACAAACTGATCGATCAGATCATTCTCCGCTGAGATACGGGACACGCTGACCGGTTCCCCGCTCTCCTCATCCCGGCGGATGCTCAAAATGCTGCCGTCCCGCAAACGTCTGTCAAACTGCATGGCATCATCGCAGTCATAGCGAAATACCTCCTTGAGCCTGCCCTGCTCATCATATTCATAGCGATCCATGTACATCACGTCCCGATAAAGCCATAGTTCCAAAATACAGTTCCCGTCGCTGTCATAATCATAAACCCGATAGGTACTCGTCCTTGAATGGGACGGCCCGGAGCTTTCATTGGTCATCTCCTCTGTCAAAAGCCCGTCCTCATACTTGGCCCAATATCCTCTTGTACTGTAATTTTCATACTCCTCCACTGCTACTCCGCGGGGCAATTCCTCCGGATAACACCAAAATCTTTCCGTCCTTCGTCCTTCATCGTCATAGACGTTTCGGGTGATCTGATACAGTTTGCCCTCCGAAGTCCAAATTTTCTCCAGAGAGGTATTGTTCGCGTCGTCATACTCCACGGTTCTGAGCACATATGCATCCTCGGATCCGATCTGTTCCGTCTCTTGGGTCATTCGGCCGCTCCCGTCATACTCATAAGTATATCTGTGGGGATATTTGTAGCGGATCGCCTGTGTGGAGGCGATCAGATTGCCCTGCGCGTCATAGGTGTAAACGTCATCGCCCGCGCTCCCGCCCGTCAGAGAATGCTGCGTCTCCGTGTGGCCCTCCCCCGAATACTCATAGCTCCACAGCGTATAATCGTCCTTTCTCTCCTTCAGGCGTCCCTGCCGGTCATATTGATACGACTCATAGCTGCCCCCTACCCATGAGTCCGGATTGTAATCATGCCGTCGATACTCGTCAATCCTTTTCACACGTCCTTTCCGGTCATACTGATACTCATAATAGGCATAGCAGCGCAGCTCCTCCATATCCGCATAGATACTCTCATCCGGATTGCCCTCCCAGACAGTTCCGTTATTGTAGGATGTATGTACCCAATTTTTCTCGCTCTCGCCGATCGGTTTGCCATAGGCTCCCTTGAGATCCGAGACCATTCTCCCTACCTGAATACCGATGAGTACCAGACAAAACAGCGCGATCAGCAGGACAACGGGCCTAAGCGGTTCTTTGTCGGCGGGCGTCTGCTTGCGCTGCGCCCGATATTTGTCTCCCGGCTGCTGAGTCTCCGGCCTACAACTCATTCTTTCGTCCTTCCTTTTGCATATTGATTTATTCCATCCTTTATTCCATCTTATACGTTTTGTACTTGACAATCAACTTCTTTTTATTTATTATTGGTATGTTGGTATTTACGTCGCGTGGCTCAGTTTGGTAGAGCGCTGCGTTCGGGACGTAATGGCAGTTGGAAAAATTTCATACTTCGGCGCGTGGCTCAGT
>JAMPHU010000059.1 GCA_023663225.1 Candidatus Gastranaerophilales bacterium
TCATCGAGTGCAAACGTGTCCGAATGGGAATGATTACCCCGCTGGAGCGTAACTTGCCATAACTTGCCGCAACATGCCGTAACTTTCCGTAAGGCTCCCAACAATCGATCGAAAAAAAGACGCGGCCCTCCGCCATCTTCACAGCGGAAAACCACGTCTTCTCTATTCCTTCCCGCGAGCAATGAGCCAAATGCCGCTCTTGCAGCAGCGCCGTTTACTCACCCTATCGCGTCATTACACCAGGCGGACAGTCTCTCTGGCAATGGCAAGCTCCTCGTTGGTGGGGATCACCATGACTGTAGTCTTGCTGTCAGGTGTGGTGATCACAATATCCTCGCCTCTCTTGTGGTTCGCATCCTGATCCAGGGTAACTCCCAGATATCCCAAATACTCACAGATCCAGGTGCGCACGGAAGCCGCGTTCTCACCCACTCCTGCGGTAAAGCAGATCACATCCACTCCGTTCATGGCAGCCACATAAGCGCCGATATATTTTGCCACACGGTAGCAGTAGGTCTTTAAGGTGCGGGTCGCATTGGCGTTGCCTTTGTTATGCTCTGCCTCCAGATCGCGGAAGTCGGAGGAAAGATTGTCGGACAATCCCTGCACGCCTGACTTCTTGTTCAGGATGGACATAATATCGTCAATGCTCTTGCCCTCTTTGTGGGCGATGAACTCTATGATCGCGGGATCGATATCTCCGGAACGGGTTCCCATGATCAGGCCCTCCAAAGGCGTCAATCCCATGGAAGTGTCCACACACTTGCCGTTCTTGACGGCAGAAATGCTGGCTCCGTTCCCCAGGTGGCAGACGATGATCTTGAGATCTTCATATTTCTTTCCCAGATCCTCCGCAGCCTTCTTGGATACAAAAGAATGGCTGGTGCCGTGGAAGCCGTATCTGCGGATCTTATATTTCTGATAATACTCGTAGGGAAGTCCGTACATATACGCTTCCTCGGGCATCGTCTGGTGGAAAGCGGTGTCAAACACGCCTACCATGGGCGTGTTGGGCATCAACGCCTTGCAGGCATTGATACCGATCAGGTTCGCCGGATTGTGCAGAGGCGCCAGATCATTGCACTCCTCGATGGTCTTCATCACCTCGTCCGTGATCACGACGGAAGCGGCAAACTTCTCGCCGCCATGCACCACACGGTGTCCTACTGCACCGATCTCATCCAGGCTCTTGACCACACCTGTCTTGGGATTGGTGAGAGCGTCCAGCACCAGACGGATCGCCTCCTTGTGGTCGGGCATGGGGGTCACGTTGACCTCCTTCTCGCCGCCCTCTGGCGTGTAGGCGATCTGACTGCCCTCGATGCCGATCCTCTCACAGAGTCCCTTTGCGATGCACTGTTCCGTGTCGGAATTGATTAACTGAAACTTCAAAGATGAACTGCCGCAATTGATAACTAAAATGTTCATTGGCGTAACTTCCTTTCCTCTTACATGATCTTTTTCAAATGATCGGTTCCACACAGCTTATACCAACTGTGCCTGTACTGCGGTGAGCGCCACCACGCCCACGATATCCTCCCAGGAACATCCGCGGGACAGGTCGTTTACAGGCTTTGCGATACCCTGCAGCATGGGGCCGTATGCCTCTGCGCCGCCGAGCCTCTGCACCAGCTTGTAACCGATGTTGCCTGCGTCCAGGTTGGGGAAGATCAGGATATTCGCTCTGCCGCCCACAGGACTTCCGGGCGCCTTGGACTTGGCAACGCCGGGAACCAGCGCCGCGTCCAACTGCAGCTCGCCGTCCAGAACCAGATGAGGATATTCTTCCTTGGCGATCCGAGTCGCTTCCACCACCTTGTCCACCATCTCATGCTTCGCGCTGCCCTTGGTGGAATGGCTCAGCATGGCGATCACAGGCTTAGGGCCCACCAGAGACTTAAAGCTTCTGGAAGAAGAATCCGCGATAGCCGCCAGCTCCTCCGCGGTGGGGTTCTGATTCAGGCCGCAGTCCGCAAACAGAAACGCGCCGTTCTCGCCCATATCCTTAAACTGCGTGTCCATCACGAAAAATGCGGATACCAGCTTTACGCCGGGAGCCGTCTTTAAGATCTGCAGCGCAGGTCGTAACGTGTCAGCGGTGGAATGACATGCGCCCGCCACCATGCCGTCCGCATCGTTGGCCTTCACCATCACAATACCGAAGGTCAGGTTGTCGTTCAAAAGGATCTCCTTTGCATGCTCTTCCGTCATACCTTTCGCTTTTCTGGTCTCATATAATAAATTAACATAATCGTCCAACTTAGGAGTCGTCTTGGGATTGATCACCGTCACGCCAGTCAGGTCAACTTCCAGCCAGCCGGCGCCATCCATGATCTTCTCCTCGTCGCCTACCATAATGATGTTGGCGATACCTTCCTCCATCAGTTTTGCCGCTGCCAACAGCGTTCTCTTGTCATTTGATTCCGGCAGCACGATCGTCTTTCTGTCGAGCCTCGCCCTCTCCTTGATCAAATCAATGTATGACATACACATTCTCCTTTCCGGCGGGTCCACCGCATTCCCATCTTATATCGTTTGTAATTTTACTTAACAAACGGAGATAATTATATTATACTAAATTCAAAAGGAAGAAACAAGAAAAAAAGGAAAATTTATACTATGAAAGTAAATGGCATTATCGCAGAATACAATCCCTTTCACAACGGACATTTACAGCATATGTTATGCGCCCGCAGGCGGAACAAAGCGGACTACACGATCATAGCCATGAGCGGCAATTTCGTGCAGCGGGGCGCGCCTGCCCTGATCGACAAATATGACCGCGCGCGGATGGCATTGTCCTGCGGCGCGGATCTGGTGTTAGAGATTCCGGCCTGCTACGCTGCCTCCAGCGCGGAATTTTTTGCCACAGGCGCCGTATCGCTTTTGGACAAACTGGGTGTGGTGACGCATCTGTGTTTTGGCAGCGAATGTGGCGATATCAAACTGCTTAGCAAAATCGCTCAGATCTTTTTGCAGGAGCCCGCCGGTTTTCGAATCGCCATGCAGGATCTCATAAAGCAGGGACAGACCTACCCCAGCGCCAGGACTTGGGCCCTTTTACAGTACGACCCTTCCCTGAGTGCGCACAAGGACGTCCTCTCCATGCCCAACAATATCCTGGGCATTGAATATGTGAAAAGTCTGATTTGCCGTGACAGCAATATGATTCCCGACACCACGCCTCGGGTAGGCTCCGACTATCACGACAAGCGTCTCGGGATCAATCAAAGCTCCGCGCTCGCAATCCGTCAGGCAATTCTTTCCGGCCAGGACAAGGATACGTTGGCGGAACAGATCCCGCAGCCTGCCTGGCCCATTCTGGCGGAGGCCCTGGATCAGAAAAGCGACATGAAGATAGACGACTTTTCAGGCATCCTGCACTACAAACTCTTAGCGGAGCGCGAGTCAGGATACACAAAATATTTGGATGTCTCGGAGGCCCTCTCAGACCGGATTCGGAATCATCTGTATGAATTTGAGAGTTTTGGCAGCTTTTGTGAAAGACTCAAGAGCAAAGAGATGACTTATGCCCGAATCAGCCGTTGCCTGTCACATATCTTGCTGGACATACAGACGCAGGATTTAGAACGTTTCAGGGAACTGGATCACGCGCCCTATGCGCGCGTACTGGGTTTTCGCAAAAGCGCGGCTCCCCTTTTGACCGCCATTAAGGAACACACTTCCATCCCCTTTGTGACAAAACTGGCGGATGCGGACAAAGAATTGTCCGCACCCGCTATGGAACTGCTGAAAAAAGAGCTTTATAGAAGCGAACTCTATTACAGTGTGCTGTCCGTCAAAAATCGCACCTCCATGCGAAACGAATACAGCACCCCTTTGGTCATTCTGGAGGACTGACCGCTTCTAATTCTTGAAACTGTGAATCGGCGCCGGAATCCGGCCTCCCCGATTTACAAAATCCTCGCAGGAAAATGGATTGACCTGCATGATGGGTGCATGTCCTAACAATCCGCCAAACTCCACGCTCTCTCCCACGCCTTTTCCGATCACGGGCACGAGCCGCACAGCCGTCGTCTTTTGATTGACCATGCCGATGGCCATCTCATCCGCTATGATGCCGGAGATGGTTGACGCCTTGGTGTCCCCCGGCACAGCGATCATATCCAATCCCACGGAACACACACAAGTCATGGCCTCCAGCTTCTCCAACGTGAGCGCGCCCGCCGTCACGGCGTCAATCATACCCTGATCCTCACTGACCGGAATAAACGCGCCGCTCAGTCCCCCCACATAGGAGGACGCCATGACGCCGCCTTTCTTCACCTGATCATTCAAAAGCGCCAGCGCCGCCGTCGTGCCGGGCGCGCCCGCATACTCCAGACCGATCTCGCAGAGAATGTCCGCCACGCTGTCCCCGATGGCCGGCGTGGGCGCCAGGGACAGATCCACAATACCAAAAGGCACCTGCAACAGTTTGGACGCTTCCTGCGCCACCAACTGTCCCACCCTGGTCACTTTAAATGCCGTCTTTTTGATGGTCTCGCACAAAACCTCAAAATTTTCTCCTCTCACCTTCTCCAGCGCTGTCTTCACCACGCCCGGTCCGCTCACTCCCACGTTGATGATTTTGTCCGCCTCCGTGACGCCGTGGAACGCCCCCGCCATAAAGGGATTGTCGTCCGGCGCATTACAAAATACTACCAGCTTGGCACAACCCAGAGAATCGGCCTCCTTTGTGTACTCCGCCGTCTGCAAGATCATCTCTCCCATCAGTTTCACCGCATCCATATTGATGCCGGTCTTGGTGGAACCCAGGTTCACGGAACTGCACACCCGCTCTGTGGCGGAAAGCGCCAGCGGAATGGAGCGGATCAAAAGCTCATCCGCTCTCGTCATGCCCTTGCTGACCAGAGCGGAATAGCCGCCGATAAAATTCACTCCCACCTCATGCGCAACTATGTCCAGCGTCTTTGCGATGGAGGCAAAATCCTCTATGCTCTTGCAGGCCGCCCCGCCCACCAATGCGATGGGCGTCACAGAGATCCGCTTATTCACAATGGGAATACCAAATTCCCTGGAGATCTCCTCCCCTGTTTTCACCAGATCTTTCGCCGCCTCGTAGATCTTATTATGAATCTTGTCCTGCAGCAAGCGCAGGTCGGAATCGATACAATCCAGAAGGCTGATCCCCAGAGTGATCGTCCTCACGTCCAGGTTTTCCCGCTCTATCATATTGTTTGTCTCGGTCACTTCGTATAAATTGATCATTTTCATCCTCCATGTCAGAGCAATTCACTGCGATGACACGCGATGAGAAATTCGCGAAGGCGATTTCTCATATGCGGTGCATCTTATCAAAAATCTCTTCCTTCTGGCACTTGATCACCACGCCGATCTCCTCGCCCAGCGCCGCCAACTCATCCGCCATATCCCCGAAAGATTTACTCGCGTTTCCCATGTCCACGATCATCATCATATTAAAATAACCCTGCACGATCGTCTGGGAGATATCCAGGATATTGACGCCGTTTTCCGCCAGATAGGTGCAGACTTTTGCGATGATGCCCACGGTATCCTTTCCCACTACGGTAATAATTGTTCTTTTCATCTTAATAACCATATCCTTTCTATAACCTGCTTTCGGCCGCAGCTTCACACCAAAACCACGCTCGACGCCTCGCTCCGCTTCGCCACCATCAGTTTAAAATCTTCCGCTTTGTAAGGATTGTCTCCCATGGTGATCTCCATTCTGACGGTCTCATAGGCCAGCTCCGGCAGATTGTTCTCCTTGCTGAGATGTCCCAAAATAATCGTCTGCAATTTATCATGCAAAAGCCTGCACAAAAGCCGGCCCGAGTTCTCGTTGGACAGATGCCCCCTGTCGCCTAAAATCCGTTGTTTTAGATAGTAAGGATACGGCCCCACCTGCAGCATGTTCACATCGTGGTTGGCCTCCAAGAGCAACACATTCATCCCTTTCAGACTCTCCACCGTGTAATCATCGTACACACCCAGATCCGTGCAGATCCCAACTCTCCGATCTCCGTAGGCGATGCGGTAAGCCACCGGCTGCGCCGCGTCATGGGAAATGCGCATGGGATTCACCGCCAGATCCTTCAAGATAAATTTTTGATCCTCACGCACCTCGCTAAACAGCGAAGAATCCAGTTTCCCCAGACTCCCGCTCCTTAATATGGCATCGATCGTGCCTCTGGTGGCATAGATGGGAATCTGATATTTTCTCGCCAAAACGCCCAGACCGTTTATATGATCCGCGTGCTCATGCGTAATCAAAATTCCGTCGATCTCCCCAAGCGTCAGGCCAAGCCCGTTTAAACCCTCCTCCACCTTTTTGCCGCTGATCCCGACGTCCACCAACAGATGTGTCGCCTCCGAACCCACATAAATACAATTACCGCTGCTCCCGCTCGCAATACTGCATAATCTCATTTGTCCCTGCTCACTTCCAATAAATATCGATCACGTCGCCGCTGTGCAGTTCTTCCATGTACTCCGCAGGACGGCCGTTTAAATTGGTCACAATGCTCCTGCCGGCGGAAGCCGAAAGGTCAAAGGCGATATAGTCAAACACGTCCACAAACACATAATTGACTTTCCCCTTCATCACCACCGGCATATTGTTGACCGTCACCGCAAGCGGCGCGATGGTCTTGTTCTGCACAGCAGGCTCCTCGTGGACAGGCGCAAATTCCTCCGCCGTTCTGACAGGTTCCTCTTCTCCGATAGCGACCTTTTCCACCTCGTCCGCCCCGCTCCCTGCTAAATCCGCATCCTCCCCGGCCGTCTCCTCCGCCTCGGGTTTTCTTTTGATCACATCGCCCTCCTCGGCATCGGGCAGATCCGCATAGCTGATTCCGGCGTCATCCAGCCGAAAGCTCACGGTAAAATTCTCGTACACCCTCGTGTCCTGCTTGGCGGAGGTATCGTTTACCTGAATATCGCCTCCCAGCGTCACATCCAGAATACGGGCGACTTCCTGCACGGTGTAATAATTGCGCACAAGAATGTTGTCTCCATCCGCGATCTGATAATATTCGTTCTCAATCTTGCCGTTTACTTCTGCGGTCTTGGGAAGATTGATCTTGGTATTGTTGACCAGGATATGAAGCTGCTCCGACAACTCGGGCAGCCTGCCGAGTTCCTGTTCGGCGGCCTCCCCCGCCGTGGAGGGCGTCACCTGGATCCGGTCTCCGCTGTGGATCTGCGCATACATATCCGCGATATCGCCGTTTACCCTGATCACCGACGCTTCCCCCTGCGTGCCGCGCACCATCTTGGCGCGTCCGTTGACTGTAAAGGTCAACGGTTTCCCTCTCTTGGGGAACAAATCTTCATTGGGGAAGGCCAACTGCATGGCGGCATCCGCCACGGTCAGTCTGCCGTTGTCATATAGTTTCAGCCTCTCCCCGTTAAACTCCACAAAAATGAAATTGTTGCTCTGCTCATAATAACTCAGGCAGATACCGATGGGTGTCACCATCATGGAATCCCTGCGGGCGTCGTCCATCTCGAACACAATATTCTGCATGACCTCCTGCCCTCTTATGGCCACACGTTCCTTTAAGATCCCCAGTTCTTCCGCCAGTCTCTCCGTGTAAGTGGGGATCATTCCGCCTCCGCCCACCACAAAGACAGCGCTGACAGGCTTGTCTCCGTTTAATTCTTTGATACAGTCCGCCACCATATGGGCCATCTTTCCCACGGTTTCCTTCAGGATATCCATGACTTCCTTGCCGGTGATGGTCTGGGTCAGTCCCATGATATCCTGATACGCGATGCCCTCCAGACTGCCGATATTTCTTTTGATATGCTCCGCAGTCTCAAAATCTACCAGACAATGCTGGACGATGATCTCTGTCAGACTGTCCCCCGCCACGGGAATCATGCCGTAGGCGGTGATCGTCCCTTCTTTGGTGATGGAGATATCGCTGGTGCCCGCTCCCACGTCCACCAACGCCATGTTCAACATGCGGAATTTTTCCGGTATGGCCACCTGGATGGCGGCGATCGGCTCCAAGGTCAGATTGACCACATGCAGCCCCGCCTGCTCCACCGACTTGTACAGTCCGTCCACCACATCATCCGGCAGAAAGGTTGCGATCAGATCCGCTCCGATGACTTTCGCCTTGTGCCCTTCCAGATTGCCGATCTGGTATCCATTCATATAATAGCGCATAGCTGTGTAACCCACACAGTAAAATTTCATCTCCGTGTCATTGCTCTTCTGAAATTCCTCGTATGCCTTTTCCACGCCCGAAGTCGAAAGAGAATAGATATCCTCCCCCGTCACTTCCTTTTCGGCCTCGAAGGTCTCCTCCACATGTGTCGTCACCGTGCGCAGCACACGGCCTGCCGCCGCAATACACACCTCGCTCAGACCGCGGTTGAGATCTTCCTCCAACTGCTTTTTTACCTGGGCAATGGTCTCCCCCACTTTGTTGATATCGTGGATCTGACCGTCCAACATGGATCGGGTCTCGTGTTCCCTGGAGCGCTGTGCCAGCACATGAAATTTCCCTCCGTTTAAATACCCCACCGTGCCGACGATGCTTCTGGTTCCAATATCCAGACCGAATACTAATTGTCCCTGTCCTTCTCTCACTCCTGCCATGTAAAAGCCTCCAGTTTTTTATCTATTTGTCTGTAGCTGTCCTCGATGGGACCGCTATTGTCCAAGACAAAATCACAATTTTCCCGAAAGACGGCCTCCGTCAACTGTCGTTCCATGATCCGCCTGCTCTTCTCCTCGCCGTAACCCCTGCCCTCGCGCAGACGCTCTATCCTGCTGCCCTCGTCGGCGTAGATATACCACATTTCATCCACAAGCTCCCGATACCCCGTCTCGATCAAAAGCGCCGCCTCCACAAAAAACAGCTCCACCTCAGGATCCGCTTTGGCCTCCGCGAGCCGCTCCAGCAAAAATGCGCGCACGGCCGGATGTACAATATCGTTGACCTGCGCAAGCAGCTCTGGATCCGCAAAGATCCGCTCCGCCATGAGCGCCCTGTCGATCTCCCCCGAGGCCGCCACGATATCGCCGCCAAGAAGCGTCTTAAGCTCATCAAAGCATTTCGTCCCCGGCCGCTTCACCAGATGCGCCACCTCGTCCGCCAGATAGACCCGACATTTATAATGCGTCTTTATATAGTGTAGGATCTCGCTTTTTCCGGCTCCCACGCCTCCCGTAATACCGATAAAATGCACACCCTCACTTTGCCTCATACCAATTATCCCCCGTGTGGAGATCCACCTCTAGCGTCACCTTGAGATCCGCAGCCGCTTTCATATTCTCCTCCAGGATCCGGCGCACCTGCTCCTTCTCGTTCTTTCGCGTCTCAATGACCAACTCGTCGTGCACCTGTAAGATCAGTCTGGACTGCAAACCCTGCTCCCGCAGCGCCTCCCACACGCGGATCATGGCGATCTTCATAATATCCGCCGCCGTGCCCTGTATGGGGGAATTCATCGCCACCCTTTCGCCAAAGGAACGCTGCATGAAATTGGAGGAGGACAGCTCCGGTATGGGCCGCACTCTGCCAAACATCGTGGTCACATAACCCTTCTCCTTGGCCTCTTCCACCAAATGATCCAAAAATGCCTTCACCTTGGGATACGTGGCAAAATACTGTTCAATATATGCCGAAGCCTCCTTGCGGCTGATACTCAAGTCCTGGCTCAGTCCAAAGGAACTGATGCCGTAGACAATACCGAAATTGACCGCCTTGGCATTCCGCCTCTGTAAGTCCGTCACTTCCTCAAAGGGCACATGGAACACCTTGGAGGCCGTGATCCTGTGGATATCCTCCCCGATCCGGTACGCCTCAATCAACTGCTCGTCCCCCGACATATGTGCCAGCACACGCAGCTCGATCTGGGAGTAATCCGCGTCCATGAGCTCACACCCCTCCTCGGGCACAAACACCTTTCTGATCCTCCGCCCCAGCTCCATGCGCATGGGGATATTCTGTAAATTCGGCTCCGTGGAGCTGATCCGCCCCGTGGCGGTGATCGTCTGATGAAAATGTGTGTGGATACGCTCGTCCGTTCCGATATAGACAGCCAGTCCGTCCGCATAGGTGGACTTCAGCTTGGCAAGTCCTCTGTACTCCAAAATATCCTTCACAATGGGATGCTCCGGCGCCAGCTTTTCCAATACATCCGCCGCCGTGGAATATCCCGTCTTAGTCTTTTTGCCGCCGGGAAGCTTCATCCGCTCAAAAAGGATCTCCCCCAACTGCTTGGGAGAATTGATGTTAAACGCCGTCCCTGCCTGTGTCTGTATGGACGTCTCCAGCTCCTCGATACGCGCCGCTAACGCATCCCCGTATGCCTTGAGCTCTTCCCTGCGAACTTTGACGCCCTCCCGCTCCATGTCATACAACACCAAAGAAAGCGGCATCTCCATCTCGCGCATCAGCCGCATCATGCCGGCCTTTTCCAGTTTGTCGGCCAACACCGCAGCCGCACATTGGGCCACATAAGCGCCGTTGCAGTAATACTCCTCGCACTGATCCGGCTGCTTTTTCAGGGCCTCCGACAGACGCATTTTGCCAAACAGTTCCGCCCGCCCCGATATCATCATCCCCAAGTGCTCCGCGGCGATCGTCTCCAGATCATAATCGCTTTTCAACGGATTGAGCAGATAAGAGGCGATCAACACATCAAAATAACGCTCCGTATCCTCCTGTCGCAGCCACGCGTACTGTTCTTTGATCGAAAAAGTGGCAATCTCCGCTCTCTCCGAAAAGGCACGGATCAACTCCGCCAGCTCTTTCTCCTTTTGGGCAGCGAAAAACAGCGTCCGCAGCTCTCCCTTCACCCGGGCGCATACCGCCGCGCCGTAGAGCACGCCTTGTTCCTGCGCCAGCAAAAGTCCCGCCTGTTTTGCCTGGGCGGCCTGATCCAAAAAGGACGCAAATGCCTCAAGATCCTCTGTCCTGTCAAAAAGAGCCTTATCGGACTTCTCCTCCGCCATCCCCTCTTTGGGAAATCGGCTTAAGAAATTTTTAAATTCCAGACGCTTGAAAATGGCGTAGGCATCCTGCGTGTAATATCCTCCGGCCCGCGCCGCCTCGTAATCCAAGGTAATCTCACAGTCCGTCTTGATGGTGGCGAGGACTTTACTCAAGTCCGCCAGCTCTCTGTTGGCGATCAGCGACTCTCGGATGCTCTTTTTGGAGATCTCCTCCACATGGGCGTAAATATTGTCCAAAGAGCCATACTCCACCATCAGCGCGGCGGCGGTTTTTGCTCCCACCTTGGGCACGCCGGGGATATTGTCCGAGGCATCGCCCATCAGAGCCTTCAGATCGATGAACTGCGTGGGCGTCACCTGATAGGCCGCCTTCACATCCTCCTCATAATAATCCTCGATCTCCGTCCGGCCTCCCTTTGTCTTGGGGATGCGGATCTTGATATGGGATGTGGCGATCTGCAAGAGATCCCTGTCGCCCGACACCAAAGACACCTCCATCCCCTGCGCCTGTGCCTTGCGCGCCAGCGTCCCCAAGATATCGTCCGCCTCCAGTCCCGCCTGCTCCACAATCACGATCCCCATGGCGGTGAGGACTTCCTTCATCACGGGCACCTGCTCCCTCAGCTCCTCCGGCATAGGTTTTCTGGTGCCCTTGTAAGCCTCATAGATCTTGTGGCGGAAGGTGGGCGCGTGCACATCAAACGCCACAGCCAGATAATCCGGCTGCTCCTCCTCCAAAATCTTAAACATAATATTGAGAAAACCATAGACGGCATTGGTGTGGAGTCCCTGGGCGTTGCTTAAGTCCGGCACGCCGTAAAAGGCCCTGTTCAATATGCTGTGCCCGTCTATCAACACGATCTTTTCACTCATAATCATACCTTTCTCCCACGCTCACCACAAGATCCAGACCACGACTCCCGCCACGGCCACGGCCGCTGCGAGCTCCAGTCCCAGTCCCACGCGCAGAAAAGCGTCATGGAATCTCACCTTGCGCTTTGTCTCTATCAGCCTTTGATCCAACTCCTTCTGAAGGTCAAAGGCATCGCCCTCCTCCAGGCGTTGTATGCCCTCCGACACGAGAAACTGAATCTCCAGCTCTTCTTTACAGTTTTCGCACGTTTCCATATGTGTATGAAAACGCTTCAATGTGAGAAAATCCAGCTTCCGTCCTATAAAGTCCGGAATCAGTCTCTCAAATTCTTTACAGTCCATTTCAACCTCTATTCATACGCCCACGGCATCAGACGCCATACTGCGCAAATACCGTCCGTATTCCCATATCTACTATACAACAGATTGAGAAAAAAGGCTAGTTTTTCTTAAAAGCACTTGAAAACCTTCTCAAATCCTTTATAATTCTATAAGAGACATACATTCGAGAAAACAGATACGAGACCGCAAGATAACAAATACAAAGGAGGTTCCTATGGATCCACTCAAGAAAGCATACTGCCGCGTCTGCCAGACGGCCTTCCACATTGCGCTGCCCCTGCTGCCCTATCGCAACCCCAAGATTGTGCACAGCCTGCGGACGCTTCCCAAAGTATTTCGCAAGGAAAATTGCAACGCCGCCCTGATCGTCACTGACACAGGCGTCAGGAATCTGGGATTGCTCGATCCTCTGCTGGAGGCATTGGAACAGTCCCATATCGGTTATACGATCTATGATAAAACAGTCGCCAACCCTACCACCGCCAATGTGGAGGAAGCGCTGGATCTTTACCATATATACAGTTGCAATGCCATCATTGGTTTTGGCGGCGGTTCCAGCATCGACTGCGCCAAGGCGGTGGGCGCGCGGGTGGCCAAACCCCGCCAGAGCTTAGAACAGATGGGCGGTATTTTAAAAGTCCACAAAAAACTGCCCCTGTTGATCGCAATTCCCACGACTGCGGGCACCGGCAGCGAGACTACGCTCGCCGCGGTCATCACAGACGCCGACAGCAGGCACAAATACCCTATAAACGATTTTCCGCTGATCCCCCGCTATGCGGTGCTGGATCCGGAAGTGACAAAAAGTCTCCCGCCCTTCCTCACCGCCACCACCGGCATGGACGCCCTGACGCACGCCATAGAGGCCTATATCGGCAACTCCACTACCTACGGCACCAGGCAGGACGCCCTGATCGCGGTAAGACTGATCTTCCAAAATCTGGATACAGCCTGGAAGGACGGCGACAATCTGAAGGCCAGGGCGGGGATGCTGCACGCGGCGTACTATGCAGGCTGTGCTTTTACCAGGTCTTATGTGGGATATGTCCACGCCGTGGCACACTCCTTGGGCGGCGAGTACAATGTCCCTCACGGCCTTGCCAACGCGGTGCTGTTGCCATTCGTGCTAGAGACCTACGGCAGCGCCATCCACGCCAAGCTCCACCGTTTGGCCATAGCGGCAGGCGTCGCCTCCGAGACGAACTCCGACGAAGATGCCGCCCGCGCTTTTATTCAGGCGATCAAGGACATGAAAAAGCGCTTCGGCATAGGAGATACCATATCGGCGATCCAAGAACAGGATATTCCCAAGCTCGCCGCATACGCGGACAAGGAGGCCAATCCCCTCTATCCGGTTCCCGTTCTGATGGACGAAAAGGAACTGGAGCGATACTACTATCAGCTGATGGGATGAGGCATCTGACACAGTAATCTAACATGATCAAGGGAGGCAGCATATGAACAACAGACAGATGAAAGCACTGATACAGAACCAGCGTGTGTTTTTCCGCAGCGGCGCCACTTTGGACGTCCGCACCAGGATCCGCGCGCTGACCAAGTTAAAAGAATGTATCCTGAGAAATGAAAAGGAGATCGCGGCGGCCCTCAAAAAAGACCTGGGCAAAAGCGGCACGGAATCCTATATGTGCGAGATCGGCATGACCTTGAACGAGATCAGCTATATGCTGCGCCATATCGTTTCTTTCAGCCGCGGCAAGACAAGGCACACGCCGCTTGCACAGTTTCCCGCAAAGAGCATCCGCAAGCCTTCTCCCTACGGCGTGGTGCTGATTATGAGTCCCTGGAACTATCCCTTTTTGCTGACCATGGAACCTCTCGTGGACGCGCTGGCGGCGGGCAATACGGCGGTGGTCAAGCCAAGCGCCTACTCTCCCCACACCAGCGCCCTCATCACAAAGCTGCTCTCAGAGTGCTTCGGAGAGCACTATGTGGCCGTGGTGACCGGCGGACGAAAAGAAAACGCCGCGCTGTTGGAACAGCGTTTTGACTACATCTTTTTCACCGGCAGCAAGGCTGTGGGCCAAGACGTCCTGCGCCATGCCGCGGAGAATCTCACGCCCGTCACTTTGGAGTTGGGCGGCAAAAGTCCCTGCATCGTAGAAAAGAGCGCCAATCTGCGGCTGGCCGCAAGGCGCATTGTGTTTGGCAAATTTTTAAACTGTGGACAGACCTGTGTGGCGCCGGACTATATTTACTGTGACGTATCCGTCAAGGACAAGCTGATTCGGGAGATCTGTAGAGAGATCAAAAGACAGTTCGGCGAGGATCCACTTGCCAATCCCAATTACGGCCGGATCGTCAACAAAAAGCACTTCCGCAGACTGCGCAGACTGATGGATCCCGCCAAGATTGTCCACGGCGGAAAAGTCGATCCCGCCGCCCTGCGGATCGCGCCCACGGTGATGGACAATGTGACCTTCCGCGACGCCGTCATGAAGGAAGAAATCTTTGGGCCGATCCTTCCCATCCTCACTTACGACTCCCTGGAGATGGCGGTTCAGCGGATCAATTCCATGCCCACGCCCCTGGCCTTCTATCTCTTTACCGAAAATCAATATCTGGCAAAGAGAGTGACGGGGCGGTGCCGTTTCGGAGGCGGATGCGTCAACGACACCATCATCCATCTTGCGACCAACTCCATGGGTTTTGGCGGCCTGGGCGAAAGCGGAATGGGTTCTTACCACGGCGAGGCAGGCTTTGACACCTTCTCTCACTACAAGAGCATCGTGGACAAAAAAACCTGGCTGGATCTGCCCATGCGCTATCAACCCTACCGGAGCGTGAACGACTGGCTGATCCGCAAATTCCTGAAATAGGAGCTGCGCCTGCTATTCTTCGTTCTTTTGAAACAGGATATCCTTACACACATACTCGACGATGGCGGCAAAGGGGATTGCCAAAAGGATCCCCGCCACGCCGAACATCCGGCCGCCCACAATGATGGCGATCAAGATCCAGAGCGAGGAGACGCCCAGCGTATCTCCGAACAGCTTCGGCTTGATCACATAGCCGTCTATGGTCTGCAGGATCACCGTGAAGATCAAAAACCAGAGCATGTACCAAGGATTGACCAGCACCAGAATCAGCGCCCCCACTACCGCTCCAAAAATTGGCCCAAAGGTGGGGGCCAAATTGGTGACTCCCACCACCAGCGAGATCAGACCGGCATAGGGCATCCCCATAATCATCATAAAAATAAAATTGGCGACGCCCACAATGATCCCTTCCAACAGATCACATTCGATATAGCGCAACAGGATCTTGTCGCTGCGCTTACAGAAATTCTCAAACCGCGCATATCGCTCCTCTTTCAGAAGCTTTTTAAAAATATTCCTGCTATATCTGGCCAGCTTCGCCTTGTCCATCAGAAAATAGACTCCCAGGATAAAACCGATCACAATGGTGACAAAACCCGAACCCACACTGTAGGAAGTGTTGATGATATTCCCCAGATTCTCCCCCAGCTTGGCGGTGATCTGCGCTATGATCTTGTCCCCTGCCTCCGTCAGGGCGGACAGATCCAGTATCTCTCCCACAGCGCTGTCCGCAAGCGCATTAAACTGGTTGTGCAACTGTCCGGCATATGTACCCAGATTCCCCGCCAGCGCGCCGATGCTCTGCACCAACTGCGGGCCCAGCGCCAACACAAAGAGTCCCAACACAGCGAGAACAGTCAGCACCATAGTAAAGACCGCCAGCTTTCTTGCCATCTTTTCCATTTTCTTTTGCAATCCCTTATAGATGGTACGCTCATAAAATCTGGCGATGGGATCCATCAGATACGCAAACAACAATCCCACGATCACAGGCTCCACAATGCTCAAGAGCGCCGAGAGCCAATTCCCCAGCAAATTGATGTGCGTCAGAATCACATATAAGAGCACGGCCGAACAAGTGGCGATCGTGTACGGCACCCAATCCTTATGAAACCAATCTTTGTTAAACTTCATACTCCTTCCTCCCTGTTTACTTCTATCGCTCTTTTTTCCTTTTGGTTTGTGCATTTATGCTATCACAAAACCCCCCAAAGGGCAAGATATTTTCCTTGTGATGTTCGGGTAATCATGGTAAAATAAGTCCATATTCTTGGCAATCAGCGGCCGAATGGCCATAAAGGATAAAACCGGAGGCAATTTATCATGGCAAAAAAACAGCACACGCACACCAATATACAGATGAGTCCGATGATGCACGCGATCCGAGCGGTACACAGCGTCACCTTTGCGGGCGCATCCATCTCTCCGGAAGACTTAAACCGCCAGCGCGCGGGGCAGGATCTCTTCGGCAAACTTGTCACTCCGATCATAGGCGTACACTCCAAACCGTTTACCATAGACACGATGTCTGCGGAATGGATCTGCCCCGACATGGGACACGATTCCAGGCATGTCCTCCTCTACTGCCACGGGGGAGGCTACACTTGCGGCAGTCTGCAATACGCCCGTATCCTGGCCAGCAAACTCTGCCTGCATATCGGTCTGGAGGTTTTATCCTTCGAGTACAGACTCTCCCCCGAACATCCCTATCCAGCGGCCATAGAGGACGCCCTGCGCGCATGGGACTATCTGATGCATTTGGGTTACGGCGCAAGCAAAGTGCTGGTGGCGGGAGACTCGGCCGGCGGCAACCTGGCGCTGGAACTGTGCCTTTCCTTAAAAAATCAGGGTCGTATGCAACCCCGCGCGCTGATCTTGATGAGTCCCTGGACGGATATGACGGCCTGCGGCCCTTCCTACAAGAAATGTTTAGAGCTCGATCCGCTTTTGACGCCGGAATATATCACTGCGGTCAGGAACGCTTACGCCGGAGAAGATGCCGACTATGCGCTCCCCCAGTACAGTCCTCTCTTCGCGGACTTAAGCGGCCTGCCTCCCACACTGATCCAGGTGGGTTCCAATGAGATCCTGCTCTCCGACAGCGTGCGCTTGGCGAAAGCATTGAAACAAAAAAACATTCCCGCCACCCTGACGATCTACCAAAACTGCTGGCATGTGTTCCAGCAGATGCCCATGCGCAAATCTTCGCAGGCCATGGATGAGATCGGCCGCTTCGTGTGGCATGTATTATAAGGAGGAGAACTGCCTTGCCCAAAAACAACTGGTATCGAGTAGACAATGTGGCCAAAGTATTCTTAGCGTCCTACAACAGACGCGACACCCGCTCCTTCCGTGTCTCCTGCACCTTGCAGGAGTCGATCGATAAAGAACTTCTCACCCTCGCCTTAAAGACCACCGTCAGAGAGCGTCCCCAGTATCAGGTTTTGATTCACAGAGGACTTTTCTGGCATTATATGGAGACCACCGACAAAACCGCTTTTGTGGAGGAGGAAAAAACACGCCCCTGCCCCACCCTGTACGGGCCCGAGGTGGCCGGACAGTTACACTATCGCGTCTCTTACTTTGGCAGCCGAATCAATCTGGATATGTTTCATGCGCTCAGCGACGGCAACGGCGGCATCGAATTTTTAAATATCCTGGTGCTCAACTACCTGAAACTTTGCTATCCCGACACGTTGGATGAAGTGTCCATAGACAGCGGCGCCTCCGACAACGATTTAAATCAGGACAGCTACCGGCAGTTTTACACAAAAAAGGGACAGGCGGAGGCCTCCCCCAAAAAGTCCTATCATATACGCGGTCTCAAGCTCCCTCACCACCAACTGCAATTTTTTGAACTGCAGCTTTCCGCCGGGGAAATGCTAAAGCTCGCCAAAGCGACAGGCGTCAGCCTCACCAGCTATCTGGGCGCGATCTTGATGCGCGCAATCTATTATGATATGCCCTCCCTGCAAAAAAACCGCCCCATCACCATCAGTATGCCGGTGAACCTGCGCAACTACTACCCCTCCGCCACCTCACGGAACTTTTTTAACTCCGTCTATGTGAGCCATGTCTTCACAGGGGAGGAAGATCTGCAATCCCTGGCCCGACAATTTGACGCAGAGCTCAAAAAAGCCTTGACGCCGGAACAGATCGCCGCCAGAATGGATAATTATGAGAAGCTAGAACAGCTCTTTTTAGTCCGCATGGTTCCCCTTTTTATCAAAAATCCGGTGGTGAAACTTGCCACCAGGCGTGAGACCAAACGCGTCACAGCGGTGATCTCCAATCTGGGCCGCCTGCGCGTTCCAAACGCGCTCGCCCCCCATATCAGCTCCTATGCCGCCTATTGCAGCACAGGCAGCCTTTTTATCACATGTAACACCTATGATGACGTGCTGACGCTGGGGATCTGTTCCGCTTATCAAAATACCAGCGTCTTAAAAACCTTTGTGCGCACCCTCACAGAGCAGGGGTTGGACGCGTCCCTCTATGCCACGGAAGTGCTTGACTGACGATCAGCAGTCCTTTTTAACGATCATGAGGAGGTAATCATATGAGAATCTGTCCGCATTGTAAAATCAAGGTCGGAGGCTCCTTTAAAGAGTGCCCGTTGTGTCAGAGCCACTTACAGGGCGACCCGTCACCCAATCGCTGGCCCAGCGCCGCCAGCCTGCAGCAGCGCTCTCTGGCGCTGAAGCTTATGCAGTTTCTACTGCTCGCCGGATGCGTCATCTGTACGGCGCTGGATTTCCTCATACTGAAATCTCCCCATTTTCACTGGAGCGTCATCGTCCTGGTGTGGAGCACCGTGTTCTTGTGGCTTTTTATGCGCTTTTTCTACAATCATCACAGCATCCCCCGCGTGCTCTTCCAGACGATGATCGTCGCCTCGGCGCTGGCGGTCTGGACGGAATATTATATTGATTACCGTGGCGTCTGCGTGGACTATATCGTGCCGCTCTTCTACAGCGGAATCCTGGTTCTGAACTTTATCTTCTCCTTCGTGGACGCAGGCTTCACAGAAAATGCGCTGGTATATATCCTGCTCAACATCTTAGTGG
The DNA here is from genome assembly GCA_023663225.1 of Candidatus Gastranaerophilales bacterium. GTDB lineage: Bacteria > Bacillota > Clostridia > Lachnospirales > Lachnospiraceae > Acetatifactor. Next base: position 19,080 of record JAMPHU010000059.1, read on the forward strand.
GCGTGATCCCTTATATCGCCATGTTCCTGCACCGCGGAGAGACGCCCGTCACTTGGACGATCTGCCTGATCACAAGCGTCATCACCTTCCTGGGTCTTTTGATCTTCAAGGGACGCACGCTGTGGACGGAATTGCAGAAACGCCTGCATCTCTAACCCTCACTTTTGCGGAAGAATCCTCTCTTTTTGCTGCAAAACGCTCTCTTTTCGTGCATGAAAATGTAATTTCGGTGGAATAAATAATGTAGAAAACATCGAGACACACAGACTGCCGGAAAGGACGATACCATGACAGACAAGGAGATCAAAAAATATCTGGATGAGAACAACTGGGCCGTGCGGGCGCAAGACTGCCTGATAAACGTCTTAAATCGAAGCTATCAGATCCTGGATACTGACTACGATTTTGAAACCGGCATGATGACGATCACCACGCCGAACAACCACTTCACCTTCAAATGGATCCTGGGCCATCCGTGAGATGGGGATATCATCCATAATTTTTTTCTCTGCAATCATACAACCTACTCAATATTAAAAGGTGTAGAGTCTCAATCATTCAACAAAGACTTTACACCTTGGCTTACGGCTGCTACTTAGCTGTATGAAAAATATTTATTCCTTGATCTTGTCAATCTCAGCAAGATTTACACCTGCAGTAGATAAAATCACCTTTAATTCAATATAACGCTTGTGCATCATATTATAAGTCTCCATATCATTATGATTCTTGGCGGAGAGCATCCAATCTTGCAATCTGGAAAATTCAACCACAGAATCTTTTACAATATCTGATATACTTGGCATACAATCACCTACTTTCTAAAAAATAAGATTGACTAATATCTATATAAGTGATTTTCCATCCTGCCGGTGGCGGGACTTGAACCCGCACGTTGTTGCCAACAACAGATTTTGAGTCTGCCTCGTCTGCCAATTCCGACACACCGGCCCTTGCCCGAGCGATATCGCTCACAACGAAATATATTGTATCACATCTACAGATACTTGGCAAGCACAAATTTACCAGAATCCAACCCCCTGAATCCGACCCTTCAGTCCAACCCCGCAATACCGTCCACAGGCAGGGACAGCACAATTCCCTGCGCTTTGCTCTGCATCCCGCATTTCTGCCCGATCGCCTGCATAATAGACTGTCTGTCATCCTTCTGGGCGAGAATAATGACCACTTCTCTCTCCTGCTGGACGCTGATCTTCCAAAACTTCATGGCGTTCTCGCTTCCGATCCGCCTGCTGTGGAACACCGTTCCGCCGGATGCGCCCATGGGCCTGGCTGCGTCCATCACTTCCTCGCTGAACCCCTGGTTCACAATCGCCAAGATCATATAGTACTCTATTCCTACCATTTTAGCCCCTTCCCTTTCCGAGAGATTTTGTTCCCCCTCCGCCTGCATCCCCTCCATCATCTGTAGGATGCGTCCGCTGCCGCTGGACATGGTAACCGTAAACGCGATCCCTGTGTTGGGCATCCCCAGATGCAGCTTTTTATGCAGCTTTTTAATCATCATATCCGCATAATATTTGGGCAGCATACTCATCAAGACATTTTTGTCCACTCCGTCCAGTCCCAGCATATCCATAACCTCGCTGGACGCGGTGCCCTGGGCGTGAAAAAGATATTGTATGGGCAGATCATTCTCCTTCGCCAGCTCGATAGCCTTTTTCACCAGCTTTGGCGTAGCGATGAGGAACAACATCCGATAAGCCGCCTTTTTGCGCTCGCCTGTCAAATTCTCTTCCATCTCATTCCTCCTCAAACTCGAAGATCGCATCCAAAGCATCCAGAGAGATCGTCTCCTGCAGCGCAGCCGCACTCTCCGCCTTCAGCTTATACTGATACCAGATTCCCATGATCTGAACGGCGATCAAGGGCGTCAACGCCACCAACGCCACCACCCCGAAAGCGTCCGTCATCAGATTGCCGCCCACCGCATCACATGCCCCGATACTGAGCGGGATCAGGAAGGTGGTCGTCATGGGCCCGCTGGCCACGCCGCCGGAGTCAAAAGCGATACCCACAAACATTTTGGGCACCAGCCTGGAAAGTAACAGCGCAATAATATAACCGGGAATGACGATCCAATAGATGGGCAGTCCCGTCAACACCCGCAGCATCGCAAGTCCCACGCTGACCGACACTCCCACAGACAAACAGCGGTTCATATTCCTTGCGGACACCGCCCCGTTGGTCACATCCTCCACCTGACGATTCAACACCTGTATCGCAGGCTCCGCCTTTACAATATAATATCCAATCAACATGCCGATGGGCACCAAGAGCCACCGCCAGCTCGCCGAGGCAATCCCGCTTCCCATGGAAGAACCTACCGGCGCAAACCCCACATTGACGCCGCAAAGAAACAATACCAGCCCGATATAAGTATAGGCAAATCCTACCAGCACACGCTTTCTCTGACGCTGTTTATAGCGGTGCGTCAACATCTGAAACAGAGCAAACACAGCCACAACAGGCAGCAGGGATATCATAACCTCTTTTATGTAGGTGGGAAGATGAATGAAAAACTCCCAGACCACCTCTCTTGTGGTGGTCACATCCGCCACCGCCGCCACCGTGTAGGCCGCCTCCGAAGGCTCGTAAAAACATCCTAAGATCAGCACCGCCAAAACGGGACCCACGCTGGAGAGCGCCACCAGACCAAAACTGTCGCTGGAGGCATTTTTATCACCGCGGACCGACGCAAGTCCCAGACCCATCGCCATGATAAAGGGAACGGTCATAGGCCCCGTGGTCACGCCGCCGGAGTCAAAAGCCACCGCGAGAAAATCTCTGGATACCAAAAAGGACATGCCGATCAACACAATATAAAGGAAGATCAATATGGTAGACAAACTGATCTGAAACAAGATCCTCACGATCGCAACCGCCAAGAAAATCCCTACGCCCACCGCCACAGTCAGAATCAAAGTCCGATTGGGTATGGAGGGCACTTGCTGCGCCAACACCTGTAGATCCGGCTCGGAGATCGTTATGATCGCACCCATGGAAAACCCGATCAACAGCACCCATAAAATATGGCGGCTCCTGGACACTTGGACACCGATACCCTCTCCTAAGGGCGTCATGGACATTTCCGCACCGAGCTGGAAAAAACCCATACCGACGACCAGCATGACCGCGCCGGCTATAAACATGACCATGGCCCCCAGATCCACGGGGACCAACACAATACTGAGCAACAGGACAATGCCTGTGATCGGTAAGACCGCTGAAAGAGATTCCAAAATTTTTTCTTTCAGTTTTGGGTTCAAAAGATCACCTCTCTCTTTCTCAAATCTATACGAATTTCATTTTCACCGAAATATCATTTCCACACACCTTCACCTGTGCCAGACTCCCCACGACCAAGGGCATCATAGGCGGCAGATGTCCCAGATCCACATCCATGATGATCGGCACATTCTTGCGGCCCGCCACTTCCAGAACCGCCTGATAGGCGTCCAATCCCATCATCTCCTGCCCAAAACAAAGGGGTCTGCCGATCAAAAACCCCTTCACGTACCGAAACCAACCTGCTTCCTCCATCTGCCACATGGCGCGCCGGATGGAAAACACATTCAGGTCACAGGCCTCCAAAAACCAGATGATCCCGTCCTCCCGATATCGCTCCGTAAACGTTTTCGTCCGGTCAAACCGCGTGCCCAAAAGATTCACCAGACAATCCATACAACCCCCCAAAAGTCTGCCCTCAAACTGTAGACTACCGGCCGCATAACAATCCTCCTCCGGCTCGCCGCACAAGACATTCTCTTTGTGAGGAACCGCCCACATCACAGGCTTTCGCCCTACAAAGCTCTTTATCTTCCGCTCTTCTGTCACATGATAAGGCGCAAGCGGGTTTTCCTCCGACTTTTGAGACTCCTTCTCCCATCCGTCATATCCACACACAGTGTCCCGCTCCCCGCACAAAAGCTCCATTGCATCCTCCAGAGAAGGATGCCACGGCTCCATGCCAAAATTCGCCACACAGGGCCCGTAAATAGACGCTGTGTCGCACAAAGTCGCCAACAGATACGTCATGTTGGTGTTATCTGAATAACCCATGTACCATTTGGGAACTGCCTCCCGTATTCTGTCAAAGTCCACATGACTGATCGTCTCGCACATAAGCTCACCGCCGCCGCAGGAGATGAGACAGTCATTGTCTCCACTCACATAATATGCAGTCAGCTCCGCCGCACATTCCTCCGGTGTGTTGCTGATACCGATGCCTTTGTCCGCATAGCAGTTTGGCCCCAGATCCAGGCGATACCCCATCGCCTTCCATTTCTTCTGGGCATTCTCAAATCTGCTTCTATAAGGTCCGATGGCGCAGCCAAAAGCCGGCGCCACAAGCCCGATCACACCCTCTCGTTGCAAAAAATTCGGATACCTCATACCTCTTCCTCCGCAATACCTGCGTCAATCGAGTAGGGGAGATTTTCTCTCCCCTCTCACACCACCGTACATGCCGTTCG
>JAMPHU010000005.1 GCA_023663225.1 Candidatus Gastranaerophilales bacterium
TGATAACAAAAAATCCCATGCAACTGAAAGCATTTATAAAGAAGAAAGCGGCAGAAAAGAATATTTCGGCACAGCTTGTCATGCAGAATTATATGCTGGAGCGGTTACTGGAGAGAATATCCCTGTCTCCGTATAAGGATAACTTTATCTTAAAGGGTGGTTTCCTATGAATCTGATTTCTATGCAATACATTTTGGATCTCATAAGGTAAACAGGGAGGATAGATAAATGTCTATAAAGCAAATAGGAAGTATCGTTGCGGCGTGTATTGTAAGTGCAGATGGTTTCTGAATTGTCAATATCTCTCATCAAGGTATAATTGCACTCTGCTCTGGATAATAGCGCACACGTCCTCTATGTTTTTCTGATCGTGCAAATACGCTCCGGTCTCTTCATTGATGATGTTTTGTATCTGTACATTATATCGAAATCTAATGCTTACGCTGTCAACCAGCTTTCTGACCGTTTCCACGTCCTCAGGTTCACATTTATAGATATAAATGTCTATGACGTTTCCCTCATGGTAACTCTCTTTAACGCATTTACTTACCACACCATCTTCGGTGAAGGTTGTCTCAATCATTGATTCGGCCAACATCTGTTCAAACTGCTCTTTCAGCAAAGGGAAACCGGTATGATCATATCCGTTTTGTATGAGATATTTTACAAATTCCCATGCCTCTTCCTGATGTGCACAGTTGGAATTAATTGCAATTTCTCCTCCTGCAAAAAATGCTGCGGAACCGCTGCCGCTCTCCGTCGGACATCCGATAAACTGGATATTCTCGCCATATAATTCCGATTCGATCCGGTAATTTTCCACGGAATTGATCAGACCGAGGGTTAGCAGAATGTCTTTGTTTTGAATACAATTATAAAGGCTCTCATAATATTTTCCCTGATATTCTTTGGCGAAGCGCAAAGTCTGCTGAAACTCTTTTCCGGTAAAATCACAGGTTCCATCGTCCCAGTTGATGAAGTTATCCATATTAAATGTGCACAATGTGGTAAGGGCGTCTTCATCAGCGGAAAAACCGTAAATGCTGTTAATGTCTCCGCCATTATCCTGAAGCATTTGTACCATTTCCTCCACATCGATTCCTCTTCGCCCGTCTATCATACTGCCCGCTCCCCACATGGTATAGATTCGGAACGCAGGCGCGATCGTGTACAGATGACCTTCCATTTCATATATCTTTAAAATGCTGGATATAAGGTTTTCCGCAGTTAACTCGTCGTCTTGCTGCATGAATGTATACAGGTCGGTAAATGCGCCGACATTTGCCAGACTTTCATAACCCAGGCCGGAAACGTCGATCAAATCGGGAGCTTTTCCCTGAATAATGTCCAACGTCAATTTCTCATATCCTTTGTCGTAATCGTAATCGTTTACATAAATAATCGGTTCAATAGTTACTTCATCTTGATAACGGTTAAACGATGCGACGACCTCCATCATTTCCGGATGAAGCGTTATAACGCCTAATGTGAGCAGCGTTTTTTCGCTTTCTTCCTGCTTGATGGAAGTATATTCCGACGGTTGAGATCCTTTGTAATTGTCTATAATTTCAATTGCGCTATTCCGCATCCCCAGATAGATGATGTCTTCCTCCCGTATGCCGGCGCTCGCAAGATCCAGAATTTTTTCATCCTGTGAGTCGGAGGTATGATAGAGATGCAGGGAACCCTCTCTGATATATAAAAGTCCGTTTTGCGTATATGCCAACATGCGGCTGGTTTCCAAATTGTAGAACGTATTTTCGTCTGTTTCCAAACGACTTGATTCATGGGGAGATTCATCTGTGGTGCGGACTTCCTGTATATAATATCCGTCCTCGTCTCTTGCCAAAAGCAAGGGAATACCGTCCTCATCAAAAATGAGGCTGATCAATTTATTGTTGTTGGAATCGGGAATCTGTTCATAAACGATAGTCTTCATCTGAGCGTCTTTTACATAAATCCTGTCCAGCCTCGTGTAAACGTCTTCTTCACCGTTTTCATATACTTCGGCGCAAGGGACGCTCATATCATACCATAAATAATAAAAACCATTGCTGTCCACATAAAAGTTCTTTAGTGACGGCCACAATCCCACATCCTCTATCTCAACATCCTCTATTGTGCTGATAATGCCATCCTGGCTTATTTTCCATAAGGCATCGCTGTCTCCCATACTGCCAAAAAGGTATATTTCTCCGGAAGCACTCACGGAAATGTTTTTTAATTCAGTGGCCTCCGCAATGGCAAAGGATCCTGTCTGTTCCATGCTATCTATTGCAAATACCGAGACGGTCACGCCTTTTTCTTCATAAGCGCAGGCGTAGATATTGCTGCCAGCTACCGTGGCCATTTCGTATTGTTCCGGCATTGGCATATGGGATGCGTTCCAATGGATTGGTTCATCGGCGTCATTTTCAGTATTATGCGTTGTGGCCTGCTGTATGTCGGAAGTCTGTGAAGTATCGGAAGGGTGATTTTGAACGTCCTTTCCGCATCCTGCCATGGACAGGAAAAGGAAAAACAGGATAATGGATAGTACAATTTTTCTTGTTTTCATCAATTTTTACCTCTCTATAACGCACAAAATGGTTTTCATCATACTCTGATCAAAACCATTGTAGAGAGTGTGTGTATCTAAAGTGTATCTTAATATATTTGTTCCGCCAGGTACAGGCGGATAAATTCATCTATATTCTACAACATCTTTTATATTTTTTCTTGGTCTTGGATTTGGATGTTCATTTGGATGTCCCAATAAAACAGCGCCGACTAATTGCCCTGATATTCCCATGTAATCAACCAATTCATTATAAGCAAAGCATGTATTTGCAATCCATAAAGTTCCATATCCCAATTCTGTTGCGGTAAGTAACATATTTTGTATGGATGCTCCAATGGATAAGGTATCACATATTTCTGTCACTCTAGCATCGGAATCTATATTTTGATATGGCGAGCTTCCGTTATGGTTTTCAACCATGATAAGAACAGGAGCTTCCCGCATGATTTCTAATGTGTGGAAAGCATCTGGCAAATTTGTCTGAGATTTTGGCAATAATTTTTTTCCGTTTTTTTCTCGCAATAATCCTTTCTCCATTTCGTTTAGCAAATGATCTTTTGAGTTTCCGGTAAATACAATATACTTCCAAGGTTGTCTGTTTTTAGCAGATGGTGCTAAAATACCAGCTTGAACAATTTTTGATAAATCTTCTCTGCTAACAGCTTTGTCTGTATATTTCCGAATACTCCTTCTTTCGGTTATTACATTCATAAATTATATGCTCCCTAATTTTTGCAATTCATTCCAACTTACTTGTTATTATAGTGCTCCCTACACTGGGTTACAATGATATTTTCATCGCTGACTATATAAACAGGCAATACAATTTTTAAAGTAAACTGTTCGTCCGAGTACCGATTTTGTAAGTATAAAAACATCAACTATTAGCAGAATGGCAATTACACCTAATGTTGATAAAAAACAATAAATGCCTTGAACAAAGAAGCATATCACAACGATAACAGCTCCTCCGATCATGTAGGAGATTCCGCCAAAATGCTGGCTTTTTTTCCATGTTGTCTCATTCTTCATGCTTCGTTTCGTTTTCAGTCCAGTAACCGCGTTCATTCGTAATTTTGGCATTATATTTCCTATGATAATCATAGCAATACCTAAAATTCCAAACAGTAATTGACTGACATCATATGTATGGAGCGATAGGTTCTCAATCTTATTAAAACTGGTGTATAAAGCATACCCTGTCATGGCATTAAAAATAAGAAGTGTAACAATACCTGCAACAATACAGACATTCTCATTATTGCTTCCGCTTTCTTCATGTTTTGCAGCAACCTTTGCTATTCCCAGGAAAAAATAACCCAGCATCACTGTAACAATGGGAACAATGAGCATTTCATATTTGCTGCCCCAACGAGTTACTTGATTGTTTAAATCATAATGAGCAGGGATTTGTTCTGGTAAGAACTGCAAAGCAATTAAAACACTGATCAGTGGAAGAAACATAAGTGCATAAAACACAATTTTTTTCACTTTCATTATTGACCTCCTCGTAAGTTGTTTATCCACATGACCGCTTCGTCAAGAATAGATAAGTTCAACTCATAATAAATAAAGTTCTTGTATTTTGTTTCATAGATTAGGTCTGCTTTTTTTAGCTTTGACAAATGATAAGATAATGCTTGCGGAGTCATATTTAGCGCGGTTGCTAAATCACCGGAATTTATTTTCCCCTCTTTTAACTTTAGCAAAATCTTTCTACGGGTTTCATCAGCCAAAGCTGCCAATACTTCACTGACTGCCAATCATTCTCGCCCTTTCTATTTCAAATTTTCTTTAAATAGAATTGTAACAAGATTGGGTTTGCCTGTCAATACCTATTTCAAAATAATTTTAAATACTATCCGGATAGGTAAGGAAAAGAAATATTTGGAGGCGGTCAGGTATAAGATTGTAGAAAAAGGGCCGAAAGCTGCTCCCAATAATTTAAAATCAGCATGACTGCGCCAAGAAGTGTCAAAATTGCGCCGGTCACCAGACCAACGGTGCGATTATTGACCTTATTGGCGAACTGAGCCGAAACGATAGAAGCCGCGGTCGCTGTTATAATGCAGATCAGCAGCACATCCCAGCGTTCCAAAGCGATGGAAGGGTCTATCATAATATGACTGATCGATGCGATTAACGCCGTAAAGGTCATAATAAATGTACTGGTGCCAACGGCAGGTTTCCTATCCATTCCCAAAAATGCGGTAAAAACCACAAGCATCATCATTCCTCCCCCTGAGCCGACAAAACCTGTGCCAAAGCCGATTGTCAGTCCGAAAAACAGAGAAATAGCGACGCCTTTCCAGTCGAGTCCCGTACCTTTTGCAATGGTTTCTTGGCGTTTCGTATCAGGTTTGATCAAAAAACGGATACCGATAAAAAAGGTCAGGAACAATGAAAAACTGCCAAGCACAACATTTCCGACCGACCATGCCGCAAAACTGCCCGCAATGCACATCCCGATAATGCAGGTGAGCATGATCCAGCCTCGTTTCAGGTCAATGTTTTTGTGGCGGATATATATGCCGGATGTAACGGCGGAACCAAGGATATCGGAAGCCAAAGCGATCGCTGTAGCGTGATACGCGCCTGTTTCTCCGGCAAAAGACGGACAAAGTACAATCAGGATCGGCACCATAACGGTAGCGGCAGAAAGGCCCGCAAGACCTGTGCCGATTCCGGCGCCTAAAGATGCAACGATATACCAAATATATTCCATGGGAGCGCCTCCTTATGATATGGGAAAGTTGATTGCCATATTATCTTTTGGTTTTATTTGAAATACCATCCGCCATTGTACTTCTGGAACAGGCTCAAAATGAAGAGAGGAGCAGGCCGTCCTTTTGTCGGAAGCAGCACTTTTTCCGGCCATAAAGATGGCAGTAGGGCCGTCTTCTCTTTGAGTGTTTCTTATTCTGGGTTTGTCACCTTCTACACAGTCACGGATGTCAAAAAGGTTGCGGTCTATTTCCGGTGTAATGCTATAAGAAAGGATCTGACTGTATTCCGGATAAATCATGTCTTTTGTCTCAATCCCTGTGAAGCTGTGTCTGGTCTGTTCGCACTCATGTAGTGTTAAAGTGTATTCTTGTCCGGTTAGGGGATGGACTGCCGTTATCGTCTTGCCATTACATGAAGCGTCAGTGGAAAAATGTCCTACAGTGGTGGAGATTAAGTTTGCTTGGAAAGCCAGCAATATGTTTTGAGGGGACAGAATCGGTTCATCGCGCCAGTCATAAGAAAGCCGGTTAAAATACCAGCAGCATGTCCTGTCGCAGTTATAAGCCTCCATCCATTCTTCCGCTGATTTGTCATTTTCAAACTCGTCTATACTGGTTGGATTGGTATTTCCCATCTGTATGATATTTTTCGGATACCATCTCACGCTGCTGTTCATGCGGCGTATCAGAGACGTTCCATCCAGACAAACATCCACGGCAAATTCCCTGCTTCCGGGATTATCCGCATCGATCTGTTCAAATTCTTCCGGAGTTTTTAAGGACATCCGCCGCTCATAATTCCATTTTTTCAGGAACGTCGTCATATCCGCTGTCGAAATTTTTGCACATACATCAAGGACAGCGCCCGCTTTGCCTGTATAGATAGCAGGGATAAAAATTTCTTGTTCTTCCCAAAGAAAAGACTGATTGACAGGGCAGACTGCCAATTTGGTTTCCGGCTTGCCCTTTTCCCACATATTTTTATTATAGTATACATCCATTTCAGGAGCCTCCCTGTCATCTGTTATTTTCTGCCTTAAATATGGTCATATTATACCATGGGTAGCAAAAGCTAACAAGAAAAAAGAAGATGGCACGTAACAGTCATGAGGTTCTCTTGACATACATTGCAGCGTGTGGTAAATTCAAAACATCGTTAGCAAGGACTAATCGCATTTTGAAGGAGGAACTTATTTTAGGCATACTTTAGAAAACCAATAATTGCGGAGGTTGGATATGATATATCAGGTGATTGCTGTTTTGATTATGATTGTTTTTTATGGGGCGTATTTTATAAAACTTTTTCATCAGCGCAAACAGGGGATACAAACGGACTTACTTGGAAAGGGAAAGACAGGATTTATAAAATTTATTGAGGTCACTTTGAAAATTGTGACGTATGTAGTTCCTACTGTTGAAGTGGTCAGCATTTTTGCAAATAAATATCTTGATTTAATATGGCTGCGAGCGATCGGTGTCGTTTTCGGGGTATCAGGAGTTGGAGTATTTGTCGTATCTGTAATTACAATGCGCGACAGTTGGCGCGCCGGTGTGCCAAAAGATGAAAAAACAGAATTGGTCACATCCGGTATTTATGCATACAGCCGCAATCCCGCATTTTTGGGATTCGATCTTATATATATCGGTGAGCTTTTGATGTTCTTTAACTGGTATTTGTTGGCGATTACCTTATTGGCGGTTATGATGTTACATTTACAAATCGTGAATGTGGAAGAGAATTTTTTGATTACAACTTTTGGGGATGAGTATTTAGCGTACAAAAAGAAAGTATGTAGATATATCGGGAGAAAGATGTAAATGATTTCTTGTTTTATGCAGGTGTCGGGAGAGTGGACTGACGGTTTTTGTAGAACTTGCGGAAGACATTATTGGAGTTGTTCAGATTGTAGTGTATCTCATATTCTAGGGGCGCTAGCTTGGATGGCAGTAGCATGTGCAAAATATGAGGGTGGCTCATATGTGCTCCCTAATGCCGAAGACTTGAAAATGTCTCAAACTGTCCAAAATCATATGAATGATGTTATTAAAAAAGGATCAAATGCAGGACAATTATCAAGACCGTATATCGATTTAGATGGGATGTATCTGGAATCTTTAGAGATTCAACAGGCACTTGGGAATTAGTAGTAGACACGAGTACAAATACTGTAGTTCATTTTAATTTTGTTGCAAAATCGTAGAAGGAAAAAGATGAAATTTGAAATAATTAAAGGAAGTAAGATTGAAAATACAGAGGAACAATATTTTGAAAATGAGAGGTCTTTTGATTGCAATCCATCCGCAAATGTGGATATAAATTTAGCGATAGCATACTTGAATTTAGGGATAGATTCAGAAGATATGTGCGTCAAATGTCTTTGGGGATTTAGTCCTAGAGAAAGTTGGAAAGAAGTCACTTTATGTGTTCCATCTGCAATAGAAGGAGAATTGAGATTAATCGGAGAATATGAGGCTGGTTTGACTTGGAGAATTGATAAAAATAAAATGTGGGAATCATATTTCGATAAAGAATCCGACTGGTATTGTATTGGAAATTCAATGTTAGACGATGAAGATACAGCGGTGAAAGTTATTAATAATATGATTGTGGTTGTAGATAATACAAGCAAATTAAAAGCGGTTTGGGTTCAACCTATATTTGTCTAGTAAGTGTAACAATTCAGATTGTGCTCAATTATGATAAGAATGTTTCTATTGACAAGAGCCAAAGAGATGGAGTATACTAAAAACAGTTAGCGGCTACTAACTACCGTAGCCGCTCTCATTTGACATAAGGTTAGTTGACGCTAACTAAATAGCGAATGAAAGGAAACGGAAATGATCTGTGGTATGCCGTTTCGGTTTGGGTTTACCAACGGGTTGATGAGCGAGAGCATGATTCTCTGGTTTGGAATGATGCTTGTGTGGGTAGTACGACACTTCAAGTCAAAAAAGAATAGGAGCAGACCATGAAAAATTTATCCGTATTTGAAAAATTTAACATCAAAGATATTGTGTTTCTTGCTGTTATAGCAGCCGTCACCCTTTGTACCTGTGCGGTCATGCCGCTGGTGGCAAGTCTGCAAACGACTGTATTCGGCATTGCGCAGGTAGTCACCAGCTTTCAGATCGCCGTTTTTTTCTCTATTGGACTGATGAAAGTGCGCAAGGTCGGATCGCTGTTCATTATGTCGGTGCTGATGGGACTGTTTGAGCTGATGATGGCGCCCGCCATGTTCTTTTCCAATTTGATCATTGGCGTATTGCTGGAGCTGTTTGCGCTTGCCGTATTTCGCGGATTCAAGTCTGATAAGGCGATTTTTGTCACGGTTTTGTTGTTCAACCCGTTGTCGCTTCCCTTTAATGTATTGTACAATTATTTGTTTGGCAGGGAAGCAATGGTTGCGGTCATGACCGTTACCCCGTGGCTGACGGTTGCCATGACGTTGGCGGTAATCATTATTACGGCGATCGGTGCGTTCCTTGGCATCAAAATTTCAAGGGAACTTCAAAAGTCTGGAGTGATGAAAAAATGAGTGAGGCATTACGGGCAAAACATCAACTGTATCCTCTCATCGGTATTCTGTCCGCTGTGGTCATCATGGTATGCGGACTGATTTCTGCAAAAAGCGATTTCTGTCTTTTTTATCTTGCCGCCGTTTGGTTTCTGCTGTTTGTCTGCGGGTATTGGCGCTCCTGCATTGCCGTGATTCCAGTGGCGGTTGCCATGTGTGTGCTGCTCGCCGGAATCACCTATCTTATTTCGGGGGATATTTTTCAGACCCTTGCGGCAGTCAATCGTATTCTGGCAGTCTGCATTGCCGTCATTCCGGGACTTGGAATGAATCCTGTAAATCTGGTGCGCAACTTTTCCGCCTTGAAGATGCCGCGTATACTGACACTGGGCATGATGATCACGCTGAACTTTTTTCCGTTGCTTGGATTGGAGGTCTCACGCGTCCGCGAAGCGATGAAAACGCGGAGCGCCGGAAGCTTGCTGCAGCCTCAGGTGTTTTACCGCGCATTTCTGCTGCCGTTAGTCGTGCGGCTGGTAAATATCGCGGATACATTGTCCCTTTCTGTGGAGACGCGCGGGTTTTCCACGGAAAAGGATGCGGTATATTCCGTATATAAAACAGTGCGTTTGAAGCCTGTAGATGGTATTTACTTTGGCGTTCTTGTTATTTTTTCTGTATGGGTGGTGCTCCTATGAATGGAATCGAACTGAAAAATCTGTCCTTTACATACGAGGGATATGAAACGTCCATTCTTTGTGATGTGAATTTCTCTGTAAAATATGGTGAAATCGCTCTGTTATCCGGTTTTTCCGGCGAAGGAAAAAGCACAGTACTGTCGCTTATTGCAGGCATCATTCCCAATATCACACCGGGCAGGGTCACAGGAGAGATTCTGATCGATGGTGAAAGTGTTTGTGAAAAAAAGCTTGGCGATATTTGCCGAAAAGTCGGCGTCGTTCTGCAAAATGCGGAATCGCAGATTATTCAACAGATCGTGGAGGATGAGATTGCCTTTGGCTGCGAAAATTTTGCGTTCTCGAAAGAAAAAGTCGCGGAGCGCATCCAATTTTCCTGCGAGCAGATGAAGCTGCGGCCGGAGTGGAAGACCCGCACGCTGTCCGGCGGGCAGAAACAGCGGCTTATGACTGCAGCCACCCTCGCCACAGAGCAGAAAATCCTCGTTTTGGATGAGCCGCTCGCCAACTTGGATAAAGCCGGTGCGGAGCTGCTGATGCGTTCCCTGCGCGCGCTGGCGGAAAGAGGATACGCCGTTTTGGTGGTAGAGCATCGTCTTGATATGGTGCTTCCGTATGTGGATACTGTGTGGAGTATCCACGCCGGAAAGATCATACAGGTTGAGAACAGGCGGGAATATCTTGTCTCCCAGGCGCATTTGATACAGGATATATGCCGGATGCAGCCTGATGCCTCGGCAATATTTGAGATTTGTAATCTTAAGTTTACAGCAGACGGACGGGAAATCCTGAAGGATATTTCCTTTGAAATCCGAAAGGGTGAACGACTTCTTTTGCTGGGAGAAAACGGATGCGGGAAAACGACCCTGATGCGCTTGCTCGCCAGATTATGCAAGCCGACGAAAGGGGCTATCACGCAGAATTTCGACACAAAATTGGGGCAAAAAACAAAGGGCAGCAAAGCGTGGTTCAAAAAGGTGGGCGTTGTCTATCAGAACCCCAATTATCAGCTTTTTATGTCTACCGTAAAAGATGAAGTCGCTTACAATGCCGCGTCACCGGAATATGCGGACGAGATCATGGATCTGTTTTGCCTTTCTCATTTGGCTGAGCGGCATCCGCAGTCGTTGTCCGAGGGGCAGAAGCGGCGCGTTTCCATCGCGGCAGTTGTCGCGGCAAAGCCGGAGGTGCTGCTGCTGGATGAGCCGACTGTCGGGCAGGACTATACCGGACTTGCCGAAATGGTGGAGATTTTGAACCGGATCCATGAGCTGACAGGGAACACGATGATTACTGTCACCCACGATATGCGATGTGCGGAGGCTCTGTGCGATCATGCTGTTATAATTGCGGATGGCGTTATATCAGCCGAAGGCGGAAAAGAATTGGCGCACCGGTATATGAAAGGAGAATGGTGAGCATGCTCTCATTTTAATTTTTCCATTTACGCATTTCCTCTTTGATTGGTTTACGAAAAATGTCTTTTCTCCGAACTGACTACAAGTTTATTATAAAAGCAATGAAGAAAGATGAATAGGAAAATTCAACAATTTTTTGTATCCGCTTGCACAATTCCCGAAAAGAGGATACATTATAGATAAGAAGGCTGGAAATTCTTACTTTCAAATTCAGGGACGATATTTGCCGAAGCGGCGTTTTTCTTGTAGAGACAAAAAGTAACAGTGAGGTGGCATTTAGTGAACAAAGATCCATTTAAGGAATATATCAAAGAGTCCGAACCAGCAAAGCGGGACAAAAGCTATGCTTGGCATACTGCCATTGGTCTGCAGGCGGTCGATGGACTCAAGACATCAGAATATCTGGTGCGGACTGCTGTCCGGAATATTGAGGGTGAGATAACATTTGAAGAGGTAAATGAGCTCCTGCAGTCCTACTACAAGGAAACTCCTGCCCATGATGCATCAGATCGCACTGAGGAGGCGGACAAAGTTTCGGCAAGAATCGCGGCCCTGCTGTCCGAGCGTGCCTTCAGCTTTACGCCGAACGAATATCTTTCCATCCACAGAAAATTGTTTACTGGTATCTATTCCCATGCAGGCTGTATTCGGGATTACAACATCACGAAGAAGGAATGGGTATTGAATGGAGCTACTGTGCTCTACGGTAGCGCCACGGAACTGTGGGCGACGCTGGATTATGATTTTTCGGAGGAGAAAAAGTTTTCCTATAAGAATCTTTCGATGGACGAGATCATCCATCACCTTGCAGTTTTCATATCCAGACTGTGGCAGATTCATGTTTTCGGTGAGGGCAATACCAGAACGACAGCAGTGTTCTTTATTAAGTATTTGCACACGCTGGGTTTTGATGTGACAAATGATATTTTTGCCGAGAACGCATGGTATTTTCGCAACTCACTGGTCAGGGCAAACTATAACGACCTGAAAAACGGAATTTATGAGACAACAGAATACCTTGAGATATTCCTCCATAATCTCCTGCTGAACGAAAATCATCCGCTTCATAATCGTACATTGCATATCAGCGGCACCTTCAAACAATAGGAAAAAGCGAGCATTGGAGAAGGAAAATTGCAAGTAAGCGATCAGCTTTTTTGAAAAGGTACATACGTTACAGAAACAGTTAAAATAGAAAGGTGGAGATGAAAAGTGAAAAGAAAAGTAATTGTATGGATTGCCGTGCTTGGTTTATTGGGAATGACAGGCTGCGGCAAAACAGAGCAAGGAACCAGAGAATCTGACAATTTGTTAATACAAACCGAGGCGGATATCGTCAAACCCACGGAGAGTGAAACGCCGGAATCATCTCATGCGGTGTCTGATACAGCGGTTGAAGAACCATCCGATTCTGCAGGCGGAGAAAACGGCGAGGTCGAATGGAGTGATAAACTGGAAATAGATTTTACCTATGACTATTCTGAGGATATCAAGGCGGATGTTGATTATGTGGTATCAGGTTCGGCTTCCCTGCAAGAAGAATTGGAAAATATGGAAAAGATTATCCAAAAGTACATGCCGTTAGCCGAGGCGGCTCAAACGCAAGGGGAAATGAACATATCGTCCAAATGGTTTTTCGTAATATGGGATACCGAATTAAATAACCTTTGGAGCAGATTCAGCAATTTAGCCGATCAGCAGACAAAGGAGAGTATCCTTGCGGAACAAAGGAACTGGATAGACATGAAGGAAGAAGTGACATTGATGATTCTTGGTTCCAGCGAAGAAAACGGCAGCATATATCCTCTCCTTGTGAACTCTTTTCTGGAGGAGATTACCAAAAACAGAGCTTATATTCTTGCAAATGAGTTGGCAAAAGTAAAAGGTGAATCCTTTGTCATGCCGGAAAGATCGACAAGGTACGGTTTGTTTGTAGACAACCAGGGAACTGGCAGCGTCTACAGTTCTTTGATCGCGCAACAGGGGCAGGCAGAAGAGGATGAAGCAATTATCTCCATTTACAGAATGGGGGAAATAAAAGGAACTTTTGTTGACAATGGAAACGGAGAACTGGCTTTCACATCAAATGATGAAAGAATAAAAGGAATCATCAAAATAAACGGATGGGAGGGCGCAAGTTTCATAATTACCGAAACATTAGAGGAATCTGTTTTTTCTGTAGGAGAAGAATACACGTTTCCGTTTGTATTTTGACAAATTTTCTAAAATTTGGTGTTGACAGCCGTGTTATACGTTCGTATAATAAATTATACGAACGTATAACACGGCTACTTTTACGAAAAGGAGGTTCTTATGGGAAAGCAGATAAAAAAGCTGGGTGAGGCTGAATTGGAGATTATGCAAGTAATTTGGAACAGCGACGCGCCGGTGTCTTCCAGCTATATTTTAAAGAATCTGGGGGGGCGAAAATGGCGTTTGTCCACGTTGATGACATCCCTGTCAAGATTGTCTGACAAGGGTTTTGTTGTCTGCGATCGCTCTACGGGCAACAACTTGTATACAGCTATTGTTTCCGAGGATGGGTACAAGGCAAAGGAGAGCAAGCACTTTTTGGAACGGCTGTATGACAGTTCGCTGCAAAATCTGGTGGCGACTTTGTATGGGAACCAGGTGATTCAGGCTTCGGATCTTGCGGAACTGAGAAAATTTTTGGATGAGATCGATGCAAAACATTCGGAGGAGGGCACATGATGATCACGAGATGGTTTCTTTCTGTATTTGAAATATCCCTGTCCACGGCTTTGATTGCGCTTATCTTGATCCTGTCCGCACCTTTGTTGAACAAAAGGTATGCGGCAAAGTGGAAATATTGGATCTGGATGTTTCTGGCTGTTCGGCTGCTACTGCCTGTAAACGGAAGCAGCCTGATCTCATGGGCGGATGCGGCGTTCAAGAATGGACTGTCGCTGACAGACAGCACTTTGTCGGAGAATGGAGCGCCGGCGGACTGGCAGCCCGAAATGTGGGAGCAGGGAGAAGGCGTGACGGCCTCCGAACAGGAGGTGTGGGTGCCTCAGATGATTGTGGTACAGGTGCCGGAGCAGATGACCACACCTTTTATCGCGCAGTCGAACGAAACCGATAAGGGGATCACTTTGTTGGATATCGCCGCTTTGGTATGGCTTGTCGGGTGTCTGATTTTCCTGTTTCTATACATATTCAGTTATGGACGATGCAGGAGACGGATCAGGAGAGAAGGTGAAGTCCTGCAGGATGGCCACATTTTGGATCTGGTGTTATGTCTGAAGGAGGAACTGCATATCCGACGCGCCGTGTCCGTAGTGATCTATAAAGAAGTTGCAAGTCCTATGGTCATTGGCTTCTTAAGGCCGATTCTGGTATTGTCAGGTGAAGCGTACAGCGAGGAGGAATTGTATTTTATTCTAAAGCATGAGCTGATACATTTTAAACGGCATGACGTACTTTTCAAACTGCTGTTGGCGGCCGCAAGCGCGCTGCATTGGTTTAATCCGGTTGTCTGGCTGATGCAGAGGGAAGCGTCCGTGGATATGGAGTTGTCCTGCGATGAGCGGGTGGTCCTGGGCACGGGATATGAGGTGCGCAAGGCTTACACAGAGACCCTAATGAAAGCGCTCCATAAGAAAAATGCCGCCAAAGTGGTCTTGTCCACGCAGTTTTACGAGGGAAAACGTGTTATGAAAAAGAGATTTATCAATATTCTGCTTCGAGCCGGAAAGAAAAACGGTTTCATTATTTTGGTATGTGCGGTTGTTCTGACTATCAGCATGGGAGCTTTGATCGGCTGCTCTACGGCAGGTAAAGAGGACTCCGCGGACGGAATGATCAGCGGGGCGTCCGATCAGACTGACGGGGAAGACGCGGCGTTATCCGATAAACAGGAAGGTTTGGCGGAAAATGCAAGGGCAGAGAATGTCACGCAGAATACTGACGAACCGAAAGTGTACGCCGAGATTGAGGATGGAGAAATCCGATACCAAACGAGGTTGGATGGCATCTACCGATTGGAGGGAGAAAACGAAGAGCGGATTTATGATGGGTATGCCGGATTGGATAATCAGTTGTGTGTGTTCGAGGGGCGGCTGTATTTTATGACCGATTGGATGTACGAGGAGGGCGCATTGGACTGGCAGGATACGGCGGTTCGATGGATCGATCTACAGACCCTTGAGACCGGCGATCTACAGATGGTACGGGAGGATGGTCTGATTGAATCCTTTTCTATCCGTCAGGGTATCATCACAATCTGTTACGCATACCCCAATAATGTGGTGGACTCCTACATGCTCTATGTGGATGAAGATACCGCGTGGAATGATAAAAATATTTTAGAGTTATCCGAGGCGGAGAGGCAGCAATATGGGCAGAGTCTCACGCAGGCAGTATTGCAGGAGCAGAGTGTTCTCACAAATGTCTCCAACAGAGTGCCAAACCGGAATCTGACCTATCTGGATATGGACGGTGACGGCACATCCGAGGAGATTTTGTTAGAGCCATGGCGCGACGCCGGAGGAGAAGGGCCGGATGAACCGCTGCGGTATTATCGTCTGCGAGTGGGAGAGGCGGTTTTGGAGACTTACGGTTACAGTGTGGACAATACGCTGCGGGCGTTCAGTCTGGATGGAGAGACCTTGATTCTGGCGATCTATGAGGACGGGCCCAGCGCGGATCCGCTCGCTCATTTCTATCAATATCGAGACGGATGGATTGTGGAGGTGGGAAGCTTTGAGACAGATATTCATTCCTGTAGGCTTGAGCAGGGCGGCATGTTGAGCGGCGCGGTACTTCTGGAGATTGCCAACTCAGACTGGATCCGAGTCAACTGGCGAATGGGAGAAAATGGAATGTTGGAGGAAGTGCCGCAGGAATATTATGATTTTATCAGGGGGAATTGGGTGGAGCTGTGTGAGGAGCTGCCCCTACACTCGGAAGCGGGAAGTGGAGAGGTCTTTACTGTGGAGCCGCAACCGGTAAAATTTATACAAGTCTCCGCGGATAGGAGCTGGCTGCTTTTAGAGACGGAGGATGGGCAGCAGGGTTGGCTTCATGTGGTGGATTATCAAGTGGAAGAATTGGATAAAAATGTGATGGATGTATTTATCGGAGGTTATCTGGCGGGCTAGTCATAAGGCCCGCCAGAGGTCTTTTTATAGTGAATTTTACCCAAAATATCAAGCTGTGCATAAGGCGCCTTTGCTATAATGGTTATACGATATCGAAAGGAGGGCGGATCATGCAGAATATAGAAATTTTGGTGATGGCATTGGCGTATATTGAAGATCATCTGTGTGATGAGATCAAGACCGAAGATGTCGCCGCCGTGTGTTTCTGCTCCAAATCCACTCTCGAAAAATTGTTTCGTGGCGTGCACAATATCTCCGTGCATGAGTATATCGTCCGCAGAAGGATGATGCTGGCCGCCAAAAAAATATCTCAGCATCCGGAGCTGTCTATTTTGGATATTGCTCTTGAGTACGGCTACAGCGCCCACGAATCTTTTGCACGTGCATTTGAGCAAATATGGAACTGTAAACCCTCCGAATTTCGCAATCGGAAATTTACGGAGCTGTTTCCGAGGTTACACATACCTCCCCAGAAAGGAGACCATTACATGATGCAACGAAAACATATTGATATCAGCGAATTATATGATCTGTTTCAGGAGAGAAAGGACTGCTTTTTTGTTCTCTGCGACATTAAACACATGAGTCCGATCAACGAGATATCGCGAAAGGCGGGAGATCTGGCGATTTTAGAGCAGATGCGGCGCATGACGCTGGCGTCAGGCGAGGAAGATATCGTGTTCCGCATCGGCGGCGATGAATTTTGCGTCTTGACGGCCAGCAGTGACGCAGAGTATGCGGAGCGGATCGCGGAAAGGATCCGTTCCATGAACGGGCAGACTTTTCCCTATGAAGATCGAGAGATTCCCCTGTCTCTCCATGTGACGACGGTAAAATTGAGCGAATGTCACCGTTATGAGGAGGTCTTTGCCGGATTGCACAACGCCATTAAAGAAAGTAAGTAGAATTGCCCTTATCTTTACAAGGTGTAAGGATTGTGTTATGGTAATAAAAAATTGTGAAGTAGGGTGCTGTTCGGGAGAAGTTTGTACAGGAGGCAAGGCGATATATGTATGCAGAGAGCGATCTGGTCAAAATTGCGAAGCGGGAAAACAACAAGAAGAGAAATTATCTGGTGGTAAATCCGCTTCAGGGGAAACATATTCCCGTTTCACCCCAAAAAGCGTTGCAGATGTTTTCGGAATTGGCGAATCACTTGAAGGAATATCAGGGAGAGCGGCTTTTGGTCGTAGGTTTTGCGGAGACGGCGACCGCTATCGGGGCACAGATCGCAGTGGAGCTTGGCGTAAATTATATCCAGACTACCAGAGAGGAATTGCCCGATGTGGAGTATCTCTTTTTTTCGGAAGAACACAGTCATGCCACGGAGCAGAGATTGGTGAAAGATGATCTGGACAAAGTCATGCATAAGATAGACAGGATCGTGTTTGCGGAGGATGAGGTCACAACGGGTAAGACGATCCGGAACCTGATCGCCGTTTTGGAGCAGCATTATGGAAAGCGACTGAAATTTGCTGTGGCATCCCTGTTAAACGGGATGCCGCAGGATGCTGTGGAGACTTTTGTCGATCATGGAATTGGCGTACACTATCTGTTGAAGATCTGTCATGACAACTATCCTGAGATAGCGGACAAAGCGATCGCGGATGGAGCCTATTATCAAAAGGAGGTATCCGAGGAAGCATACACAGCCTGTTTTGACATAAAAGGGAGGATGGATACGCGAAGGCTCATCGATACCGCGTCGTACAAAGACGCTTGTGAGAAATTTTCGGAGGAGATCGAAAAATCTATTTCTCTGAAAGGGTGCAAAAATATTTTGGTGCTTGGCACGGAAGAATTTATGTTTGCCGGACTGTATGTGGGGAGCCGTCTGGAAGAAAAGGGATATACCGTAAAATTTCACGCCACGGCGCGCAGTCCCATTGCAGTCGGAAGAAATAGCGAGTACCCTTTGCATGAGCGATATGAGCTGGCCAGCATGTATGAGGAGTCGAGGAAGATTTTTGTGTATGACATTGGCAGCTATGACGCCGTGATCGTGATGACGGACGCTCAGGGCAGCGAGCAGGAGAGACGCACGGGGGAACAGACTTTGTTACATGCACTCAGGAAAAAGAACAAGATCGTTTATCTTGTAAGGTGGTGTGAAAAATGAGGACTTCCTATCTGGCTGAAGATGTGACTTTTTTGCTGAAAGACATTACGGGACTGGTACAGCCTCAACCCACAGCGGAGCGGGAGCGACTGATCCAATCGGGGAGGCATTACAGCGAAATGCTTCCCATAGAGTACATTCCCACGGAAAAGTATATGGCAGTATACCGCGAGGCGCTGAACAGATATGCCGGACAGGTGGCGGACGCGGTGGGTACGCTTTCCCACAAGATTCTGGCCGCGCGGGGAAAAGATGTGGTGCTGGTATCGCTGGCGAGGGCGGGAACCCCCATCGGCATCTTGATTCGACGCTATATGAAATGGAGGTACGGGGTAGACATGCCCCATTACTCCATTTCCATCATCAGAGGAAGAGGGATAGATGACAATGCCATGAAATATTTGTTGGCCAAGTACAGGCCGGAGCAGCTTCTTTTTGTGGATGGATGGATCGGGAAAGGCGCGATATTGGGAGAACTGCAAAAGGATATCGCGGCCTATCCGAAGGTGTGCGCCGAGATTGCCGTTGTGGCGGATCCGGCGGGAGTGACCAGACTTTGTGGGACGCACGAAGATATTCTAATTCCCAGCTCTTGTCTCAACAGCACCGTCTCCGGATTGATCAGCAGGACTTTTTTGCGCGACGACATTATTGGAGAACAAGATTTTCACGGCGCGATATACTATGGAGAGCTGGAAGATTCCGATCTTTC
The DNA here is from genome assembly GCA_023663225.1 of Candidatus Gastranaerophilales bacterium. Taxonomy (GTDB): domain Bacteria; phylum Bacillota; class Clostridia; order Lachnospirales; family Lachnospiraceae; genus Acetatifactor. The sequence continues at coordinate 18,872 of JAMPHU010000005.1, forward strand.
CTATGAATTTATAGAGGCGATTGAAAAAAATTTTACATCGGACGTGATTTCTGCAGCTTCGGATAGCGCAGAATATCTTTTTGAGGACAAAGGGATCGATGAAGTCAGGAAAATAGCGGATCATTTTGGAATACAGGACATCAATTTTGTGAAGCCGGGGATTGGGGAGACTACCCGCGTTTTGTTGCGGCGTGTCCCCTGGAAGATACTGATTGATGAGAGATATCGGGGAGATCCCGAATTGGGGCATGTGGTCAGGCTGGCGGAAGAAAAACAAGTTCCGGTGGAATATTTTCCTTTGACTCATTATAAATGCTGCGGCATGATCAAGAAGATCGCCGACGCATAGACGGGAGGCAGGATATGATCCGAGTATGGTTTAACCATTGGTTCAGTACTTCCTACAGGCTGATAGAATTGATGAAAGAAAATGAGGGAGAGCCGGTATGGGTTGTAGGGACAAACGCACAATGCCACTCTGTGATACAGAATGTGTGCGACGAGTGGTATAGCGAGCCAGATACGGAGGGCGACGCGTATGTGGAGGATTGTCTTAGGTTTTGTCGGGAGCATGAGATCGATGTGTTTGTTCCCCGCAGAAAGATGCAGGATATCAGCAGGAATAAGGAGCGCTTTCAGGAAATCGGTGTGAAAGTACTGACAGAAGATTATTCCAAAATGAAATTGTTGGCGGACAAGGCCGGTACGTATGAGCTGTTTCGAGCACAGGAAGATTTGATCATTCCCGAATATCGCATTGTAAATACGGCGGAAGAATTTGAGCGGGCGTATCGGGAATTGCATCCCAAATATGGACAGGTCTGTGTAAAGTTTGTTGTCGATGAAGGCGGTATGAGTTTCCGCAAGATCGCGGAGGAAGAGAATCCCTATCATATGTTGAGGATGTACGCGGGGAGCGCCGTTCCCCTGAAATGGTACAGGGAGTGGCTCAAGGCGATAGAACCGTTTGACTCTTTGATGGTGATGCCCTATCTGCCGGGCACGGAGATCAGTGTGGATTGTCTGAGCACTTCGTCGGGACTGATTGCCATTCCCAGATATAAAGGAGCTGCGAGACATGAGGAGATCATTTATGATGAGCGCATCCTGCATATGACAGCTTGCATCATGGAGACGGCCAAACTGGAATATCCCTGCAACATTCAATTCAAGTTAAAAGACGATGTGCCCTATCTGTTGGAGATCAACACCAGGATGTCAGGAGGCTTGCAGATGAGTTGTATGGCAGCAGGGGTCAATATTCCTAATATCGCACTGAACAAGTTGTTGGGGAAGGAGATTCCCTGGCGTTTGGAAAAAAAGAACCGAATCGTTTCTTATATTGAAATACCGCAGATCGTTATGTAGGAGCCGATTCTTGAACACCATAGACTTCCGCCAGGTACAGGATCCGTCTGGCCCAGTTTAAATGGGTCTTGTACTCATTCATGCGCTCGCCGTTGTGGTTTCCGGAGACAAAAGAGCCTGCGTTTTTGTCCCATCCAAGAATATTTTGGGCGTCGTGATAGTCGGAGGCCGGAACCCGATAGCAGGCATTGACCACTTCGATCTGTTTGGGATGGATCACCGTCTTACCCGTAAAACCGCACAATTTATCATCCTGTATCTCAGCCATAAGACCGGTTTTCCAGCCATCTCCTCCATAATATTCCCACACGGGAGCGGAGATCACATAATCCGATCCATAAACGGTCATAATGTCTGTGAATATTGAGGAGACGGGTTTGATGTTGTGGATAGATTCATCGAGATGCCGCCGGAACCCGAATATATGGCACAGATCGTTGCCGCCCACGCGGATGTTCAACACCAATTCTTCAATACGGCGGAGGGAATCCTTTAGCGAGTACAGCACATCATATCTTGTGCGCAAGTCTATCATGCTGGCGCTCTCATAAATAGGCATGACAAAAAAACGGTGTTCGGACAATTCGTTGACCTCCAATATCCTATTAATATAATCGTCCGCATTTTGAGGAGAAAATTTTGGTATAATAAAACCTGTCACCACACGGGAACATTCTTTCAGTGACGATACGAGCATGTTGATCTGATTCGAGTTGCGCACACGGATAAAGATCTTGGGAAGAAAAAAATCTTGATCCTGATGTACATAATAAATGGCGCGCAAAGAGCGCAGCAAATCCTGTTCGGCTTGTGCCACGAAGTTGTCATTTATCGTATCTTCCAGGCAGAGAGCCAGAGAGAACTGTCGCCCGAATTTTTCCTGTGTGATCGATTGCGCGATAGTCGTCTTGTTGGCCGGACAGTAGAGCAGGGGGCCGACGCTGTAATATAAAACATGGTCTTTCACATTAATCGTCCTTTCGCTTATTCCAATATTCTGATCGAGTCGATTTTTATGCGATTCGCAACAAATTTGCTATTTTGTCTGACAATTCATCGGAATAGAGCCTGTCTCCAGGCATTTCTTCCACTTGAAAATCCAGAGCATATTCTCTCTGAAAACCCTGCGGAGCGATTCCAATATCCGCCGCTCGAAGCATAGAGATATCAAATTCGCTGTCTCCCGCGGCGATCACCCGATCGGCTCTGCTATATTCCCGAAATCTTTCCACAGCCACACCCTTGCTGAGTTTGTTTGGTACGACATACACCTTTTCCCCATTGCAAAAGACGTCCGCCATATCCAGATCCACGATTTTTTTTAATTCTGCGACGATCGTCTCCGGTTCCCGACATTTTGTAAACAGAAATAATTCTTCAATAAACCGCAGTTCAAATTTTCTTCTGCCGTCCTTTTCCAGAAAGCGCCGCGCAGTATGGAGCGTGGGCAGACTTTCCCGAATCAGCTCTAAAGATGTCTGATACCAGGCTTCGTTCCGCTCCCCGTTTATCAGCAAGACGCCGCCGTTGCAGGCCAAAGCATAGGGGAGTTTCCCGATCTTTAGATCGATCCGCTCATATTGCTCTATGGATCTTGTGGACGTGGGAACAATGAGCAGCCGGTCTTTTATCTTGTTTAAATTGTCATAGGTATATTTTGTGAGAAAAGATACCTCTCTGTCCTGATAAATTTCAACATTTATCACATCGTTTCCGATATCGTGTTTGTATGAGTAAATCAGGGTATTGTCCAGATCAATATGTAGTACAGTCATCGCCGTTCCCCCGAAGGATGATATCAAATGGCTCATTACCGCTCATTATAGCATTAGAAATAATTTATGACAAGATTAACAGTTGTTTTAAGTTGTATATCTGTAACAGTTCAGTCTTTTCAGATTACCAGCATGTTACGCTCCAGTAGAGTAATCATTCCCATTCGGACACGCTTGCGCTCGGTGAAACACGTAGTGGCACTAAGTTCGAAAGAACCTCACTAAGTGCCAACGTGTTTCAACGGTTCCTCATGGGAACAATTACCCCACTGGAGCTTAGTAACCGGCAATGTCATGTGCTCTTGCCGATTGCTGTAATCCGCACAATGACACTTGCTACGATCTTGGCTAAAAAGCATCTATTTTATGATTGAACTGTTATGCGTATCTATGATATAATGTGCACGATAGCAATGAGCAGTGCCACGAAGCATAAACCCTTTGTTGAGGTGGAATATGGAGTATCACTACATAGAGAAAAGGTACAATATCATGGGACTTACTTCTATTGATGCTTTTGCCGGCATCAAGGGAGGTTTGAACGGGAACTGCAAGGATGTCTATTTTCTCAGAGCGATAGGCGCCAACGCTTCCTTTTCCAAAGATATTGCCAGTATGGATGAGAAACAGACGAACAGGATGCAGTTAGGACAAGGCGTTTATAACAGAGTGGGCGTGTTTCCCAAGAATATTGACGCAGATATGGCTGCCCGCTATATGGGGTGTTATAGAAATTGGCTGGATGCAGGCAGGGAAAAGCTGTTTACGATAAAGCTGGATGAAAGTTCAGGCGTTGGCGAGTTGCTTGGCAATTCCTGTAAGAAAGTGTTGGAGGTATATCACAACTGCAATCCCAATCTAAATGAATCGATTGAGAAAAATTTTGTGGTAAAGTTATTGTATTGGCTTGATGAACTGGCCTTTGCGTATCTGAATGAGTGGGATCCCAGGAAGTCAATGAAGTTTGTGGCGCAGGGTGTGACCAGAGAGCAGGAATATTTATTTTGCTATGTGCTGACGCTGTTGGGTATCGATGTCTTGTTGCTGCAAAACGAGGCGGATATCGATAAAAAATTGGAAGACCTGCATTTGTCCAAACAGATCATTTTGGGAGAAAAGAAAGCGGTTGCGCTGGATATTTACGACCGCCAGAAATATGCGGAAAAGAAGGAAAGTATAGGCAGCCATTCTGACACAAAAGCATCGGAAAGCGGGCAAACGCAGACTCGGACAGAGACACAAATGCCCCGCGTGGTCATTCCGCCCGGCAGGCATGGCACGGGAGGCAATTCGGGAACTGTTCGACAGGCTTCGGGCGGGACGAACGCCCCGAGTCAAAGAGAGCTTCCGCCGGTGAATAGAGCTACGTCCGAGTTAGGATTTGAGGAGCTGGCTATGCGAGCATCCTCCGTGGTGATGATCGCCATACATAACGAGAGGGGCGATATCATAGGAAGCGGTTCCGGAATTATGATTGGGAGAGATGGATATATTCTCACCAACAATCATGTGGCCAGAGGAGGCAGATTCTATTCCGTGCGGATTGAGAATGATGATAACATGTACAAGACAGAAGATATCATCAAGTATAACTCTCTCCTGGATCTGGCGGTGATCCGTATCGATCGGACGCTGCAACCCTTGCCGATCTACAGGGGAGGCAAGCCGTTGGTCAGAGGACAGAAAGTAGTGGCGATCGGAAGTCCGCTGGGATTGTTCAATTCCGTGTCCGACGGCATCATATCCGGTTTTCGGAGAGTCAACGATGTGGACATGATCCAGTTTACCGCGCCGATCTCTCATGGCAGCTCCGGCGGAGCCGTGCTGAATATGTACGGGGAAGTGATCGGAGTCAGCACCGCGGGTTTTGACGAAGGGCAGAATATCAATCTTGCTGTGGGATATGAATTTATCAATACCTTTATCAAAGGCTTTCAATAATCTATAAGATACGAATGGAGAAAGTAAAATGAAAGATCAGTCAAAGAAGTTTAAGATTTCCTTCAACTCGCCTGTGGTTCTGGGTTTTACGATTGTGTGCGCCGTCACGCTTCTCTTAAACTGGATCACCAAGGGGTACACCAACACGCACTTTTTTAGCGTATACCGTTCCTCCTGGGGGAATCCGCTCACTTATGTGAGGTTGTTTGGACATATCGTGGGACACAGCAATCTGGATCATTTTGTGGGGAATATCATGTTGATCTTGGTGGTAGGCCCCATGCTGGAAGAAAAATACGGTTCTTCCAATATTCTTTTTGTGATCCTGGCGACAGCGCTGACAACGGGGATCGCGCATCTGCTGTTTGTTCCGGGATATGCGCTGTTGGGAGCCAGCGGTGTGGTCTTTGCGTTTATCATGCTGTCCTCCTTTACCTGTATCAAGGAGAAGGAAATACCGCTGACATTTATACTGGTGGCTTTGCTCTATATCGGAGAGCAAGTCTATCAGGGATTGTTTGTGGTGAGCAATATCTCCAATCTGTCCCATATCCTGGGCGGGTTTATGGGGTCAGGCCTTGGATTTGTCATGCATAAAAATAAAATGAACCGATATTAAATGAAAACAGTGGGAATGGTATATGTTTGAACACAAGGCGCTCGGCAGTTTGGACGATTTCTTTGTGGAATACGACAAACGTCGGGAACAGGGAGTATACTTTTACAGAATTTGCGGGTACAATGATCCTATCAGGGAATTTCTTGTACGTTATTATGAAGAGGCCAGAAAAACGGGTGTTGTGATAGAGGGAAGGATTCCCAACCCCAATGAGAAAAATCTGGCATATTATGAAGAGATCATGGGGATGCAATTTCAGCTCAGCATGAATTTTTTGCTTTCCAGCCTGAGGAAGTGGCTTCCCAGAATGAATGATCTCCAGCGAAATAATGTGGCGGGGGCCATATATGATACGCTTGAAAACATGCGCAGGGAGGGGAAAAATGATAATATGCTGCGCAATGCGTTCATCAAGTTCATGTGCTGGCTGTACTATAAGTTTGAGCGAGTCGTCAACCAACTGGGGGGCAATCGGATCCCCAAGATATTATATGAAGGCAATATCAGCAACTATGAGCTGAAGCTTTTGTGCATCCTCTCAGGGGCGGGATGTGATGTGGTGCTCTTGCAGTATCAGGGAGACGCGGGATATGGCGCCCTAGATCCTGGTTCCCATTTTTCGCGCAAGTTGGAATTGCCCGCGATGGGTGATTTCCCGCAGGATTTTTCGATCAAGGTCTTGCGGAGAGAGTTGGAGGAGCGCATGAACGTGGAGAGACTCTGCGGTGCGCCGCCGAAACTTCAAAATTGCACCAACGCCTGGATTGAGGGAAAGGGACTGGAAGATGTGCAGAAACCCGAGCAGAGCAGAGGGCAGGATGAGAGATTTTTCTATAACTGCTTTTTGCGGGTAGAGGGTGTGGAGGATAAGCTGACTTACCTCAATGAGTTGTATCGATTTCAGCAGGAGATAACCGCCGCGGGTAGAAATTTAGTGATCGTGGAATCGGAGTTGCCGCCGCCGTCCAATGAGGAGATCGGCGCTATTCGGAGAAAGCAATACAAAGATACGAGCCAGTTGATCGCAGATCTGGTCGCCAACATTATTTTTGCCGCCAACATGGAGCTTCAGGGGATCTTGCGCAAGGCGTTTACGGATGTCGTGCTGGAAGAGAGCAGGACGCTAGGGGGGAATCTGAACCGGCTCACAAACCGAACGATCTATTTATTATGTTGGCTGAAACGCTTTCAGGATATGCTTTTTAAGAAATGGAAGAGTCCTCGAATAGAATGTTTTGTCTATCTGGGAGGCTGCCGGAATGAAAATGAAGCGCTTTTTCTTCGATATTTGAGCAGATTGCCGGTGGATGTGGTGATATTGACGCCGGATCTTCACAAAAAATGCTGTTTGCGGGCCGACAATCTATATGAAGTGCATTATGAGAACTCTCTACAAGTTGCAAAGTTCCCCAGGGAGACGGCGGATCTGCAGTTATCGACCGCCGCGTACCATGCGGAGAGAGAATTGGATACCATTATGTATCAGGACAGCGGAATGTATCGGAATCAGCAGTATCAGAGAGGCATATCCGCAGTACTGCAATCTATATATGAAGAGATCGCCATTCTGTGGGATCAGGAGATGAAGTACAGACCCAACTTTGACGTGAAGGATTCTGTGGTGACGATGCCCGTGATCTATGCGAAAGTATGCGGGGTGAAAGATGGACTTGTAAAGCCGTATTGGGTTGAGATCAAGAAGCTTTTGACGCCGGATACGCTTTTGATCAAGGGAGCACCCTATCTGCGGCCGGAGGAACCCAATCCGGTCAGAGCTTTCACCACAGGATTTTTGAAGAACGGGAAGCTGCAAAAGGCAAAGATCAAGACACATTCCTGTTACACATACGGCGTTTTGCGGGAAGAGGTTCAAGAGCATATACTGGACAAGCTTCAACTATTGTTGGATCGAAAACTGGTTAAGGGAATCTATGAAAACGGTACGGAATATACGGTAATTGCCACTGTGCTGAACCTGAACAAGGATATTCTGCGTATGTTGCAGAAATTTGATTTTACCAAGAAGAATCCCAAGATCATATACATCAATACCACAGAGGCTGTGCTTTCCCTGGAGGATAGTATATTGATGGCGTTTCTGAATCTGGTCGGATTTGATATTGTTTTCTTTGTGCCCACCGGATACCAGTGTGTGGAGAAGTATATGAACAGCAAAGGCATAGAAGAGCATCAGATTGGCGAATATGTTTACGATCTGACAATTCCCGATTTTGATACGATTTCTATAAAATCGCGTCAATCCTGGCGCGAACGGTTATTCAAGAGAGGAGAATAGGCATGGGATTGGATTTTAAGAAGACCGGACCAACGTCCGAGACAATCGTAGCAGATGTGAAAAGCGAGTTGATAGAGAGCTACGATATTGTGGCGGACAGGCAGCAGATGAACACGCAGCTCACCAATTCGCCGGAAGTGGATGCCTTAGTCAGCACGATCGAGGTGGACAATCTGGAAACCATCGTATCTTTTGGTGCGGAGGCGGCGGAGAGTATTTCCAAAGCGTCAGACGTCGTGTTAAACAGTATGAACATGACGCAGTTGGATGAGTCCAGCGAGATGTTGAATACGCTTGCCAAGATCATGCAGAAATTTGATATCGACGAAATTCGGGAGAACCCCACGCTGTTTGGGAAGCTTTTCGGCAACCTGAGAAAACAGTTGGACAAGATTCTGAATAAGTATCACACGATGGGCGAAGAGGTGGACAAAATTTATGTGCAGTTAAAGCAGTACGAGGCTGAGATCAAGCAGTCCAACCGCAAGCTAGATCAACTCTTTGACGCCAATGTGGAATACTACCATCAGCTAGTCAAATATATCCTTGCGGGAGAGCAGGGGTGCAGGGAGTTGGAAGAGTATATTGCCAAGAGACAAAACGACATGGAGACGACGGGAGATACTTCCATCCAGTTTGAACTGCAAAGTTTGCAGCAGGCGCTTATGATGTTGGAGCAGCGGACACAGGATTTGCGCACTGCGGAGAATGTGGCGATGCAGTCTATCCCCATGATCAAGACCATGGAATTTAGTAATATGAACCTGGTGAGAAAGATCAATTCCGCATTCATCATCACGCTTCCTGTGTTCAAGCAGGCCCTCGCGCAGGCGATTATGCTCAAGCGTCAGCGGCTTCAGGCGGAGGCAATGTCGGCGCTTGATGAAAAGACCAACGAGATGCTCATCAAAAACGCCCGAAATACGGTGGAGCAGGCTAAGATGACCGCGCAGATGGCTTCGGGAAGTTCTATTAAGATAGAGACTTTGGAGACGACTTGGAAAACCATCGTGACCGGTATCGACGAAACCCGCGAGATTCAGGAAAAGGCCAGAAAACAGCGCGTGGAAGATCAGGCCCGTCTGGAGACGATCAAGACGGAGTTCAACAAAAGATACAGTATGCCCGCTGCCAAATAAGGGAAATGAATGACTCAATTCATTATAAATAACAAGGAGGACAAGGATATGCCAATTAATTTATCGAAAGGACAAAAAGTGGATCTGACAAAAGGGAATCCCGGCTTGAAGAAGATCATGGTCGGTCTGGGATGGGATGTAAACGCCTACGATTCGGGTGCGGACTTCGACTTGGACGCGGTCGCATTTATGCTGGGCGATAATGGCAAGTGTCCCACAGAAAAGGAATTTGTCTTCTATGGCAATCTGGAGCATCCCAGCGGGGCGGTGAAGCACATGGGCGATAACCTGACCGGAGAAGGCGAGGGAGACGATGAGCAGATTCAGGTGGATCTGACGAAGATTCCGGACAATGTGTCCAAGATCGCTTTTACGGTTACGATCTATGACGCGGAGGTAAGGCGGCAGAATTTTGGCCAAGTGTCCAATGCGTTCATACGGATCGTGGATGAAGTTACAAATCAGGAGTTGATCCGCTATGATCTGGGAGAAGATTTCTCGATAGAGACGGCCATTGTGGTAGGCGAGCTGTACAAACACGGCGGCGAATGGAAGTTTAATGCGATCGGCAGCGGTTTCCAGGGCGGCTTGGCGGCATTGTGCGGACATTACGGCATAGAAGTGGCATAGAGAATGTCAGTATATTTTGAACTGTAACCGTCAGGAGTATGCCGGGCGGTTACAGATTTTTAAACAGGAGGAATAAAAATGTCAGTTTCATTACAAAAAGGACAGAAAGTAAGCCTGACAAAAGAGAATCCCGGGCTGCGCAAGGTCGTGGTAGGACTTGGCTGGGATGTGAATCAGTTTGACACAGGCGGAGATTTCGATCTGGATGCGGCGGCGTTTCTTTTGGCAGACAGCGGGCGAGTGTCCTCTCAGAATGATTTCGTATTTTTTGGCAATCTTTCTCATCCGTCAGGCAGCGTCGTACATCTGGGAGACAATCTGACCGGCGTAGGGGAGGGAGACGACGAGCAGATCAAGATCGATCTGTCGCTGGTGCCTTCGAATATCACCAAGATCGCATTCACTGTGACCATCTATGACGCGGAAAAGAGGCGTCAGAATTTTGGCCAGGTAAACAATGCGTTTATTCGGATCTATGATGAGATCAGCGGAGAAGAATTTTTGCGCTACGATCTGGGAGAAGATTTTTCGATAGAGACGGCGGCAGTCTTTGGAGAGTTGTACAAGAATGGAAACGAATGGAAATTTAATGCGATCGGCAGCGGCTATCAGGGCGGCTTGGCGGCATTGTGCGCTAACTTTGGCGTGGAAGTGGATGATTAAAGATTAAATCAGGAGGGAAAAATTATGGCAATCAGTTTACAAAAAGGACAGAAGGTAAATCTTACAAAGAAGGCATCCGGCGGCTTGGGAGAGATTTTGGTAAATCTGAACTGGAACGCCGGAAAGAAAGGATTTTTATCGGGACTTTTGGGCAACGGCGGGATCGATCTGGATCTTGGGTGCCTGTATGAGATGAAGGACGGCAGGAAGGGAGCGGTTCAGGCTCTTGGCAATGCGTTTGGTTCTCTTCAATATCCCCCTTATGTCGCGCTGGACGGCGATGACAGAACCGGCGCCGCTGCGGCAGGAGAGAATTTGAGGATCAATGGCAATCAGATCGCGGAGATCAGAAGAATTTTAGTATACACCTTTATCTATGAAGGGATTGCGAATTGGAAGCAGGCGGATGCCGTGGTCACAATCAAGTATCCCGGGTCGGAGGACATTATTGTTCGCATGGATGAGTTCAATTCCAGAAATATCATGTGTGGTCTGGTGATGTTTGAAAACAATAATGATGAGACATTCAGCGTGGAAAAGATCGTCCGTTTCTTCAGCGGGCATGAAGAGCTGGATCGAGCGTTCGGATGGGGCATGAACTGGAAGCCGGGACGCAAATAATAAGTACGGATGGAGCTTTGATGGCATGTGGGCCACCAAGCTCAGAATCAGGAGGAAAACATGTCAGTAAGTTTACAAAAAGGACAAAAGGTCAGTTTGTCCAAAGACAATGCGGGTCTGTCCAAGGTGATCGTCGGTCTTGGGTGGGACGAGGTTAAGAGAAAGACCGGCCTTTTTGCTCCGAAGCCTCAAGCGATAGACTGCGATGCGTCAGCGCTTGCTCTGATCAATGGAAAGCTGACCTATAAGGAGGATGTAGTCTTTTTTGGGAATCTTCGGCATCCGACCGGCACCATAGAGCATATGGGAGACAACCTTACCGGTGCGGGGGACGGGGATGATGAGCAGATCGTGATAGATCTTGCGAGGATTCCGGAGCAGTATGACAAGATCGTTTTGGTGGTCAACATCTATCAGGCTATGGAGAGGCATCAACATTTTGGAATGATTCAGAATGCCTTTATCCGTCTGGTGAATGGGAGCAATAACACAGAGATGTGCAAATACAGCCTGACCGACGACTATTCCGGAATGACATCCATGATATTTGGAGAGGTTTATAGGCATAATGGGGAGTGGAAGTTCAATGCGATCGGGCAGGGTACCAATGATCCAGGTTTGGGCGATCTGGTCAGACGGTATATGTAGCCAAAGAGAAGAAAGACAGAATGTCCATGAAACGGGCAGGGAGGTAAGAGCATGAAATTTCAAGGACTTTCAGATCAGGAGGTACAACGCTCCAGGGAGCAGTACGGATCTAACGCCATACCTGAGTCTGAGCCTACTACTTTTTGGGAAGCCTTTAAGGAAACCTTTGGCGACCCGATGATCAAGATCCTGTTGGTGATTGCGGCGATTATGATCGCAATGTTTTTCCTGGGATATGCGGAAATATATGAGCCGGTCGGCACCATCGTGGCAGTATTGATTGTGGCTTTTGTGTCCGCCAAGACAAGCGTGGCCAGTGACACGAAATACCGCCAGTTGAAGGACAGCACCAAAAAAGATACTTGTAAAGTGTACCGAAACGGCGTGATCACCGTGATCGAAGTGGATGATGTGGTCGTGGGGGATCAGATACTATTGCAGTCCGGCGATAAGATTCCGGCGGACGGTATCCTGGTGGACGGCGATATCCGAGTGGACAATTCCGCATTGAACGGCGAGGCGGAAGAATGTAAGAAATTTGCCGCACAGGGTCATGTGGAGCTGCCCGACGAGATCACGGGCGACACCTTTGTGGATCAGTATTCTCTGTTCAGGGGCGCCGTGGTGTTTGACGGGGAAGGCATCCTGGATGTGCGCAAAGTGGGACTGAAGACCATGATGGGCAAAATGGCGGAGGAGATGCAGGAGGAAGAACCCGACTCGCCGCTTAAAGTGAAACTTGCCAAGCTGGCGAACCAGATTTCCACATTCGGTTACATCGGCGCGGTCGTGATCGCTGTGCTCTATGTGATTTTCTTTGTGATGAATGCAGGGGGCGTTTCCGCCTACCTTGCGACAGGCTGGTCTCACATCCTTCAGGATGTGGTGAGGGCGGTCTCTCTTGCTATCGTGATCATTGTGTGCGCGGTTCCGGAAGGCTTGCCGCTAATGATCTCTTTGGTATTGATGCAGAATACCAGCAAAATGTTGGATCACAATGTGCTGGTGCGCAAAGCGGAAGGTATCGAGACCGCAGGCTCTCTGAATATTCTTTTCAGTGATAAGACCGGTACGATCACCAAGGGTATGCTTGAGGTAGTGGAGTTCTTTACCGCCCAGGGAGAGACGATCCCCCTGAATGAATTGAAAGATTATGGAAAAGTGAAAAGTCTTGTGGATGTCGCGATCGGCAAAAATACGGCTTCCATGTTTGACGCTTCCCACAAGGTGATCGGCGGCAATGCCACGGATCAGGCTTTGATGAAGTTTATCGGAGAGGATACTTTTAACCTGTTGGCGGGCAATAAGGAATGTGAGGCCGACAAGCTCCAAGGATTTAATTCGGCGAACAAATTCAGTCAGGCACATATCAAGAGTATGGGCAAGACATTTTATAAGGGTGCTCCGGAGCGGCTGCTGGCGGTTGCCAACAAGGCATTGGATAAGGACGGCAACGAGGTAAGCCTGGATTTTGATGAATTGAATGAAAAGATCAACGGGTTGGCATCCAGAGCCATGAGAGTGCTTGCATTTGGCTATTCTACACAGGATTTGGTGGAAAATAAGATCAATGACGATGTGGTGCTGATCGGCTTGGTGGCGATCCGCGATGATGTCAGGCCGGAGGCGCGCGATGCGATCCGCGAGGTGCAGGAGGCCGGTATTCAGGTGGTTATGATCACCGGAGACCGACTGGAGACCGCCGTATCCATCGCGGAGGATGCGGGACTGATCAAGAGTGCATCGGACAAGGCGCTGACTTCCGCTCAACTGAACAGCATGAGCGATGATGAAGTCAAAGCAGTCATAAAAGATATCAGAGTGATCGCCAGGGCGCTTCCCACAGATAAGTCCCGAATGGTCAAGCTTTGCCAGGAGATGAATCTCGTGGTAGGCATGACCGGAGACGGCGTGAACGACTCGCCCGCGTTAAAGAGAGCGGATGTGGGCTTTGCCATGGGCAGCGGCACAGAAGCCGCCAAGGAAGCCGGTAAGATCGTGGTGCTGGATGACAATTTCAGGTCTATCAAGGACGCCATCTGGTACGGCAGGACGATCTACCACAATATATTGAAGTTCTGTAAGTTCCAGTTGGTAATCAATGTGGCGGCAGTTGTGGTCAGTGCGATCGCGCCGTTCTTCGGTGTGGACGAACCGCTGAAAGTAACGCATCTGTTGTTTGTGAATCTGGTCATGGACGGTTTGGGCGCTATCATGCTTGGCAATGAGCCGGCTCTGGAGAAATACATGAAGGAAAAACCCAGAAGAAGGGATGAGAGCATTGTCAGCAAAAAGATGATGGCACAGATCGTTACCATGGGGGCGTGGCTTACCTTTATCAGCTTTGTGTATCTGAAAGTTCCCTTCTTTGTCAATCTTTTTGACAATGAGGCGCAACATTTGACCGGATACTTTGTGCTGTTTATCATAAGCGCATTGTTCAACGGTTTTAATGTGAGAGATGACGGCTTTGGTATCTTCAAGGGATTGGATGAAAACACCGGATTCCTCAAGGTATTCTTTGCGATCATTTTGGTACAGGCGGCTATTGTAAATGCCGGACTGATTCCGATTCCGATCTTTACCTGGATCGGCAATATGTTTAGCTGTGTGCCTTTCGGCATCATGGGTTGGATAGCGGTGGTCGTCCTGGCGGTGACGATGATCCCCGTGGATATGGTTCGCAAGTGCATCGTGGGAAAAGACTGACATGTTAAGCAGAATCAGAAAGAAATATATCGGAGATAAAGACTTTTATAAAATGGTGCTGGCGGTGGCCGTACCTATTATGATCCAAAATGGCATCACAAACTTTGTAGGTCTGCTGGACAATATCATGGTGGGGCAGATCGGCACGGAACAGATGTCAGGTGTCGCGATCGTCAATCAACTGCTCATGGTATACTATCTATGCGTGTTTGGCGGTCTTGCCGGTGCAGGGATCTTTACCGCACAGTATTTTGGGCAGAAGGATGACGGTGGGATCCGGCAGACTTTCCGCTACAAGATATGGATGGCGTTGGCGTTGACCGGCATTGCGGTACTGCTTCTGCTGTTTCAGGGCGGCAATCTGATCCAGACCTATTTAAGCGGCAGCAGCGATGGAGGAGATCTGAAAGCGGCGCTTGTCTACGGAAAACAATATTTAAGAGTAATGTTTTTCGGACTTCCCGCATTTATGTTAGTACAGGTATATGTGAGCACCCTGCGCGAATGTGGGGAGACCGTGGTGCCTATGAAGGCGGGCGTCGCAGCGGTTTTGGTCAATCTGTTCCTGAACTATCTTTTGATTTACGGCAAGGCAGGACTTCCCGCGCTGGGCGTGGTGGGAGCCGCGATCGCCACGGTCGTATCCCGATATGTGGAGGCGGCTGTGGTGATCGTCTGGACGCACACGCACAGAGAGAAGAACCCCTATATTGTGGGGATTTATAAGACTTTGAAGGTGCCCGGGCATCTGGCTGGCAAATTTTTTATCAAAGGAGCGCCCCTGTTGATCAACGAGACGATGTGGTCCGCAGGCATGGCCATGCTGACACAATGCTATTCGGTGCGGGGTTTGAGCGTCATAGCCGGTCTGAATATCGCCAATACCATCAACAATGTGTTCAATGTGGTGTTCATTGCCTTGGGGGACGCGGTGGCGATCATTGTGGGCCAGCTCTTGGGAGCGGGTAAGATGAAAGAAGCGCGGGATACGGACAACAAGATTATTGTGTTCTCCGTAGGCTGCTGTATCGGAGTGGCGGTTTTGATGGCATGTATAGCGCCCCTGTTCCCGCAGATTTATAATACTACCGATGAAGCCAAGGCGGTGGCTGTTCAATTTATCATTGCCCAGGCGGTCTTTATGCCGCAGGCGGCCTTTATACATGCCAGTTATTTTACGCTTCGGTCGGGCGGTAAGACGATTGTCACGTTTTTGTTTGACAGCGTGTTTGTCTGGTGTGTCAGTGTGCCGGTTGCGTATTGTCTCAGTCGCTTAACAGACGTACCCGTGATCGCCATTTTTGTCATGGTACAGATTGCCGACTGGATCAAGTGTGCGATTGGGTTTATTTTGGTGAAAAAGGGAGTCTGGCTGCAAAATATTGTGGCAAGATAAACGGAAAGTGAATTTTAATTAATGTTAAAGGTGACAGGGAGAATTGTGGCGACATGAAAAAAATTGCATTGATCATAAATGCTTCTAATTTTGAACGGCAGAAAAATATTGTAAGAGCGGTACATCGCGCGTTAAAGAGCATGGGAAATTTTACCTTGTATGTGATTTCCAACTACGGGGTCTTTTTTGACGATATGGCATACAAGCACGGTGAAGCCGCTATCTACAGCCTGTTGGATCAGGCGACGTTTGACGGCGCTCTCATCGAGGGCAATATCGGCAGCAATCAGTTAGTGGATTTGCTTGCTGAAAAGCTGCGGCAAAGTGGTACGCCTTTTGTCACCATTAATATAGAGACAAAGGGTGCGCCCTTTTTGTCTCTGGACAGCTATGAGGCAGGGCGGACGCTGATAGAACATCTGATAGAGGTACACCATTGTACCAAGATAAATATGGTGTTAAATTACGGTAAAGAAAAAATTTCCATGCAGGCGTTGAAGGCATACCAGGAAATCCTTCAGGAAAAGGGCATCCCTTACGAGGAAAAGAGGATTCTGTACCGACAGGTATCCATACTAAATGGTATGAAGTTGGTTCATGATTTTGAGGAACTGGGTATTGATGACGGGGAGGCGGTAGTTTTTGCCCATGACGTGTGCGCGATTGGATATTGTCTGGAGCTTGAAAAGCTGGGGCGCAAGGTGCCGGATCAGGTTCGCCTCTGTTCTCTGAACCACAGCACCAACAGCATTGTGTTCCGTCCGGACATCAGCGGAGCTGACAGAATGGATGATGAGGTTTCTGAGAACGCTTGTAGACTCTTGTTGAAGTTGATGAACGGCGAGGAGATTTCTCTGGAAAATTATTATACCGGCAGCGTATATTTTGGGGAGAGCTGTGGCTGTGAAAGAGACCATTCCACGAATACTTCCGGCTTGTACCAACAGCTTATCGTGACAAAGGTGGAGGCGGGGAACCAGGTCAGTCGTATGATGCAGTTTAACGATTCGCTTGAGGATGTGGAATCTCTGGATCAACTGGCGCAAAATATCAAGAAGATGATGCAGGGGATCAACTGTACTGGTTTCTTCTGCTGTTTGAATATCAGCGACCTGAAATACATTGTGAATCAGGAGGAGGATTCCAAGACCAAAGATTCGGATCCCTATGACAAGACGATGGTCGCCATCACCGGCATGTCCAAGAGGACCGATGAGATTCGTAATGTGGCTTTTCCGCTGAAGAAATTTTTCCCCGGTGAGGCGGAGGCGGGAGATATTTTTATATTTATTCCGATTCATTACAAGAATAGGGATTACGGGTACATGGTGTTTCTAAATGAATATTTTCCTGTTGAAGTGTATAATTACCGCATTTGTCACGAGAGCATAGGCAGCAGTCTTGAGAATCTCCATAGGCAGATGATCTTAAAGAGCAGTATAAAAGAGCTGAACCGACTGCACATGACAGATCAGATGACGGGTATTTATAACCGCTTTGCCCTGGATCATTTTGCGGCGGACTATGTGGAGAGCGGAAGTTATTCCCTGGCGATGATGGATATGGATGGCTTAAAGGGGATTAATGATAATTTTGGACACCTGGCGGGGAATCACGCGATCTGCATCACGGCCAGTGTGATACAAAAGGCGGTGGACGAAGGCGATCTGGCAATCCGTTACGGCGGTGATGAGTTTCAGGTATTGTCCCACAATGTGGATCCCGCATATTGGGAGCGGCTGCGGACGACCATCAATGAAAAATTGGCTGCCATTGCAAAGAGACAGAAGCTTCCTTTTGAGCTGGGACTGAGTTTGGGGTATTCCGTCAGTGACCAGGCGCATCCTTTCACCATTGAGGAGAGCTGCCATATGGCGGATCAGGCCATGTATGAAAATAAGAAAATGCGCAAAGCGATCAGGCGATAGGAGGGATTGGTCTTGGACGATATAAAAAAAGAGCTGCGGCTCACCCGGTTTTTTTGCATTGTATCATCGTTGCTCACACTCTGTCTGTTGGCAGTGATCGGGCTGCTGGCAGTAAAGCTTCAGCCGATTTATCTGTTTATCGAGGAGGCAAAGCCGGCGCTTCAGCAGGTGAAGGAGTTGGATATAGGCACCATGAACCGCCTTCTGCAGGATATGGAAACTACGGTAGGACAGGTGGATTGGAATGAGCTCGCAGACTCTTTGGAGCAGTTGGATATAGAAGAGATCAATCAATCGCTTCAAAGCCTGGATATGGAAGAACTGTCTGCCGCGTTGGAGCATATCAACAAGGCTGCGGACACAATGGAGAGTTTGAGCGAGAAATTCAGTTCTTTTTCTTCCTTGTTTGGTAGATAATGGACATTGGATAAATTTCATTGCAAGCTGTGTCCTGTTGGGGTATACTTTAAGAAACTGGTATAGGAGGTACTGCCATGAACCTGGTGATTACTATGAGCCGCAGATTTGGCACAGGGGCGAGTCTGATTGCCAATGAACTGTCTGAGAGGCTGAATATTCCGGTGTATGATAAAGCATACATAGAACAGGAACTTCAGGAGAGTGATTTTGCATCGGAGGCTGAGGTCATAAAAGGATTGGCGCAAGCGCCATGCATCATTCTGGGACGTTGTGCTTCCGAGATTCTGAAAGATCAGGTGAATGTGTTTAATGTGTATGTCAGCGCGGACAAGGAGGATCGGATCAGGCGCATTATGGATAAGGAGAACTTGTCCCATGAGGATGCGAGGGCTATGCTGGAGGAGAATGATAAAAAGCGCGCGGAATACTATTATGAACACACAGGGAAGGTTTGGGGTGATGTGAACAATTATCATATGATCCTTGACACATCCTCTCTGGGAATTGAAAAGTGCGCGGGCATTATGATACGATATTTTGAGCGGGTGGAGATCATCTGATCGATCTGCACGTATTATTCCGGATACATCCATCCCGCATATTCTTGTATCGTGCGGCTGGCAGCGTGAGGATCTGTCTGTTGAGTCTGTTTGCGGTATTCGCGGGGGGGCATCTGCATTGCTTTGGAGAAGCAGCGGTTAAAGCTGGAGACAGAGCGGAACCCCACCATCTCTGAGATATCCAGTATAGATCTTTCCGTGCTCTGCAATAGCCCGCAGGCCTTCATAATGCGGATATTGTTCACATGTTCCAGCGGAGACTTGCCTATGATCTCATGGAATACGCGCCGGAAGTGAGTGGGGCTCCAGTGACATAACTGTGCCAGATATTCTATGGTAAACTGCTGCATATAGTTATTTTCAATATAATCCAATACAGGAGCGATCGCCAGCATTTTCTCGGGCGACCGCTCTTCGCTTTGCTTGAAAGCTTCTTTTTGGTCAGAACTCTCTCCATTTTGCGCCGTGCTTTGAATACGATAAAGGTTAATGTATAAGGATAAGAGCAGGCCGCGCGCACTGAGGTGGTAGTTTGACTTTTGCGTCTGCAATTCCTTTACGCTCAGCATCACCAGCTCGTAAATCTCCGGATATTCCGCACGGCTCAAAATGTATTTGTAGCCTCGAAACGCATATGCGGCGAGATCGTAATTCTGCCAGGTGGCGGGAAGCAGATTTCGGAACAATTCTCTGGGGTCTAAATAAATATAGGACCAGAGGCTCTCTGTTCCCGATGTGCTGTAGGTGGTGTGGGGTACATTTTTGGGGATCACAGTCACATCTCCCACCTGAAAGGGCATCTGTTCGCAAAAAATCTCGATATATCCGCTGTGAGAATGGCAGATGCCGATTTCCAGACAATTGTGAAAGTGCAGTCTGCCACTGGGCACGTCAGATATCTTCCAATGATCGCCGGACAATAACAGCACCGGAAAATGCAAAGGCAGATAATAACTTCTGTATTCTGTTATAGCATTTTTAGACTTTGCCATGTGTTTTCTCCCTTTCCCTATACATTATATATAACAATAAAATTGAATAAAATCAACCATAACTTAATAAAATCATCCTCGTTTTGTTCATAATTTGTTCATAAATTTTCAATTCGTTCATATTTTAAAAAGAAAATCAGGCAAAAATGTTCATAAAAATATCCCAATTTCAGGCAAATTTATGGAATATTTCAAATCTCCGAAAAACGAACATCGCAATATATGGTCGTTTTTGCATAGTTTTCTGTTCTTATTGCTTAGAAATAGACGGCAATATGTACGATAATATTATTACATAAATTTAGAATATGTGCAAATTGACGGCAGCAGTATGCTAAGTTTATGCACAATATTTTGAAGGAGGTTACATATGGCAAAAAGTAGTGGAGCAAAAGTAAGAACCAAGACCACCTGGAAAAACGCTTTAAAGAGAGATTGGCAGTTGTATCTGATGCTGCTTGTCCCCATAGCGTTGGTTGTGGTTTTTAACTATGCGGCGTACCCTGCGCTTCGCATGGCGTTCATGGATTACAAACCGATAAAGGGATTTTCGGGCAGCGATTGGGTAGGCATGAAAGTATTTCAGAAGATATTTCAGGATGCGGATTTTATCAGGGCGTTGCGCAACTCCATCGTATTTAATCTCCTGGATTTGCTCGTAGGTTTCCCGATGCCGATCATCTTGGCATTGATGCTGAATGAACTGCGGTTTATGAGATTCAAAAAGGTTACGCAGACGATCCTCTATCTGCCCCATTTCCTCTCCTGGGCAATCATCGGTTCGGTCGCTTACACCATGTTCCGTCCGGCTACAGGTCTTGTGAATACTCTGATGATGAATATGGGCCTCATTTCAGAAGGTATTCCCTTTATGAACGAGAAGTGGCATTGGGCAGTCACCTATCTGTTGGTAGGCGTATGGCAAGGCATGGGCTGGGGCACTATCCTTTACCTTGCAGCGATCACCAGTATCAACGGTGAACTTTATGAGGCGTGTATCATTGACGGCGCCAACAAGTGGCAGAAGATGTGGCATGTCACGCTTCCTGGTATCCGAAGCACTATTGTGACCCTGTTGATTATGAATCTGGGCCGTGTGATGGGCAGTAACCTGGAGCGTCTGACCGCTTTCTACAATACACAGGTTCGCGACTTCCAGTATCAGTTGGCGGTCTATATCTACGAAAAAGGTATGGGCGCCGGCAAGTATTCGGAAGGTACTGCGGTGGGTCTGTTCCAGTCTTTGATCGGTGTGATTTTGGTTCTGTTGTCTGATAAGATCGCCAAGGCGCTTGGTGAAGAAGGCTTGTTATAGGAGGTGAGGAGCATGGCAAAGAAAAATATGGAAGCGACTGCCTCTGATGGAAGCCGCGCGATCAGTAAATTTCACCTTAGTGATGTGATCATTGTTCTAGTGTTGGTTATCTTGTGTGCTACCTGCGTCATTCCTTTCTGGCACTTGCTGGTGAAATCGGTTTCCGGCGATATGGCGGTTATGATGAAGAGCGTCTTTTTCTGGCCGAAGGATTTTACACTCAGCGCGTACAGTAAGGTTTTTGCGGATAAGAGCATGATGCACTCCATGGGTTACAGCGTGTTGGTCACGGTGATCTTTACGCTGCTTGGCATGATCACCTGTACTTGTGCGGCATATCCCCTCTCCAAAAAGCGACTGAAGGGGAAAGGGTTTATCACCTTTATTCTGATGGTTCCCATGTACTTTACCGCCGGTGTGATCCCGTCCTTTATCCTGATGTTTAACTTGAATCTGATCGACTCTATGTGGGTGTTGATCCTTCCTTTGATCTATTCCCCCTACAACATGTTGGTCATGAAGACTTATTTCCAGAGCAGTATTCCAGAGTCCTTGGAGGAATCAGCGTTTTTGGATGGTGCGACGAATTTCCAGATTTTGGCTAAGATCGTGCTTCCTTTGAGCAAGCCCATTATCGCGACATTGTCCCTGTTCTATGCGGTGGGACGCTGGAATGCATATGCGGATCACATGTACTATATCAGGTCTGACACCAAGAGAATGATCCAATACAAACTGTATCTGCTGGTGCAGGGCGCGGAGGCTTCCATCTCGGCTTCCCTCGGCGATACAGGTGGCGTTTCCAATGTCACCACGCCGGAAGTGCTGCAGGCAGCCAGCATTATGTTCGTGACGATCCCGATCATCATTATTTATCCTTTCTTGCAGAAGTATTTTGTAAAGGGAGCGATGGTTGGTGCGGTAAAGGGATGATAGTTTTCCCGGATGTCCGGGTATCTATAAACTATACACACATTTTTTAAAAGGAGGATTTTATTTATGAAGAAGAACACTCTTCAGAAAGTACTGGCCGTAGCGCTTGTAAGCGCAATGGCAATGGGTACTCTGACTGCTTGTGGCAATAACGATGATAACAGTTCAAGCAGTACCCCTAGCAGCAGTACCCCTAGCAGCAGTGCTCCTGCAAGCAGCACCCCTGCAAGCAGCGGCGGAGATGAGGCGACGGTTGCAGGTATCGACGGGTTTGTGCCCTTTGAGAACAAGGTAACCCTGAATATCCCTGTTTATCAGCGTGCAACTCCCAACGGTGCTGCAGATGCGGGCAGTAACTATTGGACCGAATGGATCCAGAAGGAATTTGGCGATACGTACAACATCGAAGTGAATTTCGCAGATTGGGTAATCCCTCGCGGCGAGGAGAACACCATGTATGCGCAGTGGGCAGCCGTACAGAGCCTTCCCACCGTATGCTTCGAGTATGACTATCCCGACCTGACCCTGTATCAGAGCGAGGGTTATCTGCAGGAGTATGATGTTGACTGGTTCAAGCAGATCGCTCCCACCTATTGGGCAGCAATGGAGGAGAACGGCTTGGATGAGTTCACCGAGATCAACGGTGAGAATGTCCTGCTGATCGGCGTCAGACCTTATGGTCAGACCAACTATCAGGCTGTAACCTTCTACCGCAAGGATTGGGTGGAGGCTGCAGGCTATGACAGCTATCCTACCGATCCCGCTGATCTGTTAGAGATGTATGCGAAGATCGATGAGCTGGGACTGTGCAATGGAGATTATCTCCTGGGCGGCACCAAGATCGAGGGCAACGGCGTAGATCAGAACTATGCTTACAGAAGCTATCCTCAGGATAAGGAGCTTTGGGCTACCACTGGCGACTATGATGTTCCCGCTCTGCCCACCGATGCACAGAAGGCACTTTTGCAGTGGAACAACAAGCTCTACAATCTGGGTTACATTGACAAAGAGTACAACACCAAGACCAACGATTATCAGATCAGTGATTTCGTAAGTGGTAAGTGCTTTACTTATAGTGTTTATTCCACCAACAATATCGCGGCGTTGGATCAGTTCTATGAGGCGAATCCCGATGGCAAGCTGGGCATCATTGTAAACCCCGGTCCTACGACTTACTCTGACGGTTCTTGCTCCGCATTCCGTCCCAACAGTATCTTCGGACAGTATATCGGTTTCTCCGCTACTGCAAGCGAGGATGAGATGAAGGCGTTCGCTATGTATCTCGAGTGGATGAGCCAGCCGGATGTGCTCTTTACCTTACAGTGGGGCGAAGAGGGTGTGAACTTCAACTATGATGAGAACGGCACTCCTCAGGCGATTCCTGTAGCTGACCAGCCCGCTGACAAGGTGATGGGCCACAACAACAATGTTGATATGTGGTGTCTGGTTACCGCTACCGCTTCTCAGGGCAGCGTTGACAAGGATCTTCAGGCGATTACTCCTATAGGATATCCGGATTCCGATCAGTTCTTCCAGGATATCAAGGCGAACTACGAAGGACAGCTTGCTTGCTATGAGGCAGGTATGGCTTCTCCCGACTGTTCCTTCACCGTATCTATCGCAGCTAACGATGAGTACAAGAATACGCTGTACACCTTGTATGCAGAGCTGCGTGACAAGATCGTCATGGGTTCCGAGGCAGACTTTGAGGCTAACTACGAGGCAGCAAAAGAGCAGTACCTTGCAGCCGGCTATCAGGCGATTATGGACGAGAAGAAGGCAGCTTTTGAGGCAGGCAACTATGTTGAGCAGGCAGCTCACTTCTTCAAGTAAGATGAATTAGGCAATATGTTTTAAGCAGCCCTCCGGCGTAAGCTGGGGGGTTGTATTAATGTAGCGGGTTTGGGGTAACATTTCTGCATGGCTGAACTGTTACAGTTTTTATATTGCAGCAGCAAAAATAGTTTCATTTTAGAGCCACCTGTGCTACAATTATCTTAATATGGGAAAGGCAGATAATGCCAAAATAAAATTGGAGGTAGCCTATGTTAAAACTGGAGTATGACAAAAAGCAGATTGAAGAGGTAATTGACAAGATTGTGCACAAGACCATGAATATGGATCTTACATGGGATTGGCCCTGTGGGGTTGCGTATTATGGCATCAGTGATGCCTATGAGAAGACGGGCAAGGAGGAATATTTGAACCTCTTAAAGGATCGTGTTGACGAGTTGATCGACTTGGGACTGCCCAAGGTGTGGACGGTCAATGCCTGTGCCATGGGACATTGCCTGGTCACGCTTTATCAGGCGACGAAAGAGCAGAAATATTATGACATATTGATGTCCAAGGTCGAGTATATAAGAAAGGATGCGCTCCGTTTTGGCGATAATGTGCTTCAGCATACTGTTTCCGCTAACAACGATTTTCCCGAGCAGGCATGGGCGGATACGCTGTTTATGGCAGCTTTGCTGTTGCTCCGCGCGGGCGCGCTGAATGAGGATGAGGAGCTGATCAACGACGCATTGAACCAGTGGTATTGGCATATCAAGTATCTGCAGAATCCCAGCAGCGGTTTTTACTATCACGGCTATAACAATATTGACAAGAGTCATATGTCAGGGGTTTACTGGGGCAGAGCGAACGCCTGGGCAGCCTTTACGATGGCACAGGTTGGAGCCGTTATGGAGAACACCAAGTTTAAACCTTATCTGTATCCCAAGTATATTGATGTGGCAGGCTCTCTGAACGAGCAGTTGGCAGCGATCAAGACGGTGCAGACTGAGAACGGACTGTGGAGGACTGTTTTGGATGATCCTGAATCCTATGAGGAGGTGTCCGCGTCCGCCGGAATTGCAGCGGCTATGCTGACCAGGGGAAATCCTCTTCACTCCAAGTATATCAACAAGGCGATCAAGGGACTGTTGGCCAATGTGAGCGAGGACGGCAAGGTGATGAATGTCTCCGGCGGAACCGCTGTTATGAATGACAAGGAAGGATACCGTGGAATCCCCAAGGATTACATCCAAGGTTGGGGACAGGGACTTGCTCTTTCCTTCTTTGCCACACTTTTGGTTTCGGATCAAATTGAAAAGGACGGTGCGCTGTAATCATGTATAAAAGGGAGTTTCTGTTTGGCGTGGGGCAAGAAAAGCCCCATGCACTCCATGTGGAGCACACAAGCCTTTATGGACAGGGTGAGAAATTCGGTTTTGTGATAGAACAGAATAGGCGTGAACAGGAGCTTTTGAAGCTATCAGAACTCAATTCCGGTTTTGATACGATATACTGGTATCAGAATGAAGATTTGAGTCGGATTGAGAGTGATGAGGACGGCTGTTTTCTGGATTCCAACCGGATGGTCGCGGCGTTAGAGCAAAAGGCAGGAGAGACACAGCCCGGGGAGCATCGCAGGATTCCGCTTTCCTTCAAGCTGGACGTGCCGAAACAGGGCAATTATAAGGTTACGCTCACCATTCGGACCAGAGAACCCATGAAGAATGTGCTGATCTTCACCGGACGCAGGAGACTGGCTTTTTTGGGAGAGATTCCGGCGGGTACCTTTGAGCACACTATGACGGTAAATGTGTGCGATATCGTGCCCAGAGGGCACACGCAGGTCTACGAGGATAAGACTTTGGACATCACTGTGGTGGCGGACAGGCCGCGCATCACGGAGTTGTCTGTGGAGGAGATTGCCTGCCCCACTGTCTATATTGCCGGCGACTCCACTGTGACAGATCAGAGCGCGGCTTACCCTTATACGCCGGGGACTTCCTACTCGGGATGGGGGCAGATGTTGACTTCCTATACGGACGAGCGTGTGGCAGTGTCCAATCATGCTCATTCGGGATTGACAACCGAATCTTTCCGCCAGGAGGGTCATTATCGTATTATAGAAAAATACGCCCAGCCAGGGGATTATGTGATGTTTCAATTCGGCCATAATGATCAAAAGTTGGATGAACTGAAGGCTGGGGGCGGTTACAGAGCCAATCTGGTCCGTTATGTGGAGGAGTGCAGAGAGAGGGGACTGTATCCGCTGTTGGTGACTCCCCTTGCGCGCAACACCTGGAAGGGCAATGACGGCGCATACAATGATCTGTTGGAGGAGTATGCGGGGGTTTGTCTGGAGCTGGGACAGACTCTTAAAGTGCCGGTGGTGGACTTGCACAGATGTAGTATGGAGTTTGTGACGAAGCACGGATTGGAAGCGTCAAAGGCCTATTTTTATCCCAATGACTATACCCATTCCAACGATTATGGCGCATATGTGATGGCCGGTTTTGTGGCGGAGGAGATCAGGTGTGTCTGTGGGAATCATGAGGAGCAGGCGTACCGTTTTCTGGCGGAGTGCGTCACGGGCGGTTATGGAGTGTGGCAGATCGCGGAGGAAATTGTTCTGCCCGTGAAACCTAAGCTGTTTGAAGATGTGGTGAATCCGGAGGCGGCGGGATTGCTTTTGGCCGAGGTAGAGGATCTGGAACAACCGGCGACTAGAGCGGCTGTGTTGGATATGGTGATCAAGACCGTGCGGTTTTTCCCTACCAATGTGTACAATGATATGTTTGCAGATGTAGTGGGACATGAATGGTATGCGGGCACAGTGGAGTGCGCCTATCAGAACGGTATGATAGATGAGCATTTGGTGGAAGATGGGCATTTTGGTCCAGAAAAACCGGTCACTCTGGAAGAATTTTTAATGTTTGCCATGAACGGCTATCGGAGCAGAAAGCCTTTTCCCCAGGAGGTTTCCTGTGCGTATGATGAGAAGTGTCACGATTATGCCAGAGAATATGTTCGGGCTGCCTGTGGGATCGGTCTGCTGCCTGTGGATGGCAGCGCGGACTTGCAGCGGGGGATTGACAGAGGCGAAGCGGTCAGACTGTGCCGGATGATGGGAGTATAATCTGTTATCATGCATAAATATGACAGGCCGGAATAAGATAAAAAGGACAAGATAGAGGATGCGGCGACGCTCCGGAACGGAGGAGATAATGTCTAAGACAAAAGGTGGTTTTACCATGCCGGGCGAGTCCGGTTATGAGGAATTGACACTAAAGCTGGCGGAGAGATGGGGAGCGGACGTCATTAGAGACAGCGACGGGACTGTGCTGTCACCGGAGATTGTACATGCGGGGTATGGTATTTATTCGACGATCTGTATTATCCGCGACCACAACGAATGGGCCAAGAAGAATTTGGATAAATTACAGCAGACTTTTTTGTGTACACCGGCAGTGGTGGCGACCGGAGGGGAACTTACGATCGGTTTGATGGACAGCTTTTTTGCGGAGCAGTTTACCGTCAATGACAGTGAGGCGGCATTTAAATATTGGGAAGTATATGACAGAACCATAAATGAAAAAGTAGATGACGGCAAATGGACGTATGACGCCGAAAAGGGAGCTGTCACTATAAAAGGGATCACCCCTTTCCATAAGTATACGGTAAGTTTTCTGGCATATCGTATCTGGGAAGAGATCTCCATGTACAACCACACCACGAACAACTGGGACAAGGAGCATCTGATGCAGATTGATCCTAGGTATCCGGAGACGCAGGCGTATATGTTGGACTGGATGAAGAATTGGTGCGAGACGCATCCTGATACCACTGTGGTGCGTTTTACGTCCATGTTTTACAATTTTGTGTGGATCTGGGGCAGCAGTGAGAGGAACAGGCAGTTATTTTCCGATTGGGGTTCTTACGATTATACGGTCAGCAGTCTGGCGCTGGACGAGTTTGAGAAGGAATACGGCTATCGTATGACTGCTGAAGATTTTATCAATAAAGGGAATCTGCATGTGACACATATGCCTGGTAATCAGAGAAAGGCCGATTGGATGGCATTTGTGAATGACTTTGTGATCCGCTTTGGCAAAAAGCTCATCGATATGGTGCACAGTTATGGCAAAAAGGCATATGTGTTCTACGATGATAGCTGGGTGGGCGTAGAGCCTTACAATGGCCGGTTCCAGGAATTTGGATTTGACGGATTGATCAAATGCGTATTTTCCGGCTTTGAGGTGAGATTGAACGGAGGCGTGGATGTGCCGGTGCACGAGCTGCGTCTGCATCCTTATCTGTTTCCTGTGGGACTGGGAGGAGCGCCGACTTTTATGGAGGGCGGTAATCCCACTCTGGAAGCAAAGAAATACTGGAACAGTGTGCGGCGCGCATTGTTGAGGGTGAAGATAGACAGGATCGGATTGGGCGGTTATCTGCATTTGGTGGAGGATTTTCCCGATTTTGTGGACTATATTGAGAAAGTGTCCGACGAGTTCCGCTTGATCAGCAGCTTCCATGATGCAGGGAAGCCTTATACGATCAAGACAAAAGTGGCGGTACTCCACAGTTGGGGCGCGCTTCGCTCTTGGACATTGTCGGGACATTTTCACGAGACTTATATGCATGATCTGATCCATATCAACGAGGCTTTGTCTGGTCTGCCTGTGGATGTGAAGTTTATTTCCTTTGAGGACGTGAAAAACGGATGCCTCAAGGATGTGGATGTGGTGATCAATGCCGGTTATGCAAAAAGCGCATGGAGCGGCGGCGAGTGCTGGAAAGACGACGAGCTTGTCACGCTGCTCACAGAATGGGTCTATCATGGCGGCACCTTCATCGGTGTGAACGAGCCTTCCGCGGTAGAGGGATATGACAATTATTTCCGCATGGCGCATGTGTTGGGTATTGACGAGGATACCGGAGAGAGAGTCTGCCATGGCAGGTGGAGTTTTGAGGCCGACGATACGGAGGAGATCCTGCCGGAAGGAGCGACGGTGGAGCCGAAGAAGCATCTCTATTTGACGGATGGAGAGGCAAAGGTACTGTTGGCAGATGGAGAGGATCCTCTGGTGACGATTCATGCGTTTGGAAAGGGCAAGGGTATCTATCTGGCATCCTTCCAGGAAGATCTGGAGAATACCCGAATGTTGTACCATTTGATCCGCTATGCCGGCGGCGAGGGCCTGACGGGTCTGTACATGACTGACAATCTGTATACGGAATGTGCTTATTATCCCGAGAGCAAAAAGCTGGTAGTGATCAATAACAGCGACGAAGAACAGACTACGACCGTGTCCACTGAGAGCGGAGATCGAACAGTCACGATCGCAGCTTATGACACGATGATCGTAGAGCTGTAGCATGGAGAACCAGAGGGAGGTATTTGGCAATGAGGG
The DNA here is from genome assembly GCA_023663225.1 of Candidatus Gastranaerophilales bacterium. Classification (GTDB taxonomy): domain Bacteria; phylum Bacillota; class Clostridia; order Lachnospirales; family Lachnospiraceae; genus Acetatifactor. The sequence goes on from JAMPHU010000005.1 coordinate 48,012, forward strand.
ATGTGGTGTTAAAAAAATTTGCGGAGGTTTTTGGAGGCGCTGAGAAAGCCAAAGCCTATTTTGCACCGGGGAGAGTGAACTTGATCGGGGAACATACGGATTACAACGGGGGGCATGTGTTTCCCTGTGCATTGACGATCGGCACATACGGCGCGGCGCGCAGAAGAAATGATAACAAGCTTCGTTTCTTTTCCATGAATTTTGAGAAGCTGGGAGTAATCGAATCCTCTCTGGAGGAATTGGTATATGCGAAAGAAGCAGGTTGGACGAACTATTGTAAAGGAATGATATGGGCGTTTGGGGAGAAAGGGATGAAGGTCCCTTCTGGTATGGATTTGTTGTTAAACGGCAATATCCCCAACAGTTCCGGACTTTCTTCCTCCGCATCCGTAGAGGTTTTGACCGGTTTTATTTTGAAAGATCTGTATGGGTTTGACGTGAGTAATCAAGACCTGGCCCTGATCGGACAGTTTGCGGAGAATCGTTTTAATCAGGTCAACTGCGGTATCATGGATCAGTTTGCGATCGCCATGGGAAAGAAAGATCATGCGATCTTTTTGGATACGGCGACGCTGGAATTTGAATATGCGCCCATACGGCTGGAGGATGCCAAGATTGTCATAGCCTGCAGCAACAAAAAGCGCGGGTTGGGAGATTCCAAGTACAACGAGCGCCGCAGCGAATGTGAGACCGCTCTGGCAGAACTGCAAAAGGCGGCGGACATTCAGAGCCTTGGGGAGCTGGACGAGGATGGTTTTGAGAAATATAAGGATCAGATAGAAAGTGAAGTCCGCAGGAGACGGGCAAAACATGCCGTATATGAGAATCAACGCACCGTTCGGGCGGTAAAAGCTTTGCAGGCCAACGATCTGGAGGAGTTTGGCAGACTGATGAACGAGTCTCATGTCTCCCTTCGAGACGATTATGAAGTCACCGGCATCGAACTGGATACTCTGGTGGAGGAAGCCTGGAAAGTAGAAGGAGTGATCGGATCCCGCATGACCGGAGCCGGTTTTGGCGGCTGCACCGTCAGCATTGTGAAGGAAGATGCCGTGGATAGCTTTATCGAGCGGGTAGGCAGAGCATATCTGGAAAAGATCGGTTATGCGGCAGATTTCTATGTGGTGGAGATCGGCGACGGGCCTCGCACATTATAGGAATCGTGAGGAAAAGGAGGAAATGCCATGATTCAAACTGATATCAGGAAATTAGTTGCATACGGCGTACAGACCGGCCTCACGCCCGAGGAGGATGTGGTGTATACCACCAACCGCCTGTTGGAGTTGTTTGAGCTGGATGAACTTGACGATTCCCAGGAGGCGGTCTCCATGAAGGAGAGCGAACTGGAGGAAGTGTTGGGCAGGATGCTGGATTATGCCTATGAAAAGGGCATTATGGAGGAGAATGGCATCGTGTATCGCGATCTGTTTGACACCAAGATTATGAGCGTGTTGATGCCCCGCCCCAGCGAAGTGATCCGCCGTTTTTACGAGCTGTATGAGAAGGAGTCTCCGGAGGCGGCAACCAACTATTATTATAAGTTGAGCAAGGACTCCGATTATATCCGAAGATACCGCATCTGTAAGGATATGAAATGGGTTGCTCCCACACAGTATGGAGATCTGGACATTACCATCAATCTGTCCAAGCCGGAAAAAGACCCTAAGGCGATCGCGGCGGCTAAGCTTGCAAAGCAGTCCGGTTATCCCAAATGCCTGTTGTGCAGGGAGAATGAAGGTTATGCAGGACGTGTGAATCACCCTGCCAGACAGAATCACCGTATTATTCCGGTGACCATCAATGACAGCGATTGGGGTTTTCAATACTCGCCTTATGTATATTACAATGAGCATTGTATTGTATTTAATTCTCAACATGTACCTATGAAGATCGAACATGCGACATTTTGTAAGCTGTTTGATTTTGTCAGACAGTTTCCGCATTATTTTGTGGGTTCCAATGCCGACTTGCCCATTGTGGGGGGTTCTATTTTGAGCCATGATCATTTCCAGGGCGGTCATTATGAGTTTGCCATGGCCAAAGCGCCTGTGGAACAAGCCTTCACGGTAAAAGGTTTTGAGGATGTGGAGGCAGGTATTGTGAAGTGGCCCATGTCCGTGATACGTCTGAGCTGTGAGGACACGGATCGCATTGTGGCGTTGGCGGATGTCGTTTTGAACCACTGGCGCGAGTATACGGATGAGGCGTCCTTTGTCTATGCGTACACGGATAACGAACCGCACAATACGATCACACCCATTGCGAGGAAGCGCGGTGACAAATATGAGTTGGATCTGGTCCTGCGCAACAATATCACCTCAGAGGAGCATCCTTTGGGTGTGTATCACCCTCATGCCAAGCTGCATCATATCAAAAAGGAGAATATCGGGTTGATTGAAGTCATGGGGCTGGCGGTGCTTCCGGCGCGTCTGAAGGACGAGATCACTCAGTTAAAAGAATATATACTGGAAGGCAAAGACTTGCGTTCCAATGAAGCGCTGGAAAAACATGCGGACTGGGTGGATGAGTTTCGACCCAAATATGATAAGCTGGATGCGTCCAATATCGATCAGGTGGTGGAGAAGGAGATCGGCCTGGTGTTTATGCAGGTATTGGAGGATGCGGGTGTCTACAAGCGCAATGAGGAAGGCAGAGAAGGGTTCTTGCGATTTATAGAGAGTCTTTCCTAGTCTGACGCGGATCGGACATTTTTTCCACTCTATATGCGGGAAAGGAACAGCGGACTTCCTTTCCCGCATATGATATTGTAATTCAAATTGGAGAAAATGGAAGATGGATTTTTGTAGAACGGTCATTCATGTGGTGCAGCCCGGAGACAATTTTTACAGGCTGGCACAGCGTTATCAAACTACGGTTCCTGATATTATCATGCGCAACCCGGGAGTCAATCCCTACAATCTTCCGGTTGGCACACGCTTGCGTATCTGTTCAGGGCAGATAGAAGATCCCCTTCAAAAAGATGAACTGGATCTGAATAATGACATGAGAGCGGCGTGGTCACAGCATGGCTTCTGGGGGACTTTGTATTTGGTCAGTCTCTATTATGCATTGCCCAATGCGGAAGTCATACGGGCAAGACTGCAGAAAACGCCGGAGGATATCGCCTCTGTGTTTGAGAAATTCTATTCCCAGATGATGGTGAATCAGTTGACGAGCCTGCTGAACGAGCATGTGCAGCTTGGCGGAGAGCTTATGAAAGCGCTGCGGGACGGAGAAAAAGACGAGGCGGAGACGGTGGAAAAAGATTGGCATGATAATGCGGACCGGATTGCCAGAATGTTAAGCAGCGCCAATTCCGATTACAATTATGAGGAGTTGGCACAGATGCTCAATATGCATCTGGATCTGATGAAACGCCAGATGACGACGGATCTGAACAATCAGTATGAGGAGTTTGTCAAGGCCACCGATGAGAACGATAAACAGTTATTGCAGTTGGCTGACAAGTTGACCGAAGGGTTGGTAAAACAATTTTATCAAAAACGGTGATAAAAACAGCGTAGGATAAGCGGATCCGGCGGAAGGCAGGCGGTATTTCAGACGTCCCTTTCCGCCGGAAGTCACGAATGTCCTTTCCCGCAGATTGACAAAAGTGATATTATCTGATTGAGCGGCATAAAATAACTATGGATGCCGATGTGGAGAAGCTCAGCCGCAGCGAGGCGAGCAAGTCTATTGATAAGATTCTTGCAAAGTATGAACGATAGCGTTTTTATTGGCGGAGCGAAGCTCCTTTGCCTGGGAGATCAGCTCGTCAATGCGGAAATTCTCGCCTTTTGAGGAGTAATATTTGGCCAATCGGTAATAGGTGTGGCTGACGTCCGTGTGGGTATGGAGCGCAAATTCCAGGATATCTACCGCTTCCCGCACATAGCCGCCCTCCCACAAGAGATCCGCCCAGTTTTGCAGAGTGCGGGCCAGCATGGTATAGTTCTGATCGTACTCGGAAAGCAGGGTGATGTTGGCGGCGCCGTATTTCAGTTTCAGATCGGTATTGGTATAGCCGGTGAAATTGACGATCTTTCTGGTGGACAAATCTTTAAGGATACGCAGATCTTCCGCGACTTTAGGATCGTCCGCCATGAGATGCGTGGGCAGACGATCCAGGGGAATATGAATATAGTCCAGATCGTCCAGCGATTTACGGCGGACGCTGTTGGCCTCATTTTCTCGGTTCCAAAAGTTTCGTTCCGTCTTTTCCTGATTTTTGCGGCTGCGTCTGTTCGCTCTCAGGGAGACGATGATAAAAAGAATAAAGCTTGCCAAAAAGGGAAATTTCATATATAATATCCTTTCAGGGTTAGGAGGGTGATGCCACTATGTTTCGTATGAATAACAAAAAAACAAAGCAGCGTATTTCTGCGATTATTGTGATTCTTCTGGTACTTGCCATGATAATACCTACTTTATCATATATTTTTACTTAATTCAATGGGGCTTGGGAGTGAAATGGAGGAAAGTATGGATAAGAAGTGGAGAAAATGTATCTATGGTGTGATTCTGTCTGTGGCGATGCTCGCCTGTGGTCTCACTGTTCAGGCGAAGGATGACGGCACGATCAAGAAGGGCGTTTATGCGGAGGAGATCGATCTGTCCGGCATGACGGAGAGTCAGGCAAGCGCCGTGATCAAAGATTACATAGAGGGGCTGGAATCGGTGGAGGTCACTCTGGTCGCCGCCAATGGCCAGGAGGTGACTGTGACGGCCGGCGAGTTGGGTATCGCCTGGGGCAATCCGGAGCTTGTGGCGGAGGCTGCGGCGCTTGGCACAAGGGGTAACGTGATCCAGCGCTACACGGCATTGAAAGATTTGGAACATGAGAATAAAATCTTGGATATTGAGCTACAGTTTGATGTACAGTTGATCAATGACATTTTGGCATCAAGGTGTGTAAAATATGATCAGAGAGCGGTAAACTACTCTCTGCAGAGAGAGAATGGTCAGTTCAAGGTGATCGCGGGTCAGACCGGATATGTGATGGATGTGGAAGCATCTATCGATAAAGTGTACAATTATATGGCGGAGGAGTGGGATGGTCTTCCCTGCCGCATCGAGTTGGCGATTGGGGTGGATGAACCCAAAGGGAGCGCCGAAGAATTGGCGCAGGTGACGGATGTACTCGGATCCTTTACCACATCCTTCAGCACATCGGGACCGCCCAGAAGCGCCAATGTGATCAACGGATGTAATTTGATCAATGGCATTACGCTGTACCCCGGGGAAGAGTTTTCCACCTATGAGGCAGTTGCTCCTTTTTCGGAGGCCAACGGCTATTATATGGCGGGATCTTATTTGAACGGCAAAGTGGTTGACAGCTTGGGTGGCGGTATCTGCCAGGTTTCTACCACTCTCTATAACGCGGTGTTGCAGGCGGAGTTGGATGTGTCTGAGCGCCACAATCATTCCATGATCGTCACCTATGTGGATCCTTCGGCGGATGCTGCGATCGCAGAGAGTTCAGGAAAGGATTTCCGCTTTGTCAACAATACGGATTATCCGATCTATATCGAGGGTTATACGACAAACGATAAGCGCATTACATTCAATATATATGGCAAAGAGACCAGAGACTCCGGCCATACGGTCCGGTATGAGAGCGAGGTATTGGAGGTGATCAATCCTCCCGCAGATCAGATTTATGCAGATGCCGCGCAACCCATCGGATATATTGTGACAGCCAGCGCCCATATCGGATATCGGGCGAAGCTGTGGAAGATCGTGATGGAAGACGGCGTGGAAGTCAGCCGCACGGAGGTCAACAGCAGCAGTTACAAGATGGTGCCCAGGAGCGCCACAGTGGGCGTGGCGACGTCCGACGCGGGCGCATATGAGCAGATCATGGCGGCAGTCAACAGCGGAAGCGTGGATCAGGTAAGGGCAGTCATTGCAGCGCTCACCACACCGCCTCCAGAGATTTATGAGGATTACGGAGAGGAATAATGAATTTAGGTAAGGTGTCGGAAAGCGTACTGAAGCACTCCGTATTACATCAAATTCATACACGAAATGAAGAAGTTTTAAGTGGCGCAGGCATAGGGGCAGACTGCGCCATTTTTGCGCCATCAGGTGAGAAACCGGCGGCGGTATGTGTGAAGGAGGCAGCAGTCGCGCTTCGTCGGGACTTGTTTTGTAAGGGGGGAGATTCCCACCAAACAGAGGCATCTTGTATTTCCATGACACAGCTCATAAACCGATGTGCCAACAATTTAGCCGTCAGCGGTGCGATTCCTGCAGCGGTTATGATCGTGTTGTTGCTGCCGCAGAGTGTGGAGCGGGACTTTGTGAAGGAGTTGATGCAGGAGGCCGAGAGCGCTTGCAGGGATCTATCGGTGCAGATTGCCGGAGGGCAGAGTAGCGTGTCAAGCGGGGTGACAGTTCCCCACGCGATCGTCACCGGATATGGGCGGACTTTAGAGGAGCGATATTGTACGGTAAAGGACGCAGAGCCCGGGCAGGATATCGTTTTGAGTAAGTGGGTTGGGCTGGAAGGCACAGCCATCTTGGCCAGACGGCACGAGGAGAAATTGCTTGCCAGATACCCCGCATATCTGGCAAAAGAGGCCGCAGAGTACGACCGATTCCTCTCGGTCCTTCCGGAGGCTGCACTGGCCATGAAGTCCAATGTATGCGCCATGCATGACGCGTCCGAGGGCGGCATCTTCGCCGCTCTGTGGGAGCTTGCGGAGGGCGCAGGCGTTGGACTGACCATAGATTTAAAAAAAATTCCCTTGAGACAGGAGACCGTGGAGGTCTGTGAGTGTTGCGGGGCGAACCCTTACGAGCTTTTGTCGGGAGGTTGTCTGATTATGACCGCCTGGGAAGGGGATGTCTTGGCAGAAACCTTGAGAGCGGAACAGATTCCGGCGGTGGTGATAGGGCGTATTACCGACGGCAAGGACAGAATAATCCGCAATGAGGAGGAGATTCGTTATATGGATCGCCCCAAGACGGATGCTATCTATCAAGATTTTGAATAATGGAGGAAACTATGAGAGAAGAATTATTGGCAATCATTGAGCGGAACAGTCGTATTGATTTAAAAGAGCTGGCGGTCATCCTGGGAGTGACGGAGATCGATGTGGTGAACGAACTGGCGGCATTGGAGGCGGAAGGTGTGATCTGTGGCTATCACACGCTGATAGACTGGGAAAAAACATCCATTGAAAAGGTGACGGCGCTGATCGAAGTCCGTGTGACGCCTCAAAGGGGACAGGGATTTGACAATATTGCGGAGCGCATCTATAAGTATCCCGAGGTGCGCAGCGTGTATCTGATCTCTGGAGGTTATGATCTTATGGTTATTTTGGAGGGAAAGACACTGCGCGAAGTATCTTCTTTTGTGTCGGATAAACTTTCCACTCTGGATACTGTGTTGAGTACGGCCACACATTTTATTTTGAAAAAGTACAAAGAGCATGGTACGATTCTGAACCTGAAAATTGAAGATGAAAGAGAGATGATTACCCCGTGAGAAATCCATTGGCAGATAAAGTCGTAGAATTAAAACCGTCAGGTATCCGCAAATTTTTTGACATCGTGAGCGAGAGAAAAGATGCTATTTCTCTGGGTGTAGGCGAGCCTGATTTTGATACTCCCTGGCATATTCGTGACGAGGGCATTTATTCCCTGGAAAAGGGGAGGACTTTTTATACCTCCAATGCGGGTTTAAAAGAGCTGCGTCAGGAGATTTGTAATTATCTGAAGAGAAAACAGGGACTTACTTATGACCCTATGAGTGAGGTTGTGGTGACCGTAGGCGGATCGGAGGGAATTGATATCTGTCTTCGCGCCATGGTCAATCCGGGGGATGAGGTACTGATCCCCCAGCCTAGCTATGTGTCCTATGAACCTTGCGCTATATTGGCGGGCGCCGTGCCGGTGATTATAGACCTGAAGGCGGAAAATGAGTTTCGCCTGACTGCGCAGGAGTTGGAGGCGGCTGTGACAGAGAAGTCAAAGGTATTGATCATGCCTTTTCCCAACAATCCCACCGGTGCGATTATGGAGCAGAAGGACTTAGAGGAGATCGCGGAGGTCGTCAAACGACATGACCTTTATGTGCTTTCGGATGAAATCTACGCTGAGCTGACGTACAGCGGAAAACATGTGTCTATTGCGAGTATCCCCGGCATGTGGGAGCGGACGATCTTAGTCAATGGTTTTTCCAAGGCTTATGCCATGACCGGCTGGCGTTTGGGTTATGCCTGCGGACCCAAGGAGATTATCGCGCAGATGACCAAGATTCATCAGTTTTGTATTATGTGCGCTCCTACTACCAGCCAGTATGCGGCGGTGGATGCGCTGAAAAATGGGGATGAGGATATCGCCCGGATGCGGACGGAGTATAATCAGCGCAGAAGATACCTGTTGAACGTTTTTCGAGAGATGGGGATAGATTGTTTTGAGCCGTATGGCGCATTTTATGTATTTCCCTGTATCAAGGAATTTGGCATGACAAGCGATGAATTTGCCACTCGCTTTTTGGAGGAAGAAAATGTGGCGGCCGTGCCGGGGACGGCGTTCGGGGACAGCGGCGAAGGGTTCTTGCGCATTTCCTATGCCTATTCTTTGGAAAAACTGAAAGTGGCCATGGGAAGGCTGGAGCATTTTGTAAACAGACTGAGAGAAGAGCAGCGAAAGTGAACATTATTTTACATCAGCCGGAGATACCGGCGAACACGGGAAATATCGGGCGGACCTGTGTGGCCACGGGGACAAGCCTGCATTTGATCGAGCCTTTGGGGTTCCGTATCAATGAAAAAGAGTTAAGGCGCGCGGGAATGGATTATTGGGAACGACTGGATGTGCACCGATATACGAATTTCGAGGAATTTCAAGAAAGTCACGCCGGTGCGAAAATCTGGATGGCGACCACAAAGGCGAAACATTCCTATACAGAGGTTTCCTTTGAGGAGGACGACTATATTATGTTTGGCAAAGAGAGTGCGGGGATACCGGAGGAGATTTTGGTAGAGAACGAGGAGAACTGTATCCGTATTCCCATGCTGCCGACCATTCGTTCTCTGAACCTGTCCAATTCTGTGGCGATCGTCCTCTATGAAGCTCTGCGGCAGAATGGTTTTGCCGGTTTCCAGACAAAAGGGGAGCTTCACAGGCTGAATTGGAAGGAGTAAATAATGGTCGCTTATCTGATAAAATGGATTTTGCTCCTTTTGATCATGGCGCCTTTTTATCTTTGGATACGGCATCCTTTGAGGCATATAAAGAGCGGGAACCAAAAAGACATACGAATAGAGACGGCCAGGGAAATTGCGTTGGGATTGTTTCTCTTATTTATGGCTTCGCTTTTGGCGTTAGTATTTCAGGGAACATACCGGTCGCCAGTCGGGATGTTTCAGTCGGCGCAGGATAGGATCCGCCAGGGAATAGGGATTAATCTGACGCCCTTCCGCACAATAGGTATTTATTTTGAACGGCATATGGGATTGGATCATTTTTTGGTAAATATTCTGGGGAATATTGTGATGTTTGCACCTTGGGGGTTGGGGCTGCCTTTGCTTTGGAAGCAGAATCAGAAGGTATGGCGTGTTTTGCTGTATGCTGCGCTGCTGCCTTTGTTGATCGAGACTGTTCAGCTATTTATCGGCAGATCTGTAGATGTGGATGATTTTTTGCTAAACTTCCTGGGCGGGTGTCTGGGAGGACTGCTCTATGTCATATTGCGCAAATGGAATCCCAAGCTCGCCGTACTTGCCCGCTAGGAGAGGGCATACTTTTCGGGGGAGCATATCACTTCTCTGTATTCCGGATGCTCTTGTAAAAATTGTTCGATAATTTCGGGTGTTCCCCAGTAATGCATGGGGAACACTTTTTTGACTCGAACTTTTTTCAAAAAGTATAACATGCCCTTCGCGTAATCCGCCTCCTGCCTGGGATCCAGCGGGTGAAAAGCCACATCCACGGGCGTCTGTGCCAGAATATTGATCTCATGCCGATAGTTTCCAGTCATCTGCTTATTGTATTGTTCCGATTCATCGGCCCGGCCCCAGTCGTTCAGATCGCCGGCATGGTAGATGACGCCCTCCGCGCAGGTGAGCAAAAAGGCGACGCCCTGGTCCGTGGATTGAAGCGTCTCTAAGTGGGTATTGCAGGGAAGATCATACTTTTGGTGGAAGGTGACAGTAATTGCGTCCACATCTGGAGGATATTTCTTTTTGGGAATGTCTTTGGCGAGGACGGCGGTGACATGCTCCATTCCCATATCCGCCAGCTTATCAAAGATATGCGGATTGTAGTGGTCGGGGTGTCTGTGGCTGGCAAAGACCAAGATCGGTTTCTGCCTGTTCAGATCGGGAAGTCTTTTCATATAATAGTCAAAAAGATAGTAGCATTGCGCTGTTTCAATCAAAAAGCAACTGTGATAGATGTAGGTGATTTTCATGTGTGAGAACCTCTTGAGTAGTGTATTTGTCAGAAATCATTATAGCATGATAGCTGGGCGCTCACAAGAGGAGCGGAACGGGGAACTTCTAAGAATGGAGGCTAGGGACGGAGCATAGGTTACAGAGAGTTGCTTTTTACAGGGCAGCCGGCAAGGTACGTGCCAGCGAGGCGAACAGTCCTGGAACAGCCGAGTTTCGGTCGGGCGTTTTCTAACAGCGCGAATTATGGGATATTGCAACTTTCGGGGCGGTTTCAACGGGCATCCATGCCCGATGAAACCTGAAAAGCACATCCGTGTGCTTTTCCCCTGGGAGACATAATCGCGCTGTAAGAAAATGCTCCGACCTGCACAAGGCTGTTCCAGGACTGTTCGCCTCGCTGGCACTGATGTACTGGCGTGGGTGTAAAAAGTAACTCTCTGCAACCTATGCTCCTGTATCCTGCAACTCCAGAAGTATTTTCTCCTCACTATTCAGATTACAACATTTAGAAGACTATTCGACATTGCCGGATACTCAGCTCCAGTGGGGTAATTGTTCCCATGAGGAACCGTTGAAACACGTCGGTACTTAGCTGACGTACTTTGTCAGCTTATGTACCGCTACGTGTTTCATCGAGCGGGAGCGTGTCCGAATGGGAATGATTACCCCGCTGGAGCGTAACTTTCCGTAACTATCTGTAACCAAAAAAGGCAGAACAATTTCTAAAAATGTGTCTATAAATGGAGAATAACCTTGCCTCAATCTGGATAAATTATCCATTAAAATGCGCATTGTGCAGAAATGGGGTAAAGGGTATGCGATTTGACAGATTGGCTCCCGGCGGCGGTATGGAGATTTTTACAAAATTGGAAAACGGTAAAGCGGTGCTGGAATTTGCTTTTTATTTGGAGACAGAGGGGGAAGAACTGAAGGGAGCCTGCGCGGATCTGTATCTGTATGACAGAGAGGGATGTTGTGTGTTGAGGCTGACGCATCCTTTGCGCTCGGAGGAGTTGGCAAGGGGAATTTTGCTGCATCCTCATCTGTGGAATAGTGTGGAGGATCCCTATTTTTATCGGGCGGAGGTCTTTCTTATGATGAAAGCGGAAGGGAAAGCGGCAGTCTGCGATCATTTGGAGAGAGCGCTTCCCCTGTGCACTTTGAGGAAGTCCCCTGCCGGAGATTGGTTCTTGAATGAACGGTCTTTTGCGCTGCGGGCGGTGGGGTATGCCATTCCCCGGAAAGGGGAAGGAGAAGAACGGAAGGCGGCGCTTGTGCAGGATATGCAAAAGGTCAAAGAGTTGGGAGCCAATGCGGTCTGTTTGTCCGGAGGAAAGCTGGAAACGGATTTTTATGAGCTGTGCTGCAGACAGGGTTTTGTGGTGTTGTGCGCTCACGGGAAGGCTGCCCCCTGCGTGACGTTGGAGGAATTGTTGAATGTGCACCGTTTGCCGACGGATACTTATTATTACTACAAGGCACTGTGGAGCAAAGTCCCTTTTGTATATCTGAACGGGGACAGTCTGATCAGGCAGAAGAACGGACTCTATCAGGTGAAGGCATATAGTAATCTGAAAAAGGTAGCGCTGTATGTGGAAGGCGTGCACTTTGAATTTCAGAGCGGCGCGCCGGAATTTTTGTTTTCGGATGTGGAAATTCGTCGATTTCCAGCGGCTTTGACAGTGGAGGCAGACGCCTGCAGTATGTCGGCTACTGTTTATTTTTCTCGAAATTCATAGGTTGTTCACAAAAATTTCACAATTTAGACACTAATCCATGACATTTTCCCCCTACAATGTACAACATGAAAAAGTATAATTTGGGAGGCAACCATGATTGAAGTAACGAATCTCACAAAAAAGTACGGGGACCATGTGGCTGTGGACAATCTTTCCTTCCGAGTGGAGAAGGGTCATATCTATGGTTTTTTGGGGCCGAATGGTGCCGGCAAGTCTACTACTATGAATATAATAACCGGATATCTTGCCGCTACAGAGGGTACTGTGACGATCAATGGTAAGGATATTCAAAAGGAGCCGGAGGAGGCCAAGAAATGTGTGGGTTATCTGCCGGAGATCCCGCCTCTTTATGAGGATATGACAGTGGAGGAATATTTGAAATTTGCGGCGCAGATCAAGAGGGTGCCCAAAACAGAGCAGCCAAAGCAGGTGGAGGAAGTCATGCAGATGACACAGATCACCGATAAGCGGGCGCAGTTGATCAAGCATCAATCCAAGGGATATCGCCAGAGAGTAGGTTTGGCGCAGGCCATCTTGGGTTATCCGGAGGTGATCATATTGGACGAGCCTACGGTAGGTCTGGATCCGGAGCAGATTGCGGAATTCAATAGTCTGATTCGCAGATTGGGGGAGCAGCACGCTATTATTTTGAGCTCTCACGTTTTGTCCGAGGTCAGCGCTGTATGTGATCAGATTATGATTATCGCGCACGGCAGACTTTTGGCGAGCGATACCACAGAAGCCTTGCAAAACGGTTCCGCAGAGCTGGAACTTCTGGTGAAGGAGGAAGGCGATCAGGCGGAAACGTTGATCGGCGCGCTTCCCGATGTGGAGAGTGTGGAGAATAAGGGGGTAGATCAGGACGGCTTGAAAAAGCTTACCGTCATGCCAAGGGACAATGCTGAGATCAGGGAAAACATATTCTATACATTGGCGGAAAACAAGATCGCGCTGATGGGCATGGTTCGTTCGGGAAAGACTTTGGAGGATACTTTCCTGGAATTGATCGGAGATGCGAAAGCTTCGGAGCCGGAAATGAAAAAGATGTTTTCCTCCAGGCGAAAGCAGAAAGAATCAGTCACCACAGAAAAGGAGGCAAAATAAATGTTGGCAATTTACAAAAAAGAGCTGCAATCCTACTTCCGCTCCTTTATCGGTTTTTTGTTTGTCGGGGCGACGTTGTTTTTCCTGGGATTGTATTTTGTCGTATATAATTTGTTATATGGGTATCCGTATTTTTCTTACACTCTGACGGGCACGGTCTCGATTTTGCTGTTCAGCGTGCCAATCTTAACGATGCGTATTCTGGCGGAGGAGAAGCGCAGCCGATCGGATCAGCTTATTTTGACGGCTCCCGTGACCGTGGGAAGTGTGGTATTGGGTAAATTTCTGGCGCTGTTGACCATTTTTACCATTCCTGTGGCGGTCAGTTGTGTGTATCCGCTGATTATGAGACGTTACGGTGCGGTTCCCATGGGGGAGTCCTATCTGGCCGTATTGGCGTACTTTTTGTTTGGAATGTTGGCGATCGCCGTGGGTATTTTTATCTCCTCTCTGACGGAGAGTCAAATCATTGCGGCGGTACTTAGCTTTGCGGTGTTGTTTGTGGGTTATATGATGAGTTCTATCTGTGATATGATCTCCTCCACAGGCAATCTTTTGACTGCGATCATAGGTGTTTTTGATATATACACGCCCTTTTCCAATCTGCTCAACGGTACGCTGAATATTGGTTCCGTAGTGTATTTTGTGTCCATGACGGCGTTGATCTTGTTTTTGACCGTGCAGTCCATACAGAAAAGACGCTACAGTGTGTCGGTGAAGAATTTTAGCATAGGCGCGTACAGTGTGGGAATGATCGTGGTGGCGGTGGCTGCCGCTATGATGGTTAATGTGGTGATTGCGCAGATGCCGAGCACTTGGACTAACATCGACCTGACGACGAATCAGTTGTATTCCCTGACCGATCAGACCAAGGAATATGTGAGGAGTATTGAGGAGGATGTAAATATTTATGTGTTGGCCAGCGAGGACAATCAGGATGCGATCCTGAAACAGACGTTGGATCGCTATGACGATCTCTCCAGCCATATCACCGTGACATATGTGGATCCCAATATCTCTCCGACATTTTATATGCAATATACCAACGCGGCCGTCAGTATCAACAGTGTGATTGTAGAGAGCGCCAAACGCAGTATGGTGATCGATTACAATGATATTTACGAGGTTTCCTCTCAGTTGGATCCCTATACTTATACGTACATCAATGAGACGACCGGATATGACGGTGAAGGTCAGATCACCAGTGCGCTTGCCTATGTGCTGTCCGAGAGCACACAGAAATTATATCTGCTCTCCGGCCATGACGAGTATGCCCTTTCTTCCAATTTCCTGGCAGCGCTTGACAAGGCCAATGTAGAGTATGAAACCATTGATTTGATGGATTATGATGTGGTGCCTGACGATGCGGCATGTCTCTTTGTCCATGCGCCGTCCCGAGATTTTTCCGCGGAGGATCTCTCCAAGTTGGAAGCATATCTGAATGGGGGAGGCTCCATGATCTACGTGGCGGGTTACGCGGAGGGCGCTATGCCCAACACAAACGCTTTGTTGGATGGTATGGGACTCTCCATTTTGAAAGGTCTTGTGATAGAGCCGGATACGAGTAACTATTCCGGCACGCCGTACTATCTGCTGCCAAATCAGAGCAGATCTGTTTACACGGAAGGATTGTATTCCAACAACTATTATGTGTTTGCGCCGCTCTGTCAGGGAATCGTGATTGCCGACGAGAACATGGAAGGGATGCGATACACTACCTTTTTGTCTACTTCCGACAGTGCCTTTTCCAAGAACGCCACAGGGGTGATCGAGAGCTATGATAAGGAAGATGGAGATATTGACGGCCCCTTTGGAATTGGTGTGGAAGCCGTGAAAACGGTGGGCGAAGGAGTGTCCGCCACTATGGTAGTGTACGGCAGCACAGCGATCTTTACCGATACGGCAGATCAGTATGTGCGCGGAGACAATATGATTTTGTTCTCCAATACGATCAGCGCGCTAGTGAACTATGAGATGAATACGTCTGTTCCGGTAAAAAGTTATGAGGCGTCCTATCTGTCTCTCAGCCAGAAAAATGTGGTTGCGATCTCTCTTGTGACCGTGATCGCACTGCCTCTTGGATGTGTGATCGCAGGATTTGTGATCTGGTTTAGAAGGAGGTCTCGCTGATGAAAAGGCAATCCAGACAGTTTATTGTTTTGTTGGCTCTTTTGATAATAGTAATGGTAGCTTTTTTCGGCGTTATGCAATATAATAAGATACAGGGAGACAATCCCGCATCGACGCCGGCGGAGAGAATCATAGATATCAACAAAGATGATATCATTCGTTTCCGCTATGACTACATGGGAGAGGTATATACCTATGAGAAGGTGGACGATGTCTGGCGCTGTGTGGAAGAGCCGGATATTGCGCTTCACCAGAACAAGGTCATTGCCATGGTAAACAGATTTGCCGCCGTGGAGGTTCAACAGACCATTGAAAATGTGACGGACTTTGCGCAATATGGCCTGGAGGAGGGTTATCAGGTGCTGACCTATGAGACCGCCACAGAGAGTTACACGATCCACATAGGGAATCTGAATGAGGTGACAGATATTTGCTACATCTGTCTGCCGTCCACAAACACAGTATACACGGTTCAGACCATGCTGGTGGGCAGTATCAGCCGCACGCCGCAGGATCTCGCGGACACGACTACACAATAGTCCTGTGCCTGTATGGCAGGAGCCACTTTGAAAGGAATCCGCTGAATATGAGGATGGATACGTCTGTGATTGTAGGAGGGGATTTGTGGGGAACGATCGAAGCACATCAAGGAAAGCCTTTTTTGACCAAAAAGGGTCTGCCCTTTACTTATTATGTGAAGGGCGGCGAGCTTTTTACGGATCGAAGGGAGCGTTCCATCACCAAGAGTACTTTTGACAAGGCGTATGAGAAGCTTTTGCAGGATCAGTTGGGGGAGGAGGCTCCCCGCCGGATCGTGGGGCCCAAGACTTTGAATATGTATGGCGCGCCTTATATATGGGCGGTGTTTGCGGGCATTGGGTTGATTTGTGAGGACAAAAACTCATTTTAGAATTGACTTTTTAACGGTATCTATGCTATAGTACAAATTGTATGGAAAACGGATTTGAGAGTCTTCCATGTAAATATTTTTTCGGCAACCTAAGTTGCCTTATTGATTGAGTTAAAAGCTCAAATTTTATAAGTTGGTCACTATAAACCGGTGCAGATGCACACCAAACTTGTGAAACGGTCAATAAGAGTAGTAAAAGTAAAATATTTACTATATAGACTCTAAAACCTAATATCCGGTTATTTCATATTTGGCTCGATCACCCCTACCACAGAGTTGGGGTGTGTATATGAAATAGACAGACAGGATTGAGTTGTAAGCAAGTGGCGGAAGTTGTGTCACTTGCTTTTTTTACATAAGAATGGGTTGCAGAGCGAGGTAGAAACTTTGTTTTAGGAATGGTCCGCCGAAGGGATGCGACACCATGGACAGGAGTATTATGAGCGAAAAGATTTCTCTGTATGGTTTTAACAATCTGACAAAAGCGTTAAGTTTCAATATTTATGACGTTTGCTATGCCAAGACGCAGCGGGAGCAGAAGGATTATATTGCCTATATCGATCAGCAATACAATTCGGAGCGTCTGACGAATATTCTCACCAACGTGACGGATATGATCGGCGCAAACGTGATCAATATATCCAGTCAGGACTATGAGCCGCAGGGTTCCTCCGTGACGATTTTGATCGCGGAGGAGAGTATGATTCCGGCGGGGGATACGACGGTGGCGCATTTGGATAAAAGCCATATCACGGTGCACACCTATCCGGAGTATCATCCGGAGACTTGTCTGGCGACTTTTAGGGTGGATATCGATGTGGCCACTTGTGGGGAGATCACGCCGTTGTCCACGCTGGATTACCTGATTGGTTCCTTTGACTCAGACATTATCACAATGGATTACAAAGTGCGCGGATTTACCAGAGATATGCAGGGGCAAAAGCTGTTCATGGATCATCATATGACTTCCATTCAGGATTACATCAATAAGGAAATCCTGCGGCGGTATGACGCGGTGGATATCAATGTATATGACGCCAATATTTTTCACACCAAAATGCTCATCAAGGATATCGATTTGCAGAATTATCTGTTTAACAGCGACGTGTATGAGCTTCCTCCCAAAACGCGCCTGGAGATCACGGATAATCTGCGCAGGGAGATGATTGAGATATTCAGCGGAAGGAACGTATATTAGATGGGAAGATTTAATCAGTCAAGGGCCCCCATCTATGAGGCTCTTGCGGAATTTCGGAAAAACAGGATCGTACCTTTTGACGTGCCGGGCCATAAGCGCGGACGGGGCAATCCGGAGCTGATAGAGCTTTTGGGAAGGGAATGTGTAGGAATCGATGTCAATTCCATGAAGCCGTTGGACAACCTGTGTCATCCGGTATCCATCATTCGTGAGGCGGAGGAGATGGCGGCGGAGGCGTTCGGCGCGGCCTACGCTTTTTTAATGGTGGGAGGCACCACTTCTTCGGTGCAGAGCATGGTGCTGAGCGTCTGTCAAAGGGGGGACAAGATCATACTTCCCAGAAATGTGCACAGAAGCGTGATCAATGCGTTGGTATTGAACGGGGGCATCCCCATCTATGTGAATCCGGATATGGACTCCCGACTGGGGATCGCGCTGGGGATGAAGGTTTCTCAAGTGGAGCAGGCGATCAGAGAGAATCCGGATGCAAAGGCGGTGTTGGTCAACAATCCCACTTATTACGGGATTTGTTCCGATATCAAAACCATTGTCAAACTTGCCCATGCCAGTGGGATGAAGGTGTTGGCTGATGAAGCGCATGGTACGCATTTTTATTTTGGAGAGAAGATGCCCGTCTGTGCCATGGCAGCGGGAGCGGATATGGCCGCGGTCAGTATGCATAAATCCGGCGGCAGTTTGACGCAGAGTTCTTTTCTTTTGGTGGGAGCGGGTATGCAGCCTGGTTATGTCCGCCAGATCATCAATTTAACGCAGACCACCAGCGCTTCGTATCTGCTTTTGGCGAGTCTAGATATTTCGCGGCGCAATCTGGCGCTTCGTGGGAAAGAAGAGTTTAGAAAGGTGACGAGCATGGCGGAGTACGCCAGGGAGGAGATCAACCGCATAGGCGGGTATTACGCTTACACGGCGGAACTGATCAACGGTGACAGCATCTATGATTTTGATCGGACCAAACTGACGGTAAACACGCTGGGGATCGGTTTGGCAGGGATTGAGGTCTATGATCTGTTGCGGGACGAGTACGATATCCAGGTAGAGCTGGGAGATATCGCCAATATATTGGCGTATATTTCTATCGGGGATCGGCAGCAGGAGGTGGAGCGGCTGATCAGCGCCTTGGTGGAGATCAGGCGGCAATACAGTAAGGATAGCGCCGGTATGTTTACCCAGGAATATATAGAACCCAAAGTGTCCGTGTCTCCGCAGAGCGCTTTTTATGCGGAGAAGGAATCTTTGCCGCTGATGGAGACGAAGGGGCGGATCTGCAGCGAGTTTGTCATGTGTTATCCGCCGGGGATACCGATTTTGGCGCCCGGGGAGGAGATCACGGAAGATATTTTACAGTACATTGTTTACGCCAAGGAAAAGGGATGTTCCATGACAGGATCGGAGGATGCGGGCATGGAGCGGCTGAATGTATTGAAGGAGGTATGGGCGTAGGTATGGAGTTTTGGTTTTCTGAGATGCACACACCCAATGTAAAGCTTTCCATCCGTGTAGACAGGCAATTATACAGCGGTCAAAGCGAGTTTCAGCGGATAGATGTGTTTGAGTCGAAGGAGTTCGGACGCTTTCTGACATTGGACGGATATATGATGTTGACGGAGAAGGATGAATTTATCTACCATGAGATGATCACCCATGTGCCTATGGCAGTCCACCCCAGTGTGCGAAAAGCCTTGGTGGTGGGCGCCGGCGATGGCGGTGTGGTGCGGGAATTAGCAAAGTATTCTGATATCGAACAAATTGACATGGTGGAGATCGATGAGATGGTGGTGGAGGTGTGTAAAAAATATTTGCCCCAGACCACCTGTAGTCTGGACGATCCCAGGGTTCATATCTATTATGAGGACGGCCTGCGGTGCATCCGTTCCAAGGAGAATGTATACGACCTGATCATTGTGGATTCCACGGATCCCTTTGGGCCGGGCGAGGGGTTGTTCACCAAGGAATTTTATGGGAATTGTTATCGGGCTCTGACGCAGGAAGGTATTATGGTCAACCAACATGAAAGTCCTTTTTATAAGGAGGATGCCATTGCCTGCAGACGCGCTCACAAGCGCATTGTGGAGAGTTTTCCGATCAGCAGAGTGTATCAGGCGCATATTCCGACATACCCTTCGGGGCACTGGCTGTTTGGCTTTGCCTCCAAAAAGTATCATCCCGTCCATGATCTGAACGTGGCTGCCTGGAAGGCGCGCGGAATCGACACGCGTTACTATACGCCCAAGCTTCATCAGGGGGCGTTTTGCATCCCTGCTTATGTGGAAGATTTGCTGCGGAGCGTGGAGAACGAGGACATATAATATTGATCTGGAAAAGAAAGGAAATGACTATGGGAAGAATATTGATCATCGGCTGTGGCGGCGTGGCCTCCGTGGCGATTCAAAAATGTGCGGGATGTGCGGAAACCTTCTCGGAGATTTGTATTGCCAGCCGCACAAAAAGTAAATGCGATGCCTTGAAGGAAAAACTCCAGAAAACCACCCAGGCCATCATCACCACGGAGCAGGTGGATGCGGACAAGACGGAGGAGCTGATCGCACTGATCGGGAGAGTAAAACCGCAGGTGGTTTTGAATCTGGCGCTGCCTTATCAGGATCTTGCGATTATGGATGCTTGCTTGGCGTGCGGAGTGAATTATATTGATACTGCCAACTATGAGGCGGAGGATACGGAGGATCCCGTCTGGCGCGCCGCTTATGAAAAACGCTGCGAGGAGAAAGGTTTTACCGCTTATTTTGACTATTCCTGGCAATGGCGTTACCGCGAGCGTTTTGAGAAGGCGGGGATCATGGCTCTGCTGGGAACCGGATTTGACCCCGGTGTGACAGGCGTGTTTTCCGCATATGCGCTGAAGCACTACTTTGATGAGATTCATTACATTGATATTATGGACTGCAACGGCGGTGATCACGGATATCCTTTTGCCACCAACTTTAATCCGGAGATCAATCTGCGCGAGGTGTCTGCAAAGGGTTCCTATTGGGAGAATGGACAATGGGTGGAGACCGAGCCTATGGAGATTAAGCGGGAGTACGATTTTGCCCAGGTGGGAAAGAAGGATATGTACTTGCTGCACCATGAGGAGATCGAGTCTCTGGCTCAAAATATTCCCGGGGTAAAGAGGATTCGGTTTTTTATGACCTTTGGGCAAAGTTACCTGACCCATATGAAATGTCTGGAAAACGTGGGGATGCTG
The DNA here is from genome assembly GCA_023663225.1 of Candidatus Gastranaerophilales bacterium. Taxonomy (GTDB): domain Bacteria; phylum Bacillota; class Clostridia; order Lachnospirales; family Lachnospiraceae; genus Acetatifactor. The sequence continues at coordinate 68,722 of JAMPHU010000005.1, forward strand.
CGCACGGATCCGGTGATGTTTGAGGGAAGGGAAATTGTGCCGATTCAGTTTTTAAAGACTTTATTGCCCGATCCGGCATCTCTGGGGCCGCGCACGGTGGGCAAGACCAATATCGGCTGTATCTTTACGGGCGTGAAGGACGGCAGGGAGAGATCCGTTTACATCTACAATGTCTGCGATCACCAAGAGTGTTATAAGGAGCTGGGCAGTCAGGCGATTTCCTATACGACGGGGGTTCCGGCGATGATCGGAGCCAAGCTGGTGATGGAAGGAATCTGGAAGAAAGCGGGAGTGTTCAATGTGGAGGAATTTGATCCCGATCCTTATATGGAGGCGTTGAACCAGTACGGTCTGCCCTGGGTGGTGGAGGAGAATCCGGTTTTGATCGATTCGCTTTGAGGGGACAATGATGATAGTGAGAATTTGTGTGATTTTGGTACAGTTGATAGGGGTTCTGGTGCCGTTTATCGGATGCGTATGTCTCTTGAGAAGGGTGCAGACCAGGACATCCATGTACCTGTTGTTAGCCAACCTTGGCTGTCTGATCATCAACGGAAGTTATATGCTGCTGCTTCAGACCAAAACCCATGAAGGCGCATTGATCGCGCTGAAAATGGAGTATTTTGGGAATGTGGTCTTTTATCTGATGTTTGGACTGTTCCTGTGGTCTTATCTGAAGCTGAAGCGTCATCGGTGGACGAAACTGTTGTTGATAGGTTGGTGTCTGTTGGATGTGACGTTTCTGTTTATGATATGGGTGACAAACGGTTATCCACTGGTGTTTGAGTCGCTACAGTTTGTGCGGAATGAACGGTTTGGACTGGTCTTGATCCAGGTGGAACCCGGAACATTATATCTGATCCGATATTGCCTCATGGGAGTGATCCTTCTCTGTGGGATGATCTATACTACTGTGCGAATCTTTTTGGTACAGATTAAGTCCGAGCGGGGCAATCTGGCAAAGCTTGCCGGTGCACAATGTCTGATCTTGGCTTCTCTGGTTTTGATGCTGTTTTTCAATTTTTCGTTTGACATTGTTCCGATCTGCGCCTCTCTGTCTATTTTGTCCATCATTATCAGTGTGTTCCGCAATGAGTTTTTCGGGATCACGGAGCTGGGACAGAAGTGGGTGTTCGAGCAGATGGAAGATGCTTTCATCATCGTGGATGAAATGTACGGCTATCTGGACTCTAATTCCTATGCCAAGAAAGTCTTTCACGAGTTGAATTATAAGATGCAGAATGAGACGGTATCGGGAGATATGTATCGTCTTTTTACCGGAGAGGGGAAAATAGAGCAGATATACGGAAAATATTATAACAAAAAGATCATGGAGATCTGGGAGAAAGGCGAGATTGCTGGATACAGTATGTTGTTGGTGGACGTCACGGAGCAGTACGAGTTGATGGAGCGCGTAAAGGCGGAGAAAGAGCGCGCGGACGCCGCCAATCACGCAAAATCCGCCTTTGTATCCAATGTGTCCCATGAGATTCGCACGCCTATGAACGCCATCGTGGGAATGACGCAGATCCTATTGCGGCGGGACAGTTTGCAGGAGCAGGATCGCGCCTATCTGACCAATATCAAAAATTCCGGCGATGCGCTGCTTACGATCATCAATGACCTGTTGGACATGTCCAAGATTGAATCCGGCAAGATGGAACTGGTAGATGAGGAATACGATCTGATGCCTATGCTGAGCGACCTTGGAATGATTCTTTTAAATAGGATCGGCAGCAAACCTGTGGAGCTGCTTTTTGACATCGATCCGGATATCCCTGCGAGATTGTACGGAGATGTACTCAGAATCCGTCAGATCATTATCAATCTTATGAACAATGCTACCAAATTTACAGAGCAGGGCAGCGTGTGTCTTTCCATCAGGGTGAAACAGATTCAGGGAGAGGATATCGAATTGTTCGTGTCGGTGAAGGATACGGGACAGGGGATCCGCGAGGAGGACATTGGCAAGCTGTTCGGTTCATTTCAACAGGTGGATGCGCAAAAAAATCATCACAAGGAAGGGACCGGACTGGGGTTGTCCATCTCCAAGCAGCTTGTGGAGCTGATGAAGGGCAGTATCGGCGTCAATAGCGAATATGGGAAAGGCAGTGAATTTTATTTTACCATCCATCAACAGATTGTGGACGGAAGAAGGGCAGCGCATCTATCTGAGGAGCATGAGATTGTGGTGGCTGGTAAAATGGCAAACAAAGCTGCGGAAGAGATGCTGCAAAAACTGGTAGAGAGCTATAGACTTCGCTATGCGGAGGATCTTTTGGCGATAGAACAGAGGGAGTCGTCGGTATACTATTTTACCGATCTGCGGCCGGATGATGAGGAATGGCGACAACTGAAGCGATTGGGAGCTGTCGTTTACGGGATGCAGAACCCCATGGAGGAGAGTCTGTTCCCCGAAGAGATGCAGATTGTCAACAAACCTTTATATAGCTACAACTTTTGCAATTTAATCGAAGATCAAACGGAGTGTGCGCAGACCTCTGATGCGGGAGAGAGCGGGGAGCAGGCGCGCCGAAGAGACGTGACCGCGTTTACTGCGCCGGAGGCGAAGATACTGATTGTGGATGACAATGAGATCAACTGCATGGTCGCGGAGGAAATGCTGAAACCCCTTCAAATGCAGATTGATATTGCCTCTGACGGCAGTCAGGCGTTGGATATGATACAGAAGAAAAAATATGACTTGGTCTTTATGGATCATCTCATGCCTGTTATGGACGGGTTGGAAGCGACCAAAGCGCTCCGCAAGTTAAACGGCGATTACTATAAAGATCTGCCGATCATCGCACTGACCGGCAATACCGGAAAAGAACTACAGGAAGAATATTTTAGATCAGGGATGAATGATTATCTGTCTAAGCCGATCGATATGACAGATATCTGCAAAAAGATCAGAAAGTGGGTACCGGATAAGATCCGGGATGGATCATGATCATTAAAAATGCGGATGTATATATTGAGAACAGAGGTTTTGTGTCCGAGAATATTTTGATCGAAGGAGCGTATTTTGCGGACAGTCTGCAGCAGATGCGCGATTCGACGCAGGTGGATGGCAGCGGTTGTTATGCCATACCGGGACTTACGGATATTCATTTCCACGGATGTGCCGGATATGATTTTTGCGACGGGACGGAAGCCGCCATAGATGCTATGGCGGCTTATGAAGCGTCGGTGGGTGTGACCAATATCGTTCCGGCGACGATGACGCTCTTAGAGGAGCGGCTTCTCAAGATATGCGAGACGGCAAGAAAATGGAAAGAGCGAGGTGTGTCCAAGGGACAGGCGAGGTTGTGGGGCATCAATCTGGAGGGGCCTTTTTTGTCGCCGGACAAAAAGGGTGCGCAGAATGGCGCTTATCTATGCAAACCGGATGTCGCCCTGTTTGACAGACTAAACCGAGCGGCGGGCGGTATGATCCGGTTTTTGTCCATTGCGCCGGAGATAGAGGGTGCAATGCAATTTATTGAGCAAAAGCGGGGCGAAGTGATTCTGGCGCTCGCCCATACCGCAGCGGATTATGACACCGCCAGTCGCGCTTTTGAAAAAGGAGCCGATCACGTGGGGCATCTCTACAATGCCATGACTCCTTACGGACATAGGGAGCCGGGGCTGGTGGGAGCGGCCGCCGACAGGGAAGATGTGCGGGTGGAGCTGATCTGTGACGGAGTGCATGTGCATCCGGCTATAGTCAGAGCGACGTTCAAGCTGTTTGGAGATGACCGTATCATTTTAATCAGCGACAGTATGATGGCGACAGGATTAACGGACGGCAGTTACAGCTTGGGAGAACAGCCGGTGCAGGTGAGAGGCAGTCTGGCAACTTTGCGGGACGGATCGATAGCGGGGTCTGTCACCAATCTGATGGATTGTCTGCGAACTGCGGTGCGGAAGATGGGGATCCCGCTGGAATCGGCGGTGAAATGTGCTGCAATCAACCCCGCGAAACGACTTGGCATCTATGATCGGTATGGCAGTATTGCGCCCGGAAAGGCTGCGGATGTGGTCTTGTTGGACAAACGGGATCTGACGTTGAGACAGGTAATTTTGGGCGGGCGGATTCTTTCGGAATCACTTTGGGCATAATTTTGGTTTTTCAGAAGGTGACTTTTGGCGGGAAATCAGTTATACTATTAGAGTAAGAATGCGACAGTGGAGGAATCGCAACATGTTTTTGGAGACAATTTCGCCTGTAATTTCCATAATAGGCATTTTGATCCCGCTGGCCGGGATGATCGCCCTGTTTCAAAAAGAACAGCAAAGCAGGGTTTCCACCTTTTTGATGTTCACTAATGTGGGTTGTTTGATCATGAACTGCGGATATCTGCTGGTACATAAGACAAGAGGCTTTGAGAATGTATCGGTGGCTTTGAGCTTGGAATATCTCGGGAATGTTTTGTTCTACTTCTTTTTTGTCTTGTTTCTGGTGAGTTATCTCCAGATGCGCTATATGAAGGGGATCATTTTTGTGTGGTCTTTTATCCAGGGCGTGGAGTTGGTCTTCATGGGAATAGAGGACTGGGGACGTCAGGATATGGGACGTGTCTTTTTCCGCGTGCAGGAGGATATCGGGATCTATTCTATCAAGATGGAGACAGGGATTATACATATGATCCGCTATGGTTTTACCTGTCTGCTTTTGTTGTATGCCTTGATCTACACGGTTGTGTGTATTGTGCGGACGCAGATCCAATTGGAGAAAAGTAATCTGATCAGGCTGGCGATGGCACAGTGCGTTGTTATGATCTCTCTGATCCTGATGATGTCGTTTAATTTTTCCTACGATGTGGTGCCGATTCTTTCCTCTTTGTCTATTTTGTCCATTGTTTTGAGTATTATCAGGGGAGATTTTTTCAGTATCACGGATATGGGGCATGAATGGGTGTTCCGGCAGATGGAGGACGCGTTTGTGATCGTGGACAGCATGTATGGCTATCTGGACGCCAACGCTTATGCCAAAAAGGTATTTCCCGCGCTGAACAAGATGTCCAAAAACAAGCGGATACCGGAGGAGCTTTACGAGATCTTTATGGAGGAAAACTCCGAGAAGGAGATCGAGGGAAGGCACTATGAGAGAAAGATCATGCCGCTTGAGCAGGAAGGCACAGTCATAGGATATGGTTTGCTTCTGATCGATATCACCGGACAGTACCAACTGGTAGAAGAGTTGAAGATTGAAAAGAAAAAAGCGGATGAAGCCAATCGGGCGAAATCAGAGTTTTTATCTATTATGTCCCATGACATACGCACACCCATGAATGCGATCGTGGGATTTGCCACGTTGATGGAGAAGGATGTGGAGAAAGCCGACAAGGTGCGGGATTACACTAGAAAGATTATGTTTTCCAGTCAACATCTTTTGAACCTGATCAATGATATTTTGGATATGAGCCGGATCGAGAGCGGAAAGACGACGCTCAACGAGGAAGAGTTCAGTCTGCCCGAGCTTTTGGAGGTGTTGTACGCCATGATGCATCCCCAGGCGAAGGCGAAGAAACAAAAGTTTGAGCTGCGCACGGCGGGGCGTCTGCCGGAGTTGGTGATCGGCGATAAGCTGCGGTTGAATCAGGTTTTGATTAATCTGCTCTCCAATGCGGTGAAGTACACCCAAGAGGGCGGCAGGATCCAAGTGCGGGTGGAGTTTGTGGAACAGACGGCGCCGGATCTTGTGAGGATGCGCTTTGTGGTGCAAGACAACGGTTTCGGTATGAGCGAGGGTTTTGTCAAGACTATATTTGAGCCGTTTTCCCGAGAGACCACGGCTTCCACCAAAGAGATTCAGGGCACCGGACTGGGTATGGCGATCACAAAGAATATTGTGGATTTGATGGGAGGCCAACTCTCCCTGCAGAGCAAGCTTGAGGAGGGCAGTACTTTCTCTGTTGAGCTGGAAATGAAAGTGGCAGGGCGTATTGCCAGCGAGGAAACGTTCTGGAAAGATCACAATATCGCCCGTATGCTGGTAGCGGGTGAAGAGGAAATTTGTCTGGACATTCAGGCGCAGATGAAGGAGATGGGAGTTTCGGTCTCCTATGTGACGGACTCAGGCGGCGCGGTGGAGCAGGCATCGTCGGAGTACCAGTTGATCCTGCTTGATCTGGATATTCTCGGCAGGGAAGGTGCGGAGGCCGCAAAGCAGATTCAAGCCAAGACGACTCCGAATGTGCCGATCATAGGATTGGCGGCATACGATTTTACGGATTGGGAGGAGGAGACGGCGAGCGTTCGCCTCCGCCTGACCAAACCGTTTTTTGTTTCCAGTTTGAGGAGGGCAGTATCCCAGTTGTGGGATGATGAAGCGGATGAGACTGCAGTTTCTTCGAAACAGACCATAGAACTGTCAGGGTTAAAGGTTCTGGTGGCAGAGGATAATGAGATCAATCAGGAAGTGCTCATGGAGCTGATGAAGGTGGAAGGCGTGGAATGTGATATCGTCTCCAACGGACAGGAGGTGCTGGATAAATTTCTTGCCGCCGCTCCGGGGCGGTATGATCTGATCTTTATGGATGTCCATATGCCTGTTATGGACGGCTATGCGGCGGCGCGGGCGATCCGTGCAAGCAGCCACAAGGAGGCGGCGACGATCCCCATTATTGCTATGACGGCGGATGCCTTTGACGAGGATGTGAGGAAGGCGTTGGAGGCTGGGATGAACGCGCACACAGCCAAACCGATCGATATGGATAAACTGAAAGCGACGATTGCCGATTTGCAGGTATAATCTTTAGAATATCTTTTGTTTTTTTTAACAGCCATCTTTAGATTTATTTCTTATATTAGACAACGGATAGCACAAAAGGGTGTTATCCGTTGTTGTACGTTTCCCCCATGTCACAAAAGAAAAAAAGAAGGAGTGAACAAATGGATCTACAGACAATCACGCAATATTTTATGGATTACGGCGCAATCGCCATATTTGTCATTGTCCTGCTGGAATATTTGAATCTACCGGGTTTTCCCGCGGGAGTGATCATGCCTTTGGCAGGAATTTGGGCGGCAAAAGGCAATATCAGTTTTGTTATGACAATGATCATTACCGTTTTGGCAGGTCTGATAGGGAGCATTGTGCTTTATCTGCTGGGGCGGGCAGGAGGCGCTATTTTCCTCAAAAAATATTATAAGCGATTTCCCAAACAAAAGGCTTTGGTGGAGGAGAAAATGGATTATCTGCGGCAGAAGGGATGCATGGGAATCTTTGTCAGCAAATTGATCCCCATGGTGCGGACGCTGATCTCCATTCCGGCGGGCGTGTTGAAGATGAATTTTGCGCGGTATTGTATCAGTTCTGCGCTGGGGGTCGCGGTGTGGAATTTGGTCTTTGTGGGCGCGGGATATTTGTTTGGAGACGCTGTGTTTACTGTGTTTCATTTAAATTGACGAGGAGGAATGTAAATGAGGATCGCAATGTTTACCAACAATTACAAACCATATATGGCGGGCGTGCCAATTTCCATCGAACATCTCTCCGAAGCGTTGCGACAGGCAGGACATGTAGTGTATGTCTTTGCGCCGAGCTATGAAGGACAAGTGGATGAGGAGTACGTGATCCGTTATCCGTCCTTTCCGATCAAGATTGTGGGAGCGCCCATTCCCAATGTTTTGACCACTTTATTTGACAGGAAAGTGCGGGAGTTGCAGATCGACGTGATCCATGTGCATCATCCGGCTTTAGTAGGTAATATTGCGTTGATGCTTCGGAAAAAATATGGTATCCCTGTAGTGTATACCTATCATACCAGGTACGAAGAATATCTGCACTATGTCAAAGCGCTGCAGATTGTGGAGGCGTGTACGGGTATCGTGGAAAAGTACTTGGCTTATTTTTGTCGTCGGTGCGATCTGATTTTGACGCCAACGCTCAGTATGAAGAAATATTTGAATCGCAGAGGGATGAATGTGCCGATGGAGGTTCTGCCCACCGGACTTCCGCGGCAGAATTTTGCGCCGGATGCGAAAAGGGCGGCGGAGATCAGAAAACGTTACATAGGAAATGCAGATTTTCTGTTTTGTACGATCTCAAGATTGGCAAAGGAGAAAAATTTGTATTTCCAACTGGAAGGCCTGAAGCTGCTTAAGGAGCGTCTGGGACAGCAGGGAAAGACATTTAGACATCTATTCATAGGAGAAGGGCCGGAACGGGAACGCCTTTCAAAGAAGGCCAAAGAATTGGGACTTGCGGACAATATTATTTTGGCGGGGAGAATAGAAAATGCGAAGATTCCGCTATGCTTGAAGGCGGCGGATGCCTTTCTTTTTTCTTCAAAATCAGAGACTCAGGGAATTGTCATCTTGGAGGCGATGGCGGCAGGTATTCCCGTAGTAGCGGTGAAGGCAAGCGGAGTGGAAGATATTGTGAGAGAGAAAGAAAACGGTTTTCTGGTGGACGAAGACCCGACAGAATGGGCGGAGCGCATCTTGCTTTTGACCGAGGACGAGGAGGTCAAAAGCAAGCTTGCGGAAAATGTGGTAAAAACGGCGGAAGAATACTCGGAAGCGCAGATTGCCAAGCAGGCGGTCAATTATTATTTATACGCCTGTCAGCATTATTGGGAGGAGAGCTGGAAAAAGCAGCTTTCGTCCTGTCAATATCTCGTCAGAAAATAATCTGCGCCGGCAAGAGCGCTGATAAAATACTCGTTGACAAATATTAGAGATATGTTTATAATTTTTTTATAAATCTACCTTGAGGTATTGACAAATGGGACAAGTCAGCGATAATCTTAACAGACAGACAGACAGACAGACAGACAGACAGACAGACAGACAGAC